>NZ_JBEPLU010000001.1:1800000-2100000 GCF_040545335.1 Phenylobacterium koreense
TCTTTCATCTGGACAAGAGCGGAGACTAACCGATGTCGATCACGCTAGAGCGTAAGGCCGAGCTCATCAAAGCCCACGGCCGCACCGAAGGCGATACCGGAAGCGCCGAAGTGCAGGTTGCGATCCTCTCGGAGCGCATCGCCAACCTCACCGAGCACTTCAAGACCCACAAGAAGGACAACCACTCGCGCCGGGGCCTGCTGAAGCTCGTCTCCCAGCGCCGTTCGCTGCTCGATCACCTGAAGAAGTCCGACGAGGGCCGCTATCAGTCTCTGATCGAAAAGCTGGGTCTGCGTCGCTAAGACCACCAGGTCGGCCCCCGGGAAACCGGGGGCTTTGCGTATCAGGCCGAAACCATAGCGCCGCTTCCCTCGTAACAGGCCGAGGGAACAAAGCGGCCGTCCGAGAGGTCCATGGTCTGGACCGCTCGTCATACGCCGAGGGTTCCAAAGCAATCCTCATCGCCTGTTCGTCTGGAGAGGATTTCGGAACCCCGACGCCCTGTCCGCCCCCGTAGGGAATACGCCCGCGGGATGAGAAAGAAGCAAAAATGTTCGATATCAAACGCAAGACGATCGAGTGGGGCGGCAAGACGCTGACCCTCGAAACCGGCCGCATGGCCCGTCAAGCCGATGGCGCGGTCCTGGCCACCTATGGCGAGACCATGGTCCTGGCGACCGCCGTCTACGCCAAGAGCGCCAAGCCCGGTCAGGACTTCTTCCCGCTGACCGTCAACTACCAGGAAAAATTCTACGCCGCGGGCAAGATCCCCGGCTCCTTCCCCCGTCGCGAAGGCGCGCCGAGCCAGAAGGAAACCCTGACCTCCCGCCTGATCGACCGTCCGATCCGCCCGCTGTTCGTCAAGGGCTTCAAGAACGAAGTCCAGGTGGTGACCACGGTTCTGGCCCACGACCTCGAGAACGACCCGGACATCGTCGCCATGGTCGCGGCCTCGGCTGCCCTGGTGATCTCCGGCGCTCCGTTCATGGGCCCCATCGGCGCGGCCCGCGTAGGCTACATCAACGGCGAGTACGTGCTGAACCCGACGCTCGACGAGCAGAAGGAATCGGCCATGGACCTGGTCGTCGCCTCGACCAGCGACGCCGTGATGATGGTGGAATCGGAAATCCAGGAACTCAGCGAAGATGAGGTCCTGAAGGGCGTCATGTTCGCCCACAACGGCATCCAGCCGGTGATCGAGGCGATTATCGAGCTGGCCGAGCACGCCGCCAAGGAACCCTTCGAATTCGTTCCGGAAGACACCGACGCCATCAAGGCGGAAGTGAAGAAGCTGATCGGCAAGGACCTGGCTGCGGCCTACAAGATCGTCGCCAAGGGCCCGCGCCACGACGCGGTCTCGGCCGCCAAGGCCAAGGCCACCGAACAGTTCGGGAAGTCCGACGAGAACCCGGCCGGCATCGCGCCCGACAAGCTCGGCTCGGTCTTCAAGGAACTGGAAGCCGACGTCGTGCGCCGCAACATCCTGGACACCGGCATCCGTATCGACGGCCGCACCGTCGACAAGGTTCGGCAGATCGTCTCGGAAGTCGGCGTCCTGCCGCGCGCCCACGGCTCGGCCCTGTTCACCCGCGGTGAAACCCAGGCCCTGGTGGTCGCCACCCTGGGCACCGGCGACGACGAGCAACTGATCGACGCCCTCGAAGGCAAGTACTTCGAGAAGTTCATGCTGCACTACAACTTCCCGCCCTTCTCGGTCGGGGAAACGGGCCGCATGGGCGCTCCGGGGCGCCGCGAGGTCGGTCACGGCAAGCTGGCCTGGCGGGCCATCCGCCCGATGCTGCCGAAGAACGAGGACTTCCCCTACACGATCCGCCTGGTCTCCGAGATCCTGGAGTCCAACGGTTCGTCCTCGATGGCCTCGGTCTGCGGTTCCTCGCTGGCCCTGATGGACGCGGGCGTTCCGCTGAAGAAGCCGGTCTCCGGCATCGCCATGGGTCTGATCCTCGAGGACGACGGCTTCGCGGTCCTGTCGGACATCCTGGGTGACGAAGACCACCTGGGCGACATGGACTTCAAGGTCGCCGGCACCGAAGACGGCATCACCTCGCTGCAGATGGACATCAAGATCGCCGGCATCACCGAGGCGATCATGAAGCAGGCGCTCGAGCAGGCTAACGCCGGCCGCAAGCACATCCTCGGCGAAATGGCCAAGGCCATGGAAGCGCCCCGCGCTGAGCTGGGCGAGTTCGCGCCGAAGATCGAGACCATGAAGATCGCGGTCGACAAGATCCGCGAAGTCATCGGTTCGGGCGGCAAGGTCATCCGCGAGATCGTCGAGAAGACCGGCGCCAAGGTCGACATCGCCGACGACGGCACCATCAAGATCGCCGCCGCCGAGCAGGCCAAGATCGACGCCGCCCGCGAGTGGATCAAGTCGATCGCCTCGGAACCGGAAATCGGCGCGATCTATACCGGCAAGGTCGTGAAGGTCGTCGACTTCGGCGCCTTCGTGAACTTCTTCGGCGCGAAGGACGGCCTCGTCCACGTGTCGCAGATCTCGAACGAGCGAGTCGCGAAGGTCTCGGACGTCCTGCAGGAAGGTCAGAGCGTGAAGGTGAAGCTCCTGGGCTTCGACGATCGCGGCAAGACCCGCCTGTCCATGAAGGTCGTCGACCAGGAGACCGGCGAAGACCTTTCGAAGAAGGACGAGCCGGCGGCTGAGGAAGCCTAAGGCTCACGCCCTTTACGGGTCGATTGCAGGGCGGTCGCGGCGACGCGGCCGCCCTTTTCGTTTAGCCTTCGCGCCATGTGCAACGAGTTCCAGCGCCACAAGCTGTTGCAGGATGCGATCGAGGAGTTCGATCGCCGAGGGCTGCCGCTGTTCCGCTGGAAGGACGGGCGGATCTCCAACAAGCTCGAGGCACAGCCCTCGATCCGCATCCGCGACAGCGCCTTCGTCGTGCGCCTGGCCGGGGAGGCCCTGGAGGGCGAGGACATGACCTGGGCCTGGCCGGGGCCGCGGGGCGCGCCAGTGTTCAACTTCCGGTCAGAGGGGCGTGACTTCTCCCGGAGCGATCGGGTGCTGGTCCTGGCGGACGGATTCTTCGAGTACACGGCGCCCCAAAAGGCGGGCGTGAAGCTCAAGGATCGGCACCTTTTCTGCCGAAACTTCCAGGAATGGTTCTGGATAGCCGGAATCGTGAGGGAGGGATGCTTCTCTCTGCTGACGACCGAGCCCGGTCCGGACCTTGCGGGCTACCACGATCGGCAGATCGTCACCTTTACGCCCGAGGACGGCATGAACTGGCTGATGGCGCCGTCGCCAGCCCTGTTCGCACCGCCGCCGGCCGGGACCTTCAAGGCCCGCACCCTGCGCCGCGACGGGGTCGAGCTTACCGCCTAGAGCACGATGCGATCAGACGGAATCGTCTGATCGTTGAATCGTGCTCTAGATTCAAAGGTTTGAGCGCGTTCTGATCGCAAAACCGGTTTCCACTTCTGCGGAACGCGCTCTAGGCATCGACCCGCCGTTCCAGCACGTCCCTTATGGCCGCGCCCAGTTGCTCGGCGCGGAACGGCTTGCGGAGCAGGGGCCATCGCAGGTCCGCCGCCCCCTGACCGAGGCGGTCGCCGGCATAGCCGCTGGTCAGCAGGATCGGCAGCTCCGGATCGCGGTTCTGGGCGGCCTCGGCCAACTCCACCCCGCTCATCCCGCCGGGCATGACGATGTCGGAGATCAGGAGGTCGAAGGTCTCATTGGCCTGCAGCCGGCGCAGGGCGGTGCGCGCGTCGGGCGCGCCCTCCACTTGGCAACCGAAGTCGCAGAGCAGGCCTTCGACCACGGCGCGGACCGCCGCATCGTCCTCGACCAGCAACACCCGGGTTCCGGTGGCCAGACCCGAGCGATCCATGTCGGGCGGCGCGGCCTCGATGACCGCGGGGGCCATGACGGCCGGGAGATACAGCGAGACCGTCGTGCCGAAACCGACGGAGGAGTCGATCGTGGCCACGCCGCCCACCTGTTGCACGAAGCCGTAGACCTGGGCGAGGCCGAGCCCCGTGCCCTTGCCGACGTCCTTGGTCGTGAAGAAGGGCTCGAAGGCGCGTTGCAGGGTTTCCGGCGACATGCCCGCGCCGTTGTCGGAGACCGAGACCATGACATAATCGCCCGCGGCGGCTCCTGGGACGGCGCCTGCGGGGACGTTGCGGCGCTCCAGGGCGATCTCCACGTGGCCGCCCGACGACGGCGCGGCGTCCGAGGCGTTGACGACCAGGTTCAGCAGGGCCGCCTCGAACTGGGCGGCGTCGAGCCGGCTGGCCCCCACATCGCCTTCGCACCGGATGGTGAGCGCAACCGCCTCGCCGACGGCGCGGCGGATCAGGGGGTCGATCTGGTCGATCAGGTCGGCCAGCCGCACCACCTCCAGCGTCAGCTCCTGGCGGCGCGAAAAGGCCAGGAGCTGGCGCGTCAGCCGCTCGCCCCGACGGCCCGCCGCCAAGGCGGCCTCGGCCAGACGCGTGACCCGGGCCGGGTTGTTCGGATGCTGCAGGATCATGTCCAGCCCGCCGATCACGACGGTCAGGAGATTGTTAAAATCGTGCGCCACCCCGCCGGTCAGCCGCCCGACGGTCTCCAGCCGCTGGGCCTGGGCGAGGGCGGCCTCGGCCTCGGCCCGCTCGGCCAGGCTGCGCTCCAGCGCCTGGGAGCGCTCGGCGAAGCGGGTTTCCAGATCTTCCCGCGCCTCGACGATCTCGGTCACGTCGCTGCTGGTGCCGAACCAGCGGCGCACCTCGCCGTTGTCGTTGCGCACGGCGGAGGCGCGGGCGCTCACCCAGCGCCAGACCCCGTCGCGGCGGCGCAGGCGATAGTCGATGTTGTAGGGCAGGCCGCCGGCCACCGCCTGGCTCCAGGCTTCGGCCGCCGCGTCGCGATCCTCCGGATGCACTGCATCGAGCCAGCCATCGCCGTAGTGCTGCTCGGCGGGCAGGCCGGTGAAGGCCAGCCACTGCGGGCTGAGATAGTCGCAATGGCCGTCCGACCGGCACGACCAGATGAGCTGGGGCAGGCTGTCGACCAGGGCGCGGATCTGCGCCTCTCCGGCCCTCAGCGCGTTCTCGGACGTCCGCTGGGCGGTCACGTCCCGCAAGGCGACGGTCACGCGGCCGTCGGCGCGCATGGCGCTGGAGCGAAGGTAGAGCTCCTGGCCGTCGACCAGGTGTCGCATCTCCATCTCGTCCGGAGCGCCGTCACGCAGCACGGCGGCAAAGCGGCGCAGCATGTCCCGGCCGACCTGGTTGGGGAACACATCGAGCAGCCGTTTTCCCACGAGGTCCGAGGTCGCGGCCGAGGCCATGCGCTCGGCGGTCGGGTTGGCGTAGGTCCAGCGGAAGTCGGTGATCTCGCCGCCTGATCCTATCGGCTCCAGGACCATCAGCCCGTCCATGGGCTGATGCTGGAAGATGGCGAACCGTTCCTCGGCGGCCAGCCCGCGCAGCACCGCCAGACGGATCGCCCGGCCGATGAAGACGGTGGCCGCGGCGGTCACGGCGAACATCAGCACCGGCGTGACGTCGCCAAGGCCTGTCCAGAGCAGGGTGACGGCGATCGCGCTGAGCCCGCTGGCGAGCAGGCCGCCCCTGGCGCCCGCCACGAGGGTCGCGAAAAGCACGGCGGGGTAGAAGAGCATGAAGTTGGGCGGCGCGGGGATCACCAGGCCCGCCGCGAGCCGCAGCAGGACGGCCGCGCCTACCGCTCCGAGGGCGGTGGCATAGGCGACCAGCGGTCGCTTGGTCGTGGTTGCGAAACGCTGCGCCCACCGTCCCATCATGGCGCCATACAGCCCCCCGAAAGTTCCGGATAATACGGAACCCTCAAAACGCCGGCAGGTAAAGCGTCACGATAAACACGAAGGGCCGCCGATGTCGGCGGCCCTCTTGAAATGCATCAATCGCGACGACCCTAGCGCGGGGCCATGCGGATGGCGCCGTCGAGGCGGACGTCCTCGCCGTTGAAATAGCCGTTGGTGATCATCTCCAGGGCGAGGGAAGCATAATCCTCCGCATTGCCGAGGCGCTTGGGGAAGGGGACCGAGGCGGCCAGGGCTTCCTTCACCTGCGGGGGGGCGGCGTTCATCAGCGGGGTGTTGAAGATGCCCGGGAGGATGGTGTTGACGCGGATGCCGTCGCCGGAGAGGTCGCGGGCGATGGGCAGGGTCATGCCGACCACGCCGCCCTTGGAGGCCGAATAGGCGGCCTGGCCCATCTGGCCGTCCTCAGCCGCGACCGAGGCGGTGTTGACGATGGCGCCGCGCTCGCCGTCTTCCAGCGGGGGCAGGTCCAGCATGCCCTTCGCCGACTTGGCGATGCAGCGGAAGGTCCCGACCAGGTTGATCTGGATGATCAGGTTGAAGGCGTCGAGCGGGAAGTGCTTGGTCTCGCCGGTCTGCCGGTCGCGGCTGGCGGTCTTGATGGCGTTTCCGGTGCCGGCGCAATTCACCAGGATGCGCTCCTGGCCGTTAGCGGCGCGGGCCTTGGCGAAGGCTGCGTCAACTTCTTCCTCGGAGGTGACGTTGACCTTGCAGAAGACGCCGCCCACTTCCTTGGCCACGGCTTCGCCCTTGGCCTCGTTCATATCGAAGATGGCGACCTTCACCCCTTGCGCGGCCAGCGCGCGGACGGTGGCTTCGCCCAGGCCCGAGGCGCCGCCGGTGACGACCGCGGAAATGGAGGAATCGAGTTTCATGGACGCTTGGCTCCCGTTCACGTCTAATGCGGACTTGTTGTCCGAGGCTTTAGCCTGATGAGCGCCGACTCTAAAGTGTCACCCCACGTCAACGGCCAGGCTTTCGACGCGAGCGAGGCGATCGATCCGTCGCGCGCTCTGGTCCCTGCGGTGGCGCGGGTGAACGAGCAGCGGGTGGCCCGCGGCTTCTGGCCGAAGATCCGCAAGGTGGCGACCAAGATCCCCTTCGCCGACGACGCCCTGTCGGTGTGGTTCTGCGCCAGGGACCCGGAGACGCCGACCCGGGCCAAGGCGCTGATGATGGCGGGCCTGGCCTATTTCGTCCTGCCCACCGACGCCATACCGGACGTCCTGGCGGTGGTCGGCTTCACGGATGACGCGGCGGTGTTCGCCGCCCTGATGGCGGTGGTCGGCCGCAACCTGCGGCCTCGCCACAAGCTGGCGGCCAAGCGGCTGCTGAAGCAGATCGCGCAGGAAGAGTAGGGGTCGCCCCCTCCCTTTGACGGGATTGAAGCTAACCGCGGTTGGTCATGGCTGGGCGCGCTCGCGCGGCCGGGGATGACGATCCTTGGAGGGGGAGTTCGCCGAAACCGTCGCCGGGAGGCCCCTCAGTCGCCTTTGCCGACAGTTCCCCCAACGGGGGAGCATCTGATGAGTTTTCCCGTCAGGACTGGGCCGGCGTCATGTCGCCCAAGATCGTCGCGAAGGGCGAGGTGGCGGTGGGGTCCCAGGAATGGCGGCCGCCGACCGTGATGCCGCCGTCGACCACGAGGTGGGTTCCGGAGACGAAGGCGGCGGCGTCGGAGGCAAGATAGAGGGCCGCCTGGGCGATGTCGCCGGGCAGGCCGGCCTTGGGCACGGGCTGGGCCTCGGCGGCGTTCTCGACGATGCGGGCGGCCATCTGGTCGGCGACCTCGCGCGGCAGGCCGACAGAGGCGCCGAAGATCGAGGTGGCGATCAGGCCCGGGCAGATGGCGTTGACGCGGATTTTCTGGGGCGAGAGCTGGGCCGCGGCGACCCGGCTCATATGGATGACGCCGGCCTTGGCGGTGGAATAGGCGATCGGCCCGAAGCCCGCCTGCAGGCCGGCGATCGACGCGGTGTTGATGATCGAGCCGCCGCCGCGTTCCAGCATCAGCGGCACGGCGTGCTTCATGCCCAGCGCCGGGCCGCGGACCAGGATGTCGAAGATCCAGCTCCAGCCGTCGGCGGTGATCTCCGGGATGGAGCTCATCCGGTCGGAGATGCCGGCGTTGTTGAAGAGGATGTCGAGGCCGCCGAACTCGCTCTTGGCCTTGGCCAGCGCCGCGGCGATCTGGGCCTCGTCGGTGACGTCGCAATGGGCGTAGGCGACCTTGCCGGGGAAGCGCTTTTCGAGGATCGCGCCCTTCTCGTCCTGGATGTCGGCGGCGACGACCTTGGCGCCCTCCGCCACGAAGAGCTCGACCGTTCCCAGCCCGATCCCCGACACCCCGCCGGTGATCACCGCCACCTTGCCGTCCAGACGCCCCGCCATTTACCGCTCCCTATGTTTATATGATCGGCGATCACTAGAGCAGCATCCGATCCGATTGTATCGGGCGCTGCTCCAGTTTCTTTGAGGTGGTCGCGTTTTCTTCGCCGAACCGGCGGCCACTCCGGCGGAAAACGCTCCGAGCGGGGCTTTTTGACCTAGTCGATGGTCACGACCACCTTGCCCATGGCCTTGCGGCTGCCGAGGTGGGCGATGGCGTCGCCGCCGCGTTCGAGCGGGAAGCGCTCGGAGACGTGGGGCTTCACCTTGCCGTCGAGATAGAGCTTCATCAGTTCGTCGACGCTCTTGGCGAACAGCTTGGGATTGCGCGCCACCCAGGTGCCCCAGAACACGCCGACGATCTCGCAGCCCTTCAGCAGGGTGAGGTTCAGCGGGATCCTCGGGATATCGCCGGCCGCGAAGCCGATGACCAGATAGCGGCCTTCCCAGGCGATGGAGCGCAGGGCCGGCTCGGCGTAGTCGCCGCCGATGGCGTCATAGATCACGTCGAAGCCGTGCTCGCCGCCGGCCTCCTTGAAGAGCGCGCCCAGGGCCTTCTGGCCGTCCTTGTCGAACGGGCCGCGGCCATAGACGACGCCGGCGTCGGCGCCGTGGGCGATGGCGAGGTCGACCTTCTCCTGGCTGGAGCAGGCGGCCACCACGCGGGCGCCCATGGCCTTGCCGAGCTCCACGGCCGCCAGGCCGACGCCGCCGGCCGCGCCGAGCACCAGCAGGGTCTCGCCGGGCTTCATCCGCGCACGGTCGGTCAGGGCGTGATAGCTGGTGCCGTAGGTGAGGATGAACGCCGCGGCGATGTCATGCGGCATGGCGTCGGGGATGTGCCACAGGCGATCGGCCGGCAGGAGGATCTCCTCGGCCATGCCGCCCTGGCCGGTGTTCGCGAGAATCCGGTCGCCGACCTTGACGTTGGTGACGCCCTCGCCGACCGACTTGACCACGCCCGAAAGCTCGCCGCCGGGCGAGAAGGGGCGGGGCGGCTTGCCCTGGTACTTGTCCTCGATCATCAGGACGTCGGGGAAGTTCACCCCCACCGCCTTGACCGAGACCACCGCGTAGCCGGGCTTCACTTGCGGCGCGGGAATGTCCTCAACCACCAGGGTTTCGGGTCCGCCGACCACCTTGCTGAGCACCGCCTTCATGTCGCTCTCTCCCGCGCCTGAACTTCTATTGGGCGCGGACGCTAGCGCAGGGCCGTTGCAGGCGGAAGGGCGGTTCGAACATTTGTTTGAGCCGCCGGTCTTGCTCAGGCCCCGCCGCTCTCGCGATCGTCGGCCCTGGCCGTGCGGCGGTTTTCGCGGTCCTTCTGCGCCTGCCAGTAGGCCGCGCCCTCGTCCGGCTTGAACATGGTGCGGGGCGCGCCATCGCGTGTGGCGACGGCGAAGACGTTGTCCTTGGGATCGTAGAACAGCACGTCGCCATTGGCGCGGGTCAGGCGCTCGGTTCCCTGCGGCGGCGCTTCGATGAAGGCGTGAGCCTTGCGGATGAAGTCGTCGAGGTTCTTCGCGCCGAAGGCCTCGCCGTTGCGCTCGAAGGCCCGCCGGGCGTTCTCCTCGGCGGTCCCGCGGCGGCTGGCCGACCAGATGGGCTTGCCGTCCAGTTCGCGGACCGGGGCCGCTTCGCGGTCGCGGCGCGAACTCTCCGACGGGGCGGCGGAGGCGAAGCTGCGCGGGGTCTCCGCGGCGGGCTCGTCCTTCCTGGCGACGGCGGACGGCCGTTCGCAGGCGGCCAGGATCAGGGCGAGGCCCAGGCTCAACGCAATCTTACACCTAGCCACGGTTCTCTCCCTCTCACGGCCAAGCTTTGGAACAAATTAAGAACTAAACCGGCGGTTTGTCCAGGCCGCTTGTTTGGCCTATGACCAGCGGACCGGAATGGGAGGGCTCCAGGCCTTGTCGCAAAAGCGGATTCTGCTGATCGTCGGGGGCGGGATCGCCGCCTACAAGGCGCTGGAACTGACGAGATTGCTGCGCAAGGCCGGCGTCGGGGTGCGACCGATCCTGACCGCCGCCGGGGCGCAGTTCGTGACGCCGCTGTCGCTGTCGGCGCTGGCCGAGGACAAGGTCTATTCCGAGCTCTTCTCGCTGACCGACGAGGCGGAGATGGGGCACATCGAGCTGTCGCGCTCTGCCGACCTGGTGGTGGTGGCGCCGGCGACGGCCGACCTGATGGCCAAGGCGGCGAACGGGCACGCCAGCGACCTGGCCTCGACCACGATCCTGGCGACCGACAAGCCGGTGCTGATGGCGCCGGCCATGAACGTGCGGATGTGGGAGCACCCGGCCACCCGCCGCAACCTGGCGACCCTGAAGGGCGACGGGGTGCTGTTCGTCGGGCCCGACGAGGGGGCGATGGCCTGCGGCGAATTCGGCTTCGGGCGGATGGCCGAGCCGCCGGCGATCTTCGCGGCGATCATGGCGGCCCTGGAAGGCCCGGCGGCGCGGCCGCTGGCCGGCAAGCGGGCGATCGTCACCGCCGGACCCACCGCCGAGCCGATCGACCCGGTGCGGCTGCTGACCAACCGCTCCAGCGGCAAGCAGGGCTTTGCGATCGCCAAGGCGCTGGCGGACCTGGGCGCGGAGGTGACCCTGGTCGCCGGCCCGGTGGCGCTGGCCACGCCCGTGGGCGTGAGGCGCGTGGACGTTGAGACGGCCCGCGAGATGCTGGCCGCCTGCGAGGCCGCCTTGCCGGCCGACATCGCCGTCTGCGTGGCGGCGGTCTCCGACTGGCGGCCGGAAACCGAGGCCGGGAGCAAGATGAAGAAAGGGGCGGACGGCCCGCCGGCCATCACCCTGGTCGAGAACCCGGACATCCTGGCGACGCTGTCGCGCTCGGACCGGCGGCCGAAGCTGGTGGTGGGCTTCGCCGCCGAGACCAACGACGTCGAAGACTACGCCAAGGCCAAGCTGGCCAGGAAGGGCTGTGACTGGATCGTCGCCAACGACGTCAGCGTGGCCGGGACCATGGGCGGCGACGACAACGCCGTCGCCATCGTCACCGCCGCGGGCATCGAGCGCTGGGAGCGGACGCCCAAGTCGGAGGTGGCCCGCAAGCTCGCCGAGCGGATGGCCCGGGCCCTCTCCTAGGCCTTATTTCTGCGCGGCGAGGAAGGCGACGACGGCGGCCCTCTGGGCCGGATCGCCAGGCATGCCGACCATCATCGTGGTGCCCGGGACAACCGCGGCGGGCTTGGCGATGTAGGCGTCGAGCCTGGCCGCGTCCCAGACGATGCCGGATTTCTTCATGGCGGCGGAATAGGAAAAGCCCGGGACGGTCCCGGCCTTGCGCCCGATCATGCCGGCGAGCGGAGGCCCCATCTTGGCCGCGCCGCCGGGCGCGATCGCATGGCAGGTTCCGCAGCGCTGATTGAAGAGCGTCTCGCCCTGGCTGGGCGCCGCGGCGGCCGCGCCGGCCAGCGCCATCAGCGAAACCGCGGGAACGACGGCGATCCAGGGGCGGCGAACGCGGTGCGACATGAAAGGTCTCCTCACTCTGAAAGCACTAGCCGAACGTCCCCCGAGGCGACTTGTCGGAGATTTTCGCCGGTTCGTCACCGGACTTCTCG
This sequence comes from Phenylobacterium koreense, assembly GCF_040545335.1. Taxonomy (NCBI): domain Bacteria; kingdom Pseudomonadati; phylum Pseudomonadota; class Alphaproteobacteria; order Caulobacterales; family Caulobacteraceae; genus Phenylobacterium; species Phenylobacterium koreense. The sequence continues at coordinate 1,811,800 of NZ_JBEPLU010000001.1, forward strand.
TCGAGGCAGCGAAGGCGACAGGCGTTGACGGCGCCTGCCCGCGCCCCGCAAAACCGCATCCATGAACCGAGGAACGGCCGACAGATGCTGATGCCCGCGCCCGATCCGGCCCTGCTGGCGCGGCGCGCGGAGTTCGTCGCCGCCCTGCGCGCCATCATGCCCGGCGAGGGCGTGATCGACGAGGACGCCGAGCTGGCGGCCTACGAGTGCGACGGGCTGACCGCCTATCGCCAGCGGCCGATGATCGTGGTGCTGCCCGAGACGGTGGAGCAGGTGAGCCGGGTGCTGGCCTATTGCCACGGGGTCGGGCTGAAGGTGGTGCCGCGGGGCGCGGGCACCTCGCTGTCGGGCGGCTCGCTGCCGCTGGCCGACGGGGTGATCCTCGGCCTGGGCAAGTTCAACCGAATCCTCGAGGTCGACTACGAGAACCGGTGCGCAGTGGTGCAGCCGGGGGTCAGCAACCTGGCGGTCACCCATGCGGTGGCGGGCGAGGGGTTCTATTACGCGCCGGACCCCTCGAGCCAGATCGCCTGCTCGATCGGCGGCAACGTCGCCGAGAACGCCGGCGGGGTGCATTGCCTGAAATATGGCATGACCACCAACAACCTGCTGGGCGTGGAGCTGGTGCTGATCGACGGCACGGTCATGCGCCTGGGCGGCAAGCACCTGGACCCGGAGGGCCTGGACCTGCTCGGCGTGGTCTGCGGGTCGGAGGGGCTGCTGGGCGTGGTCACCGAGGTCACGGTCCGCATCCTGCAGGCGCCGGAGACCCAGCGCGCCTTGCTGATGGGCTTTCAGGAGGTGGAGGCGGCGGGCGCCTGCGTGGCCGCCGTCATCGCCGCCGGGATCATTCCGGCCGGCATGGAGATGATGGACCGGCTGGCGATCCAGGCCGCCGAGGCGTTCGTGCGGGTCGGCTACCCCTTGGACGTCGAGGCGCTGCTGATCATCGAGCTGGACGGGCCGCCGGCCGAGGTCGATCACCTGATCGAGGTGGTGCGCGGGATCGGCGATGGCTGCGGCGCGAGCTATCTGCGGGTCTCGATGAACGAGGACGAGCGGCGCGGCTTCTGGGCCGGGCGCAAGGCCGCCTTCCCGGCGGTGGGGCGGATCTCGCCGGACTATTACTGCATGGACGGGACCATTCCGCGCGGAACCCTGCCCAAGGTGCTGCGGCGCATGGGCGAGCTGTCGGAGAGCTACGGCCTGCGGATCGCCAACGTCTTCCATGCCGGCGACGGCAACCTGCATCCGCTGATCCTCTACGACGCCGACAAGCCGGGCGAACTGCATCGCGCCGAGGAGCTGGGGGCGGCGATCCTGACCCTTTGCGTGGAGGTCGGCGGGGTGCTGACCGGCGAGCATGGTGTCGGGGTCGAGAAGCGCGACCTGATGGAGGTGCAGTTCGGGCCGGCCGACCTGGACCAGCAGCAGCGGCTGAAGTGCGCCTTCGACGAGGACGGGTTGCTCAATCCCGGTAAGGTGTTCCCCAAGCTGTGCCGCTGCGCCGAGCTGGGCCGGGTGCACATCCACGGCGGCCAGGTCCGCTTTCCCGAACTCGAGCGGTTTTGAGCGTGACCCGGACCTGGAGCCCCAGCAACGCCGATGAGGCGCTTGAGTGCGTCGCGCAGGCCCTGGCCGACGACCTGCCCATGGAGCTGGTCGGGACCGGAACCCGGCGCGGCTTCGGCCGGCCGGTGGACGCCGCGGCAGTCCTCGACCTTTCGGCCCTGCGCGGGGTGGTCGCCTATCAGCCCGAGGAGCTGATCCTGGCGGTGGCCCCGGCCACGCCGATGGCGGAGATCGCCGAACTGCTGGCCGCGCGGGGGCAATGCCTGGCCTTCGAGCCGCCGGACTTCGGGCCGCTGTGGGGCCAGGCGCCGGGGCTGGGGACGGTCGGCGGGGCGATGCTGACCGGCCGCGGCGGCCCGCGCCGGCTGACGGCCGGCGGGCCGCGGGACCACTGCCTGGGGGTCAAAGGCGTCAACGGCTTCGGCGAAGCCTTCGGGGCTGGCGGCCGGGTGGTGAAGAACGTCACCGGCTTCGACATCACCAAGCTGGTCACCGGCAGCTTCGGCACGCTGTGCGTGGTCACCGAACTGACCCTGAAGGTGCTGCCGGCGCCGCCGGACGCCACGACCCTGGCGATCCTGGACCTGTCGGACGCGGCGGCCATGTCGGCTATGTCGCGCGCGCTGGGCTGCGCGGCCCAGGTCTCGTCCGCCGCCCACCTGCCGGCCGGGGTTTCGAGCCTGTTCGGCGGCCGGGCGGCGACCCTGCTGCGGGTCGAGGGGGTGAGCCCCTCGGTGGCGGCGCGGATCGGCCATCTGGCCGAGCTGTTCGACGGTCTTGGCGAGCAGGCGCTGCTGGACCGCGAGGCGAGCGCGGCGCTGTGGCGCGACATCGGTGATGCGGCTTTCTTCGCCGGAAGCGCGCGGCCGGTCTGGAAGCTCTCGGTCCCGCCGGCCAAGGGCGCGGCGGTGGGCGAGCGGTTGGCGCAGGAACTGGCAGGACGCTGCTTCTACGACTGGGGCGGCGGGGCGATCTGGCTTGAGACTTCGGAGGCGCCCGACGCCCATGCGGGCCATGTGCGCCAAGTGCTGCGGGAGGTGGTGGGCGGCGAGGGCCACGCCACCCTGATGCGGGCGCCGCCGGTGGCGCGGGCGGCCGTCGCGCCCTTCCAGCCGCCGTCGCCGGCGGTGGCGGCGCTGAGCGAGCGCGTCCGCCGCCAGTTCGATCCGCAGGGCCTGTTCAATCCCGGCCGGATGTACGCCTGATGCAGACCAGCTTCAGCCCCGAGCAACTGGCCGACCCGGACAACGCCTCGTCCGAGAAGATCATCCGCACCTGCGTCCACTGCGGGTTCTGCACGGCGACCTGCCCGACCTACCTGCTGCTGGGCGACGAACTCGATAGCCCGCGTGGGCGCATCTATCTGATGAAGGAGATGCTGGAGAAGGGCGGGCCGCCCTCGCCGCGGACGGTCGAGCACGTGGACCGCTGCCTCTCGTGTCTCTCCTGCATGACCACCTGCCCGTCGGGCGTGAACTACATGCACCTGGTGGACCATGCCCGGGCCTATATCGAGGCGCACCACGTGCGGCCCTGGCCGGAGCGTCTGCTGCGCAACCTGCTGGCGGGGCTGTTGCCGGACCGGGCGGGCTTCCGGGCTGCGCTGCGCCTGGCGCAGGCGACGCGGCCGCTGCACGGCCTGCTGCCCGGCCGGCTGAAGGGCATGGCGGCCATGGCCCCGGCGCGCCTGCCGGGGCGCGACGTCGCCGAAGCGCCGCGGGTGTTTCCGGCTGAGGGCCAGCGACGGATGCGGGTGGCGCTGCTGGCCGGCTGCGTCCAGCCGGTGCTGGCGCCGGAGATCAACGGGGCGGCGATCCGACTGCTGAACCGCCTGGGGGCGGAGGTCGTGGTGTTCGCAGGCTCCGGCTGCTGCGGGGCGCTGCCGCATCACCTGGGCAAGGCCGACCAGGCCCGCGCCCTGGCGAGCGCCAACATCGCCGCCTGGCGTGGCGAGTTGGACGATCTGGACGCCATCGTCGTCACCGCCTCGGGCTGCGGGACCAGCGTCAAGGACTATGGCTTCCTGTTCCGCGAGGACGCCGAGCTGGCCGCCGATGCGGCGCAGGTCTCGGCCCTGGCGCGGGACGTCAGCGAGGTCCTGGCCATGCTGGAGCCGCCCGGCGGACCGGCGCCCATGGGGCTGACGGTCGCCTATCATTCGGCCTGCTCGCTGCAGCACGGCCAGGGGGTGAGCGAGGCGCCCAAGGCCCTGCTCAGGGCGGCGGGTTTCACGGTGGTCGAGCCGCGGGAGGCGCATATCTGCTGCGGCTCGGCCGGCACCTACAACCTACTGCAGCCGGAGCTGGCCGGCGCCCTGCGCGATCGCAAGGTGGCGAACCTCTCGGCGACCAGGCCCGACGTCATCGCCAGCGGCAATATCGGCTGCCTGACCCAGATCGCCGGCGGGACGGAGATCCCGGTGGTCCATACGGTCGAGCTGCTGGACTGGGCGATGGGCGGGCCCAGGCCAGCGGCGCTGAGTTCGAGGTAGGACGCCGATGCCCGCAGACCTGCCGCCGACCGTGGACGCCGTCATCGTCGAAGCCGCGCGCCTGCCGGCGTCTCCCAGCGAGCGGGCCTTCTCGATCCTGACCCTGGAGGGCGAGGCGATCGCCACCGCACCGCGGCTGGACGAGGCCCTGACCGCGACGCCGGGCGTGCAGCTCTTCCGGCGCACTTCCAGCCAGGCCTCCAACCCGACCACCCAGGGCATCAGCGTCCGTTCGATCGCCGGCTCCGGCGCCAGCCGCGCCCTCGTCACCCTGGACGGCGTGCCCCAAAACGATCCCTTCGGCGGCTGGGTGCTCTGGACGGGCCTGCCGCCGATCGCGGTGGAACAGGCACGCGTCGTGCGTGGTGCAGGGGCGGGGCCTTACGGCGCCGGCGCCCTGACCGGCAGCATCCAGCTACAGGAGCGCACCAGCGTTCCGCGCGGCGGCGAGTACGAGGTCTATGGCGGCGAGCGGGGGCTCGTCGGAGGGGCGGCGGCCGGAGCCGTCGGCGATGTCTTTGCGGCGGTGGCGGCCGAGCGCAGCGATGGCTGGATCCCTATGGGCGAGGGCCGCGGGGCGGCCGATGCGGAGCTCTACTACCGGGGCCTGTCGGGCGCGCTGCGCTGGACGCCGAAACTGGCGGGGCGGGAGCTGGCCCTGCGGCTTTCGGGTTTCCAGGAGAAGCGGGGGGCGGGGATCGTCGGCGCCGACTCCCGCGCCGCTGGAGCGACGGCCTCGGCGACCCTGGCCGACGCGGCGGAGGGCGAGGAGCTGGGCTGGCGGGCGCAGGCCTGGGCCAAGCGGTCGGATCTGGAGAACCGTTCGGCGGCGGTGGCGGCTGGGCGCATCGGGACGACACCGGCCAACGAGCAATATGCGACGCCGGCCGTCGGCTACGGCTTCAACGCCGCCCTGCGTCGCGACCGGGCGGTGGGCGGCTGGGAGCTGGGCGCCGACGCTCGCCTCTTCGACGGCGAGACCCGGGAGAACTACCGCTACATGGGCGGCGCGTTCACGCGCGGGCGCATCGCCGGCGGGACCCAATCGGTGGTCGGGATTTACGGCGAGGCCTATCGCAACGCCGGCCCGTGGCTACTGACCGCCGGGGCGCGGCTGGATCGCTGGGCGACCTTCGATGGCCACCGGCGCGAGTGGGATCTGGCGAGCGGAGCTGCGACCCTGGACAATCGCCCACAGGATCGCGACGGCTGGCTGCCGACCGGTCGGGTGGGCGCCCGGTACGATGCGGGATCGAGCTTGTATCTGCGCGGCGCGGCCTATGCGGGCTTCCGGCCGGCCACCCTGAACGAGCTCTACCGTCCGTTCCGTGTCGGTAACGACGTGACCGAGGCCAATGCCGAGCTGTCGCCGGAAAAGCTGTATGGGATCGAGTTCGGCCTGGGTTCGGAAGGGCCCTGGCGTTGGGACGTCACGGTCTTCGCCAACCGCCTGGACGGGGCCATCGCCAATGTCACCATCGGCTTCGGGGAGGGGACCTTCCCGATCGCCGGCTTCATTCCGGCGGGCGGGGTGCTGCGCCAGCGCCAGAACGCCGGCCACGTGGACGCCTATGGGGTGGAGGCCCAGATCGAGCGGCGCTGGGAGCGCGCCTCCGTGCGGCTGGCCGGCGCCTATACCGACGCCGAGGTGGACGGCGGCTCGGCTGCGCCGCAGCTCACTGGCCTGCGGCCGGCCCAGACGCCCCGACTGACGGCGAGCGCCGAGGGGACCTGGCGGCCGACCCCGCGGCTGAACCTGCGGGCGGCGGCGCGCTACGAGGGCGACCGCTGGGACGACGACCTCAACACCCGCAGGCTGTCGGCGGGGACCCAGGTCAATCTGCGGGCCGACTGGACGGTGTCGCGCAATGTCACGCTATACGCCGCGGCCGAGAACCTGTTCGACGCCGAGATCGAGACGGCCGAGACCGGCGACGGCCTGGAGAGTTTCGACCAGCCGCGGACGGTGCGGGCGGGCCTGATCCTGCGGCGTTAGGGGCTCTCAAGAGCGCCAAGGCGGCAGGGATCCATACGCGTCAGCGTTTCGGCCCGGCCATGACGAACGAGCGGGGCCTTCAAATCGCCGCTGGCGCGGTCCCGTCAGGCCGCGGCCTCGTCGTCCTCGCGCCGGTTGGCGGTGGCGTGGGCGGCGATGGCGAGGTCCACGACGGCGATGGCCGCCACCGCGGCGAAGGCTGCATAGGCCATCTTCTTTCGCGGGTTGTCCCGGCCGATGGCGCGGGCGAGGGCGGTCAGGTCGAGCAGGTCGCCGCCGGCCCGCATCCAGAACCATGGCCCGGGCGGAACGGGGGAGAGCAATCCCGCGCCCGCGGCGATCTCCCGCGCGCCGAAAGCGCTCATCGCCTGCGGCCCGAAACGCAGGCCGAGGAACCTCGCCACACGGTCAGGCGCGGCCACCGCCACCAGCCCGGCGGCGATCGAAGCCAGGCCGAGGACTCTCTTCACGACCAGAAGGTTCATCGAGGCTCCTTTGCAGCTTGGAAAAGGACGCCCAAGCCGGGCCTTGGGTTCCGTGGGCGGACGCGTTTGGGGCCGCCCCCGGAGGGTATTCGCATATGGATCGAGACCTACTTCCGGAGGGGGAGCATCTTGGCGTCAGGAAGCCGGAAGGGCCTTTCGTTCGGCGGCGATCTTGGCGAGTTCGGCTGCGGCCGCCTTCACGCCGGCCTGGTCGCCCTTGCTCCGGGCCTGGATGAGCTGGCCGGCGGCTTCCATTTCGCGAACCGGCAGCAGGTGGCTGTCGTCGGCATGCTTGAAGGGCAGGGTCTGGATGCGTTCCAGGATCTTGCGCTGGCGCTGCGCTTCCGGCCCTTCGCCGACTCCATAGGAGAAGATGAAGGCGTCGATCTTGGCCTTGAGCGCCGGGTCCAGGTCCTTGCGGCGGATCATCGGGTCCTCGGGAATGGTCGGCGAGGTCCAGATCACCTGGACGTTGGCCAGGGTGTTCTTGGCCATGTCGGTGTTCAGCATGGCCATCCGCCCCATCGAGGCGGTGTTGTTGGTGGCCGCGTCCAGCAGGCCCGAGCCCACCGAGAACAGGTTGGTCTCGTGGTTGGCCGAGCGGACGGTCTTGAAGCAGGTGTTCGGATCGACGTTTCGGGGCGCGAACAGGAAGGTCATGGGCGCCAGGGTCCCGGAGGTCGACTTGGCGTCGCCCATGCCGAAGTTCAGGCTGCGGTCGCACTTGAGCAGCCGGTCGAGCGTGATCCCCGAGCCCTTCTTGACGATGATCACCGACTGGTAGCCGTCATGGCCCGAGGGATTCACGGTTCGGGCGAAGACCTCGCCGTTCGCCCGCCGCACCGCCTCCAGGCCGGACTGGTTGGAGAACCAGCCCACATCGGTCTGCTTGAAGCGCATGGCCTCGATCAGCGCCGTGTAGTTGGAGCCGAAGAACGGCTTCACCGGCAGGCCCACGGCCTTTTCCATGTCGGCCAGGAAAGGACCCCAGTCGGCCATCTGGGTCTGGCGGCTCTCGGCCGAGATGATCGAGAAGTTCACCACCTGCGGCGCGCTCGCCTTCGGTTCCGGCTTCTGGCCGCAGCCGGCCAGTGAGAGGGCGAGGGCCGCGACGAGGCCCAGGCGACGCGTGATCATGAACTTCCCCCCAATACGGTCCGTGCCCGGCCTTCTGCGCGTATTAGATGACGCGGGCGCGACAGCTTGAATGCAAAAGTCTGCTTGAGGCGAGAGGCTTAGGGCGTTAGGCCGCGCGCATGTCCGACACCTCGCTCCAGAACCTCTCCCTGCGCGGCCTTTCAGCCCAGGCCCGCGAAGCGAAAAGCTGGCCTTTCGAACAGGCCCGCATCCTGCTGGACCGCATCCTGAAACTGCGGCTGACCGACGCCGAGCGCGACCTGGCCGCCAGCCTGATCGGCCAGGGCAAGGGCGACGAGGCGGTCGCCACCTTTCCGGCGCTGAACCAGCCGGTGGTCTTCCAGTGCGGCTTCGGGGCCTCGGGCCTGCCGCACATGGGCACCTTCGGCGAGGCCGCGCGCCCGACCATGGTGCGCACCGCCTTCCGCGCCCTGACCGAGGACGCCATCCCGACCAAGCTGATCGTCTTCTCCGACGACATGGACGGCTTGCGGAAGATTCCCGAGAACGTGCCCAACCGCGAGATGCTGGAAGAGGACCGCGACAAGCCGGTCTCGGCCGTGCGCGACCCGTTCGGCGAGTACGAAAGCTTCGCGGCCCACAACAACGCCCGCCTGCGCGCCTTTCTTGACGGCTTCGGCTTCGACTACGAGTTCATGTCGTCGACGGAGACCTACAAGTCCGGCCGGTTCGACGACGTGCTGCTGAAGATCCTGGCGCGGTTCGACGCCATCCAGGGCGTCATGCTGCCGACCCTGGGCGAGGAGCGCCGCGCCACCTATTCGCCGTTCCTGCCGGTCAGCCCGACCTCGGGCCGGGTGCTGCAGGCGCCGACCCTGTCGCGCGACGTGGAGAAGGGGACCATCACCTTCCCCGACGAGGACGGGACGCCGACCGAGGTTCCGGTCACCGGCGGCCATGTGAAGCTGCAGTGGCGCCCGGACTGGGCCGCCCGCTGGTATGCGCTGGGCGTCGATTTCGAGGCTTCCGGCAAGGACCTCGTGGACTCCGTCCGGGTCTCGAACAAGCTGGTGCGGGTGCTGGGCGGAACGCCGCCGGAGGCCTTCCACTACGAACTCTTCATGGACGAGAACAACCAGAAGATCTCCAAGTCCAAGGGCAACGGCCTGACCATGGAGGAGTGGCTGCGCTACGGCGCGCCCGAGAGCCTCGCCTACTACATGTACCAGTCGCCGAAGTCGGCCAAGCGGCTCTATTTCGACGTCATCCCGAAGGCGACGGACGAGTACCTGCAGCAGCTCGACGCCTTCAACCGCGTCCGGGCGCAGTCGGACACGCCGGCGATCGACAATCCGGCCTGGCACGTCCATCGCGGCGCGCCGCCGGAAAAGGGCTCGCCGCTCTCGTTCTCGCTGCTGCTGAACCTGGTTTCGGCGGCCGACGCCTCGACCAAGGAGATCCTCTGGGCGTTCATCAGCCGCTACATGCCGGGCGCGACCCCGGAGACCGAGCCCATGCTCGACCGGCTGGTGGGCTATGCGATCAACTACTACGAGGACTTCGTGAAGCCCTCGAAGAAGTTCCGCAGCCCCGACGCCAAGGAGCGGGCGGCGATGGAGGACCTAGTCGTGCGGTTCAAGGCCCTGCCGGCCGACGCCGACGCCGAGGTCATCCAGAACGAGGTGTTCGAGGCGGGCAAGGCCGCCGGCTTCGAGCCGCTGCGCGCCTGGTTCCAGGCGCTCTATGAAGTCCTGCTGGGCCAGAGCCAGGGGCCGCGCTTCGGCTCCTTCGCAGCGATCTTCGGGCTGGAGCGCACGGTCGCCCTCATCGAAAGCGCGCTGGCTGGGGAATTGGTCGCCGCCTAAGACTGCGGCTCCACGCCGGGTTGCAGCGCCTGGCGGATCGGGGAATGGTTCCGCTTTGTCTTCGAAGCGGAGCCGTCCTTGTCCAAGCGCCTGTCCCTCGCCCTGCTGCTTACCGCGATGTCCGCCGCGCCGGCGATGGCGGCCGACGCCGCCGACCTCTGGTGGTCGCATGTCGAGACGCTGGCCGGGCCGCAGTTCGAGGGGCGCCAGGCCGGCAGCGCCGGGTACGACCGGGCAGCCGCCTATGCGGAGGGCCAGTTCAAGTCCTTCGGCCTGCAGCCGGCCGGAACCGACGGCTACCTGCAGCCGATCCGGTTCAAGGTCCAGAAGGTGCTGGCCGAGAGCTCCCGCGCCGCCCTGGTGACGAACGGCCAGGAACAGCCGTTGCAGATCGGGCCGGACCTGCTGCTCAGCGCCCGCACCCCACAGCCGAAGGCGATCGAGGCGCCGCTGGTGTTCATCGGCTATGGCCTGCACCTGCCGGAGGCCGGCTATGACGACTTCGCCCGACAAGACCTGAAGGGGAAGGTCGCGGTCTATGTGAACGGCGGGCCGGGCGACATCTCGGCGGCGCTGAAGGCCCACTCCCGCGGCTCGGAGACCTGGCGCGCGGCCCAGGCCGCCGGGGCGGTGGGGCTGATCGCCCTGCCGACTCCGAAGTCGATGGACGTCCCCTGGGAGCGGCAGATGCAGAACGCCGCCCAGCCGGGCATGTACCCGGTCGAGGCGGGCCTGGGCGAGGTGCGGGGCAGCGCCTTTTCCGCCAGCTTCAATCCGGCCCGGGCCGAGAAGCTCTTCGCCGCCTCGGGCCACAGTTTCGCCGAGGTGCTCGCCCTGGCCGACGCCGCCAAGCCGATCGACGGCTTCGACCTGAAGACCGCGCTGAAGGCGGAAGTGGCGATGGAGGTGTCGGAGGTCTCCTCGGCCAATGTCGTGGCGCGGCTGCCCGGCTCGGACCCCAAGCTGGCGGCGCAGAACGTGGTGGTCACCGCGCACCTCGATCACCTGGGACTGAACACGACGGGGCAGGGGCCGGCCTACTATGCCGGCGCGCTCGACAATGGCGCGGGCGTCGCCTCGGTTCTGGAGATCGCCCGCAGCCTCTCGACGACGAAGCCGAAGCGCTCGGTGCTGTTCGTGCTGGTGACCGGCGAGGAAAAGGGCCTGCTGGGCTCGAAGTACTTCGCCGGCAAGCCCAGCGTGCCGGCCAGCTCCATCGTCGCCGACCTCAACATGGACATGGCCCTGCCGCTCTGGAAGTTCGACTCGGTGCTGATGTACGGCGTCGACGAGAGCACGCTCGGCGACACCGCCCGCAAGGTGGCGGGCGCGGCGAACCTGGAGGTGGTTTCCGACCCCTATCCGGACCGCAACTCGTTCATCCGCTCGGACCAGTACAGCTTCATCCGCGCCGGCGTCCCGGCCCTGGCCTTCAAGTTCGGCTTCAAGCCGGACACGCCCCAGGCGGCTATCGAGAAGGAATGGCGGGCCGCCCGTTACCACGCCCTGGCCGACGATCTCACCCAGCCGGTCGAGAAGGCCGAGGCGGTGAAGTTCAACGCCTTCCTGGGCGAGCTGATCCTCGCCGTGGCCGACGCGCCGGAGCGGCCGAAGTGGAAGGACACCAGCTTCTTCAAGCGGTTCGCGCGGTAGCCACGTGCCGTCCCGGTTCGCCAAGCAAGACCGGGATCCATAGCGCTGCGCCTGACGAGGTTGTGGTGATCGGTGGGGCTTCACCCGATCCGGCTGGACATCCCGCCGTCGACGAACAGCACCGTGCCGGTGATGAACCTCGCCTCGTCGGAGGCCAGGAACAGGGCCGCATAGGCGGTGTCCCAGGCCGTGCCCATCTTGCCGCCGAGGGGGACGCGGGCGTTACGGGCGTCGCGGACGGCCTGCTGCTCCTGGTCGCTCGCCGCGGCGATGCCGGCGACGGCCATGGGCGTGTCGAGCAGTCCCATGGCGACGGCGTTGCAGCGCACGCCCTTGCTGGCGTTGGCTTGGGCGACGCTGGTGGTCAGCCGGTTCACGGCGGCCTTGGACATCTCGTAGGCGACCTGATTGCCGCCGGCGATGGAGGCCAGGGACGAGATGTTGACGATGGCTCCCGCGCCTTGCTCGCGCAGGGTGGGGAGGACCGCCTTGGTCACCTGCCAGGCGCCTTTCAGGTTCACGGTCATGATGCGGTCGAAGGCGTCCTCGGTCAGGCGATGGGCGGGGCCATCGCCGCCGCCGCCGATCCCGACATTGTTCACCACGATGTCGATGCGGCCGAAGCGAAGCCTGGCGGCCTGGACGATGGCCTCGCAGTCCGCGGCCTTGGTGATGTCGGCGCCATGTGCCGCGGCCCGGCCGCCTTCGGCGACGATCATCGCCGCGGTTTCCTCGGCCCGCTCGACCACCCGATCGACGCAGAGCACGTCCGCCCCTTCCCGCGCCAGCAGCAGGGCGATGGCCCGTCCGTTGCCGATGGTCTCGCCCGGCGTCTGGCCCGCGCCGACGACGATGGCGGTCTTCGCCTCCAGCCGCATCTCAGTAGCCCTTCAGGTCGGGGTCGAGGGTCTGGCCGGCGTCGAGCTGCACCCCGAACGAGTTCAGAATCATCGAGACCTGGGTGTACTGGCCGGCGGTGAACACCACGTCCATGCACTGCTTGTCGCTGAAGTGGGCCTTCAGCGCGGTCCAGGTCGCGTCTGTGATGAACTGGTCGCGGTGCAACTCGTCGCTGGCCCGCAGCAGGGCCTGGTCCGCGGGGCTCCAGCCGGGCGCATCCGGACCTTGCTTGATGCGCGTCACCTCCGCCTCGGTCAGCCCGGCGCGGATGCCGATCGGCGTGTGCTGCGTCCACTCGTAGCCGGAGCGGCAGAGATAGCCGATGCGCAGGATGACGATCTCCCGCTCGCGCGGCGGCAGGTCGTTCCGCTTGGAGAGCACGTAGTTGCCCCAGGCCAGGAACCCTTTCGCCGCCCGTGGCGCCTGGACCATGGTGCGGAAGATGTTCAGCACCCGATCGCCCATCGGCGCCAGGATCTCCTTCTGCTCGTCGGTGAGGTCGGCGTCCTGAACCGGCGCGATCCTGGGCTTGGTGAGGCGCATCCGCATTGTCTCCCTGCGTGAGGCTTCAGCAAACAAGCCCGAGCCGTCGGGCGCAAGCAGCTCAGGCTTCCAGGTCGGCCTTCAGGCGGTCGAGCATGTCGGTGGCGCGGGCCGCATAGGGGCCGATCCAGCGGTCGTGGATGTGCTTGATGGGCAGGGCGTTCAGATGGTTCCAGCGCTCGCGGCCCTCGCGGCGGGGGATCACCAGGTCGGCGGCCTCCAGCACCCTCAGGTGCTGCATCACGGTGCACCGGTCGAGCCCGGGAAAGCGCGCGCAGAGGTCGCCGGTGGTGAGTGGCCGGTCCTTGATCTCGTCCAGGATCCGGCGCCGCGTCGGCGAGGACAAGGCTTTGAAAACGCGCTCTGATTCGGCGTCGCTTGACATGTTATGTTTATATAACATTATGGCGTGCAGGCAAGGAGGAAAGCCCTATGGACCTGACCTTTCGAGTGAGCGCCCACATTTCGCGGCCGGTCGCCGAGGTGTTCGAGGCGGTGGTGAATCCCGAACAGCTTTCGCGATATTTCACGACCGGCGGCGCCAAGGGCCGGCTGGAGACCGGCGCCACCGTCTATTGGGACTTCCACGACTTCCCGGGCGCCTTTCCGGTCTGGGTCATGGAGGTCGAGCCGCAGAAGAAGATCGTCTTCGAATGGGCGGCGAACGACGGGCCGCCGGAGGGCGACGATCCGGTGCGGCGGACCGATTACCGGACGACCGTCACCATGACCTTCGAGCCGATCGACGGAGGGACGCGCACGCTCGTGGCGATCGAGGAGCGCGGCTGGCGCCAGACCGAGACCGGGTTGAAGGCTTCCTACGGCAACTGTCAGGGCTGGACGCAGATGCAGTGCGCCCTGAAGGCCTACCTCGAATACGGGATCAACCTGCGCGAGGGGATGTTCAAATAGACCCCGCGCCTGGCGCGTCGAAAACCGCTGGTCTCCCGTCGCGGCTCAGCGGAGATTGCCGCTCCAAGCTAAGCCAAGGGGAACACTATCATGGCGATCTCGCTCTACGACGTCAGCGTCGCGTCCTTCCTGCAGACCCTGGGTGGGGTGGCAGGCTTTCTCGATCGCGGCCTGGCGCACTGCCAGGACAACGGGATCGACCCGAACGAGATCGTCCAGTCGCGCATGTGCCCGGACATGTTCGATTTCCGCTTCCAGGTGCTGTCGGTCGCCAACCACTCGCTCGGCGCCATCGAGGGCGTGAGGGCCGGGGTCTTTTCGCCGGGCGGCGAGCATGACGCCAAGACCTACGAGGACCTGCAAAAGGTGATCGCCGACACCACCGCGGGGCTGAAGGCGCTGACGCCGGAAGAGATCAACACCTTCGAGGGCAAGGACGTCGCCTTCGAATTCCGCGGCAACCGCATTCCCTTCGTCGCCGAAAACTTCCTGATGTCGTTCTCGATGCCGAACCTGCACTTCCACGCCACCACCGCCTACGACCTGCTGCGCAGCCGCGGCGTGCCGATCGGCAAGCGGGACTATATGGGCGCGCTGCGGGTGAAGGCGTAGGCGAGCGACGCCGGAAGCGTTGATGCGCATGAATCCCCGGCGCGCCTACGCGGCCGGGGATGACGATAAGAAAGAGGGGCTCTCCTCCGCGCCTCAGCCCTGGCCGACGCGGCCTGGGGCTGGGAGCACGTCGATCAGCTCGATACGGAAGATCAGCACGCTGTTGGGCGGAATCTCGCCGCCGCCGGCGCCCTCTTCGCCATAGCCCATGGCCGGCGGGACATAGAGGATCCACTCGTCGCCCGGCCGCATGAGCTGCAGGGCTTCCTTCCAGGCCGGGATCAGGGCCGGTAGCGGCATGGCCGCCGGCTGGCCGCGCTCGTAGGAAGAGTCGAAGATCTTCCCGGAGACGAGCTTGCCTTCGTAGTGGACCTTCACCTCGTCTTGCGGGCCGGGCTTCAGCCCGGTCGCCGGCCCGGAGCGGACGACCCTGTACTGCACGCCAGAGGGCAGGGTCTGGACGCCCTCGGCCTTGGCGTTGGCGGCCATGAAGGTCTTGGCCTCGGCGGCCGACTTTTCGAGGTCGGCGGGGCTGACCGCCGGACCGCGCGAGCAGGCGGCCAGGGCCAAGGCGGCGATGAGGGGCAGGATGCGCTTCATGTCTGATCTTCCTAAACGGCGCGCGGCGGATAGCCGTGGTCGCGCAGCGCGTCCATGATCTCCTGGGTGTGCTGAGCGTCGCGGGTCTCGATCATGATGTCGAACTCCGCGCCCTTGGCCGGCACGTCGAGAGCCAGGCGGTTGTGCGCCACCTCGATGATGTTGGCGCCCATCTGGCCGATCACCGCCGAGACGGTGGCCAGCAGGCCGGGCCGGTCGTCGCCGATGATCCGCAGGGAGACCAGGCGCTGTTCGCGCACCAGTTCGCGGGTCAGGACCGAAGCCAGCAGGCGGGTGTCGATGTTGCCGCCGGTGATGATCAGCCCGACCTTCTTGCCTTTGAACTTGCTGGGATAGGCCAGCAGGGCGGCGAGCGAGGCCGCGCCCGCGCCCTCGACCACCGTCTTCTCGACGTTGCAGTAGAGCGCGACGGCCCGCTCGAAGTGCGGCTCCTCGATCAGCAGCACGTCGTCCAGCAGCGGCCGGGCGGTGGCGTAGGAGAGGTCGCCGACCTGCTTGACCGCGATGCCCTCGGCGATCGTGGCCCCGCCGCCGGTGACGGTGGCGCCGTTCACGCCGCGCATCTTGGCGGTGAACGAGGGGTACATGGCCGGCTCGACGCCCACCACCTCGATCCGGGGGTTGAGCGACTTGGCGACGGTGGCGCAACCGGCGATCAGGCCGCCGCCGCCGATCGGGATCGGCAGGCATTCGAGATCGGGGACGTCCTCGAGCATTTCGAGCGCCACCGTGCCCTGGCCGGCCATGACCTTCAGGTCGTTGAACGGGTGGACGAAGGCCAGGTCGCGCTCCTCGCGCAGCTTCAACGCGACTTGCGAGGCCTCGTCGTAATTGTCGCCGTCCAGCACGACTTCGGCGCCGTGGGCCCTCGTCTGCTGCACCTTCACGAAGGGGGTGGAGCGGGGCATGACGATGGTCACCGGGATGCCCAGCCGGGCGGCGTGATAGGCCAGGCCCTGGCTGTGGTTGCCGGCGGAGGCGGCGATGACGCCGCGGCCCTTCTCGTTGTCCGAGAGCTGCAGCAGGGTGTTGAGCGCCCCGCGCTCCTTGTAGGCGGCGGTGAACTGAAGGTTTTCGAACTTCACCCAGACCTCGGCGCCGGTAATTTCCGACAGCGTCCGCGAGTGGCGGCAGGGCGTGCGTTCGATGTGCCCTTTCAGCCGGTCTGCTGCGGCGCGTACGTCATCGAGAGAGAGGGTCATGTCGGAGCCGTTGTGGAAGGTGGGCCACGTCTAACGGCCTGCTCCCTTCACCGCAATGCAGCCGCCGGGATATGCATCGCCTATGACCCAGATGCCGCACGTCCCCGAGGGCGCAACCGTCATGCAGGCCCGCGAGGCCTTGGCGCGGGCTGGATGGCGGGAGGTCGGCGTCGGCGACTGGTCCTGGGTGATGAGCGATCCGGACGATCGACTCGCTGCGCGCCTGACTCCGTTCGATCCGGCCTACCGCCTGCACGCAGAGGCGATACTGGCCGGGCCGTCGAACCGTTGGCTGCCGAGGGTCGACGCCATCCTGCCGCTGGCGGGGGACGGTTATGTGGTGGTGATGGAACGGCTTTGGCCTGCCGGCGAGGATGAGGCCGCGGCCTTCTGCGCGGCGCTCGGCGTCCGCAATGACAGCGGCTACGAGCTCCGCGAGGACCTGGCGTTCGCGGCCGCGGACGCCGACCTCCTGGCCTTGCGCGAGCGGGTCCTGGGACTGAGCGCCGAGGGCGCGCGGCGCTACCGGCTGTGGGGCGGGTCGGACGTGCGGCCGGGCAATGTGATGGCCGATGCGGCCGGCGGCCTGAAGCTGGTGGACCCGATCTTCCTTCGCGGCCTGGCGGTGGTCGGGGCCATCCAGGAGGGGCGACGCGACCTGTTGGCCGACTTCACGCGCGCCCAGCTCGAAGCCTTCCTGACCATCCCGCCCTTCCAGCCGGGGCGCGAAACCGATGCGATCCGCGCCCGGCTGGCCAGCCTCTACGACTAGAGAAGCTCGGTGCGGCCCTTGGCCTTCAGCGCCTCGACCCCGTCGCGCACCGCGGTGGGGGCGTCGCGGCGGGTGACCATGACGACGCCGTTCTCCACCACCACCACGATGTCCTCGACCCCGGCCAGGATCACCGGCGGGCCGTCGGTGCGGACCAGGCTGTTGCGGGTCCCGACCGCCGTCACGTCGCCGTCGAGGGCGTCGCCGTTTTCGGTTCGGGGGGAGAGCTCCCAGAGCGCGCCCCAGTTGCCGACGTCGGCCCAGCCGATATCGGCCTCGACCACGCTGGCCTTGTCGGTCTTCTCCATCACCGCGACGTCGATGGCGATGTTGGGCGAGGCGACGAAGGTCTCGGAGAGGGCCACGACGTCGCCGGTCCGGATTGCGCCTTTGACAGCGGCCTCGGCGGCGGCGGCCACCTCGGGCGCCAGGCGGCGCGCCTCGGCGAGGAAGGCCCCGGCCTTGAAGAGGAACATGCCGCCGTTCCAGGTGTAGTTCGGGTCGGCGACGAAGCGCTGGGCGGTCGCGAGGTCCGGCTTCTCGACGAAGCTCGCCACCTTGCGCACGGCGCCTTCGCCCTGGGCCTGGATGTAGCCGTAGATGGTGGCCGGCCCGGTCGGCTTGAGGCCGAGCAGGACGATCTCGCCCGCCTCCGCGGCGGCGCGGCCGGCGGCGATGGCCGCGTGCAGGGCCGGCACGTCGGCGACCAGGTTGTCGGCGTGCATCAGCACCATCAGCGCTTCGGGGTCGATCTCCGCGCCGAAGGCGGCCGCGGCCACGGAGGCCGGCGCGGTGTTGCGCGGCGCCGGCTCGGTGATCAGGGCCTGGGGCGCGACGCCCGCATCGACGAGCTGCTCGCGCGCCAGGTCGGCGTGGCGGGCGGCGCAGATCACGATCGGAGCGGCGAAGCCTTCGCCGGTCAGCCGCCGGGCGGTGTCCTGGATCAGGGTGTTGTCGCCGCCCAGCCGGTGGAACTGCTTGGGTTTGGCGTTCCGCGACAGCGGCCACAGCCTCGTGCCTGCGCCGCCGGACATCAGGACGGGGATGATCTTGCTGGGTTCGGCCAAGGCGACCTCGCGGGTAAAGGACCAGGGGGCATGGATACCGGCTCGGCCGCCGTCGCGAAACCGGGCGCGACGAAGGCAGGGCAGGGCTGTAGAATGGCGAATGTGAGCGCATCTGTGATGAACATCGGAAAACCCTCCCGTCCGGCCCTGTTCCTCGACCGCGACGGCGTGCTGAACGAGGATCCCGGCTACGTGCATCGCTGGGAGGACTTCCACTGGATTTCCGGCGCGCGCGAGGCGGTCGCGGCCTTCAACGCCGCCGGCTGGTGGGTGTTCGTGGTGACCAACCAGTCCGGAGTCGGTCGCGGCTACTACGCCGAGGACGACGTGATCGCCCTGCATGCGAAGATGAGCGACAGCCTGGCCGAGGCCGGCGCGCGGATCGACGCCTTCTACTACTGCCCGCATCACCCCGAGGCCCAGGTCGAGGCCTATCGGCACCCCGACCCGCCCGACCGCAAGCCCAATCCAGGCATGATCTTGCGCGCCCTGGCCGAATGGCCGGTCGATCTTCCCCGGTCGATCATGGTCGGCGACAAGGAGAGCGACCTGGAGGCGGCGCGCCGCGCCGGCGTCCGCGGCCTGCATTTCACCGGCGGCGACCTCGCGATGTTCCTGAAATCCGAGATTTCGCCGGCCTGATCGGGCTCATCGGCCTCGATAGAGCAGCGTGACTATAATGTCGCACTGCAGCGATCCATGCCCTAATTTTGCATCGCGGGTGTCAAAAATCACCTTGCGACCCGTTGCGTACCCTGCGTCACCGCCTTATATGCAGTGCAACATTTGGTGCAGCGCACAAAGGAGATGGGCATGGCCCGCGCCATTGAGAGCTTCGTTGATCGGCTGATGGGCCCGTTCGCTCGTGAACTGGCGCGTATGCCGGCCTCGTCCTTCCGCTATCTGCTCGGCGGTTTCTAAGGCCCCGCCCGGCGGCGTCCCCTCCCCCCAAACCGCCGCCACGGCTCCTTAGAGTCTAAGCGCCGCCCCGTCCTCCCCGGGGCGGCGCTTTTGCGTCTGGAACCCAGGTTCGACGGAGGGTTCCGTAAGGTCCGGTCCTGTCACCTTGACGTAAACGGAAGCGTCCTTTTACGGTGTCAGCCAATAAGAACATGCGTCAGGGAGGATCGCATGCCTACCGACCTTCGCCGGCCAGTCCGGACCTACACCATTCGACAGCTATGCCTGGAATTCAAATGCACGCCCCGGGCCCTGCGCTTCTATGAGGACAAGGGGCTGATCTCGCCGGCCCGCGACGGGCTGAACCGGGTCTATTCCCACAAGGACCGGGGCCGGCTGCAGCTCATCCTGCGCGGCAAGCGCGTCGGCCTGTCGCTCACCGAGATCGGAGAGATCCTCGACCTTTATGAGCTGGACGACGGCGGGGCCACCCAGAACGCCAAGTCGCTGATGAAATTCCGCGAGCGGATCGTGGCCCTCGAGGCCCAGCGCGCGGACATCGACCAGGCGATCGAGGAGCTGCGCCGGGGCTGCGACGCCCTGGAGCGGCATCTGGCCCAGACCCGGCCGGACCTGCTTCCACGCGCGGCCGACTACGACCAGATGCTGCGCGAGCGGCTGGGCGATCTGGAACACGCCAAGTAGCAAGGCCACCCTGGCGGGTAGGCCCTGTCCAGAGCTAGAACGTCCCGACTTCCGGCGAGGTCGGGAGCCCCAAAGCCGTGATTGGAGCGGACATGCCCTACCAGCCCCCCGTACGCGACCACATCTTCCTGCTGCGCGATGTCCTTGAACTCGAGAAGTACGCGAACCTGCCCGGCTTCGCCGACGCCTCGATGGACGTGATCGAGCAGATCGTCGAGGAAGCGGGCCGCTTCACCGGCGAGGTGCTGGCGCCGCTCAACGCGGTAGGGGACAAGGAGGGCTGCGTCTGGAGCCCCGACCATACGGTCAAGACGCCGGCCGGGTTCAAGGAAGCCTATGCGCAACTGGTCGAAGGCGGCTGGCCGGCCCTGGGCGCCGAGCCCGCCTATGGCGGGCAGGGCCTGCCCTATGTGGTGAACCTCTCCTTCTCGGAGATGAGCTCCTCGGCCAACATGGCCTTCTCGATGTATCCGGGCCTGACCCACGGCGCCTATTCGGCGATCCTGAACGGCGGCTCCCAGGAGCAGAAGGATCTCTACCTGCCGAAGCTGACCTCGGGGCAGTGGGGCGGGACGATGAACCTGACCGAGCCCCATTGCGGCACCGACCTCGGCCTGCTGCGCACCAAGGCCGTGCCCCAGGGCGACGGGACCTACAAGATCACCGGCGGCAAGATCTGGATCTCAGGCGGCGAGCACGACATGGCCGAGAACATCGTCCACCTGGTGCTGGCCCGGATCGAGGGCGCGCCGGCCGGGACGCGCGGCATCAGCCTGTTCATCGTGCCGAAGTTCATCCCCGACGCCGAGGGCAAGCCGGGCCAGCGCAACAGCGTCTATTGCGACGGCCTCGAAGAGAAGATGGGCATCCACGGCAACGCCACCTGCGTGATCCGTCACGAGGAGTCGACGGGCTGGCTGGTCGGCGAGGAGAACAAGGGCCTCTCGCTGATGTTCGTGATGATGAACGAGGCGCGTCTCGGGGTCGGCCTGCAGGGGCTGGCCCAGGCCGAGGCGGCCTATCAGGCGGCGGCGATCTTCGCCAAGGAGCGGCTTCAGGGCCGCTCGCTGACCGGGCCCAAGAACCCCGACGGGCCGGCCGATCCGATCATCGTGCACCCGGACATCCGGCGGATGCTGATGGACAGCCGGGCGATCATCGAGGGCGGCCGGGCCTTCCTGTTCTGGACCGCCCTGCAGGGCGACCTCTCGCACGCGAGCCCCGACGAGGCGGTGCGCCAGAAGGCGGCCGACTACATGGCGCTGATGACGCCGGTGGTGAAGGGCTTCCTGACCGACCGGGGTCTGAAGGTCTGCTCCGACGCGGTGCAGGTGCACGGCGGCTCGGGCTTCACCGAGCACTTCCCGGTCAGCCAGTACATGCGCGACGTGCGGATCTCGCTGATCTACGAGGGGACCAATGGCGTTCAGGCCCTCGATCTGGTCGGGCGCAAGCTGGCCGCCGACGGCGGCCGGGCGGTGATGAGCTTCTTCGCCGAGGTCGACGCCTTCGTGGAGGCCAACGCCGGGACGGCCGAACTCAAGCCGTTCACGGAGGGCCTCGCCGCCGCCAAGGCCCAGCTTCAGGACGCCACCATGTGGCTGATGCAGAACGGCCTGGCCAATCCGGACAATGCGGGCGCGGCCTCCACCGACTACATGCACCTCTTCGGCCTGACCGCCCTGGCCTATGCCTGGACGATGGTGGCCATGGCCGCCCAGGCGAAGATCGCCGCCGGCGACACCGATCCCTTCTATGCGAGCAAGCTGGTGGTCGGCCGCTACTACATGGAGCGCATCCTGCCGGAGGCCGGAGCGCATCTCGCCAAGCTGAAGACCGGCGCGGAGCTGATGATGGCCCTGCCGGCGGAGGCGTTCTGATGGCGAGCTATACGGCCAACGTGGCCTGGAGCCTTCGCGACGGCGAAGACTTCGCCAAGGGGCGCTACAGCCGCGGCCATGCGATCAGCTTCGACGGCGGCCTGATCGTGCCCGCCTCGGCCTCGCCGCATGTGGTTGGCAAGTGGGCGGTCGAGGAGGCGGTCGACCCGGAGGAGATGTTCGTCGCCGCCCTCTCCAACTGCCACATGCTGACTTTCCTGCATAAGGCGCGGCTGGCCGGCTTCGTGGTCACCGCCTACCGCGACCAGGCCAGCGGGATCATGGAGGAGATCGCGCCCGGCAAGATGGCGGTGACCAAGGTGACGCTCTCCCCCAAGATCGAATGGCGGGGCGAGGCGCCGGACGCGGCGACCCTGGCCCATCTGCATCACGAGGCGCATGAGGAGTGTTTCATCGCCAACTCGGTGAAGACCGAGGTGACGGTGGCCTGACTCAGCCCGCCAGCGGATTGTGCGCGAGGAGGGCCGCCAGTCGTTCGGTCAGGGCCGCAGCGTCCTTCATCTCGCACTCCCAGATGGTTTCGACCCGCCAGCCAGCGGCGGCCAGCTCGGCTGACGTGCGTTGGTCGCGGGCGACGTTGCGGGCGACTTTGGCGGTCCAATATTCGCGGTTGGCCTTCGGGACGCGCGAGCCCCTGGCGCAGTCGTGGCCGTGCCAGAAGCAGCCGTGGACGAAGATCGCCACCCGCCGGCCGGGCATGACGATGTCCGGCGTGCCCGGCAGGTCCTTGCGGTTGAGGCGGTAGCGGGCGCCGAGCGCGGTGAGCGCCCGGCGCACCTTCAGTTCCGGCGCGGTGTCCCGGCCCTTCACCCGCCGCATGACGGCCGAGCGTTTCTCGGGCGGAAAGACGTCGGTCATGGGCGAAGGCTCCGCGGGGTGCGTCCGAGGCGAAGCGTGCCGGTGAGCACTCTTGCCCCAAGATAACGCCCGCCGGGCGCCTTGGAGAGCGGGGTGAAGACCAGATCGCGAACCAACGGTCCGATCCAGCCGCTCGACTGGAAGAGCGGGGTGAGCCGGCGCGAGATGAATTGATAGAGGCCGGCATGACGCCGCCGGGCCGCCTGGAAACCACGGATCGAGCGTCGGGCGTCGGGCGTCAGCCGCTCGGCCAGCTCCACGGCGTCGACGAGGCCGAGGTTCGCGCCTTGCCCGAGCTGGGGGCTGGTCCCGTGGGCGGCGTCGCCGATCAGCAGGAACCGGCCGTTCGACCAGCGGCCTGCCTGCACGTCGCGATAGACGGCCCGGGAGAAGAGTTCGGGCCGGTCGAACTGGGCGATGATCGGTTCGGCCTGGGGCCACATGCCGATCGCCTGCCTGCCCCAGGCCTCGAGGTCGCCGGCGAGGAACCCGTCCATCTCCGTGCAGGGCAGCGACCAGAAGAAGCTCACCAGGCCCCGGCCTTCCGGCCCCCGGCCGATCGGCAGGACCCCCATCATGGTCGAAGCGCGGTGATAACGCTGGTGCAGGGCGCCGTCGAAGGCGCCGTCCGTGTCGTGGGCGTTGGCCCAGACGGCGCCCCAGGCATAGGGCCTCGCCCGGACGCCGGGCCGCACCAGTTCGCGCAGGCGTGAGGCCGATCCGTCCGCCACGATCACCAGGTCGAAGGGGCCGTGGTTGCCACCGCGCGCGTCCAGCAGGCGAGGGGCGTCGGCGTTCTCCCAGCCGACGACCTCCACCCCATGGCGCACCTCGACCCCGGCAGGCGCCAGCGCGCCGTGAAGCACGCCGAACAGGGTCGCCCGATGGGTTCCGACGCCGAAGGCGCCTGGCCGCCAGTCGGCATAGCGCATGTCCATGATGCGGCGGCCGGCCAGGTCCCGGCCGTCGAGATGCCGGATCAGCGACCCGCGTTCGACGACCTCCTCCGCCAGGCCCAGGGCGCGTAGCGCGGCCAGGCCGGAGGGCTGCAGCAGCAGTCCCGAGCCCAGTGGCCGCGCCTGCTCGAAAGCCTCCAGGCACACGACCGCGTGGCCCCGGCGCGCCAGGGCCAGGGCCGCCGCCATGCCGGCGACGCCGCAGCCTACGACAGCGATCCTCACCGCGTGAGGCGGGTCAGAGCCCTTCGAACAGTGCCGTGGACAGGTAGCGCTCGGCGAAGCTCGGGATGATCGCGACGATCAGCTTGCCGGCGTACTCGTCCCGCGAGGCCAGGTCGAACGCCGCCGTCAGGGCCGCGCCGGAGGAGATCCCAACCGGGATGCCTTCCTCGCGGGCGACCTTGCGGGCCATGGCGAAGCTGTCGTCGTTGGAGACCTGGACGATCTCGTCGATCACGCCGCGGTCGAGGATCGAGGGGACGAAGCCCGCGCCGATGCCCTGGATCTTGTGCGGGCCGGGCTGGCCGCCGGAGAGCACCGCGGAGGCTTCCGGTTCGACCGCCACCATCTTCAGGGACGGCTTGCGGGGCTTCAGCACCTCGCCGATGCCGGTGATGGTGCCGCCGGTGCCGACGCCGGAGACGACGGCGTCGACCTTGCCGTCGGTGTCGTTCCAGATCTCCTCGGCGGTCGAGACTCGGTGGATCAGCGGGTTGGCCTCGTTGTCGAACTGCTGAGGCATGACCGCGCCGGGAGTGGCGTCGACGATCTCCTGGGCGCGGGCGACGGCGCCGGCCATGCCGCGCTCGGCCGGGGTCAGTTCGAGCTTGGCGCCCAGGATCAGCAGCATCTTGCGTCGCTCGATCGACATGCTCTCGGGCATGACCAGGGTGATCGGATAGCCCTTGGAGGCGGCGACGAAGGCCAGCGCGATGCCGGTGTTGCCGGATGTCGGCTCGACGATGGAGCCGCCGGGCTTGAGCTTGCCGGTGGCTTCCAGCCACTCGATCATGGCGACGCCGATGCGGTCCTTCACCGAGGCCAGCGGGTTGAAGAACTCCAGCTTGGCGACGACCTCGCCCTTGGGCTTCAGCGCCGCGGTCAGGCGCGGCAGGCGGACCAGCGGGGTGTCGCCGATCAGGTCCCGGACGGAGTCGAAGATCTTGCCCCGGCCCGAACGCTTGTAGCGGGCGGCGTCGTAATTGGAGTCGGCCATGGCTCTCTCAATGGGTTTCGGCTGGACCGCCAACCTAAGCGCCCGCGTGGGATTTGGAAGCGTACTTCTTCTGTGGAATGGCCCAGCGGGGCTATTCGGCGGCGGCCGCCGTGGGCTGGCGCAGCAAGGGTTCGAGGATCTCGGCCGCCAGCCAGCGGACGACGGGTACGGCGACGCCGTCGCCGATGACGTGCAGGGCGCCGGTGGCCGCGCGGGGCAGGGCGTAGGTCTCCGGCAGGCCCATCAGCCGGGCGCCCTCGCGCGGAGAGACGAGGCGGCTGCGCACCTCGCCGTTCTCGACGACGATCAGGGTCTGGCGCGAGGAGCCGCCGCGCGGCGTGCGCAGGCAGCCGGCGAGGCCGTCGAAGCGGACCTCGGCGCGCTGGACCCGCTTGCCGTCCTCGATCCGCATGCGCCGGAAGACCGCTCCGACCTGCCGTAGGCCCGACGCCTTGGCCGCCTCGATGCGATGGCGGTGGGCCGGGGACATCAGGGCGAGCAGGGCGCGGGTCTGGGCCTCGGTCCGCCAGGCGACCGCCTCGTCCGGTTCCAGCAGGGCGGCGAGGTCGGTGTTGCGGGCGGAAGGGGCCGCGCCGGCCCACCAGATCCAGCGATCCTCGAGCTCGGCGGGAAGCCGGTCGCGGGCCTCGCGCACCGCGCGGGTGTGGAACGGGCTCGCGCCCACCAGCCTCGCCGGCGGCGCGCGGCGGGTCGCGATGACGAAGACCCGCGGCCGCGACTGCGGCGTGAAGCGGGCCGCGTCGATCTCCAGGGCGCCGAAGCTGTAGCCCTGCCTGGCCAGCGCCGCGCAGAGGGCGGTGAAATCGGCCCCGCCGTGTGAGGTGAGCAGGCCAATGACGTTCTCGATCACCACCGTCTGCGGGGCGTCAGGGCCCAGCGCTTCCACCAGCCGCCAGAAGCCGAAGAAGGCCGACGAACGGCCGCCGGCCAGGCCGGCCCGCGCGCCGGCCAGGCTGAAGTCCTGGCAGGGCGAGGACGCCCAGGCGAGGTCCGCGGCGGGCGCCAGACGATCGGGCTCGATCGCCCAGACGTCGCCCTCGTGGAAATGCGCGTCTGCATCTGGAAAGTTGGCGCGATAGGTTGCAGCCTTGAGCGGGTCGAAGTCGTTGGCGAATACGCAGGCGAACGCCTCGCCCAGGCCGAGGCGGGCCATGCCGCCGCCGGCGAAGAATTCGTAGAAGGTGAGAGCCCGACTCATTGTCGCTGCAAGTCTAGCGGGCCAGAGCCGACGTGAAAGGACGTATGGGATGAAGCGTCTTCTGTTGACCATCTCCGCCGCCATCCTGGCGAGCGCCTGCCAGCCGCAGGGACCGGACGGCTCGCCCGCCAAGCCCCCGGCCGATGCGCCGGCCCCCCAAACCTCGCCCGCTACGGCTCCGGAACTGCCCGAAGCCTTCCGGGGCGACCTGGACGTGCTGGGGACCGAACCGTTCTGGGGCGTGCAGATTCGCGAGACCCAGATCAGCTATTCGACGCCCGAGCCCTCCGACACTGCGACCGGCCCCAACAAGGGCGGGGTGATGCAGGGGGCGAGCGCGGTCTGGGACAGCGTGCTCGGCGACAAGCCGCTGCGGATCATCCTCACCGAGGGCGAATGCTCCGACGGGATGTCCGACCTGAAGTATCCCCTGACCGCCACCGTGACGCTGGGCGACAAGACCCTGAAAGGCTGCGCCGTGAAGACCGCGGAGAAGCCGCGCGAGGGCCAATAGGGTTCCGCGGCGGCGCCCTTGACCTTCGGCCCCCCGAAGGCGGCTAATTCCCTGAACGTCGATAACAGACGAACCCGGGAGGCGGTTATGGAACGGGCATGGGACCTCGTCGTTCGTGGCGGAACGGTCGTGGACGGCGGCGGCGGCACGTCCTTCGAGGCCGATGTGGCGATCAAGGACGGGAAGATCGCCGCGGTCGGCGCGGTCAGCGGATCGGGGCGCGAGGAGATCGACGCCCGCGGCCTGCTGGTCACCCCCGGCTTCGTCGACATCCATACCCACTATGACGGCCAATCGACCTGGGACAGCCACATGCAGCCCTCGTCCTGGCACGGGGTGACCACGGTGGTGATGGGCAATTGCGGGGTCGGTTTCGCCCCCTGCCGGCCGGGCGATCATGACCGGCTGGTGCGGCTGATGGAGGGGGTGGAAGACATCCCCTTCCCGGTGCTGGCCGAGGGCCTGCCCTGGAACTGGGAAAGCTTCCCCGACTATCTGGACAGCCTGGCCGCGCGCCGCTTCGACGTGGATATCGGCGCCCAACTGCCGCACGCGGCGCTGCGGGTCTATGTGATGGGCGAGCGCGGGGCCAACCGCGAGGACGCCAGCCCCGGCGACATCGCGGCCATGGCGGCGCTCGCCAAGGGCGCGGTCGAGGCCGGCGCGCTCGGCTTTTCCACCTCGCGGACCCTCAATCACCGGACCAGCGACGGCCAGCCGACCCCGACCCTGACCGCCTCGGAAGACGAGCTGACCGGCATCGCCATGGGCCTGAAGGCCGCCGGCAAGGGCGCCTTGCAGTTCGTTTCCGACTTCGGCGACCCGGAGGCCGAGTTCGCCATGCTGCGACGAATCGTGGAGCGCTCCGGTCGGCCGCTCTCGTTCTCACTGGTGCAGAACCCGAGGCAGCCGCTGCAGTGGCGCACCCTGCTGGACCGGCTTGAAGACGCCAACGCGGCGGGCCTGCCCATGCGGGCGCAGGTCTGCGGCCGGCCGGTGGGCATCCTGTTCGGCCTGGAGCTGACGCTCAATCCGTTCACGCATTATCCGAGCTACAAGGAGATCGCCGGCCAGCCGCTGGCCGAGCGTGCGGCGCGACTGGCCGATCCGGGGTTCCGCGCCAGGCTGCTGGCCGAGGGCAAGGAGA
Organism: Phenylobacterium koreense; assembly: GCF_040545335.1. NCBI lineage: Bacteria > Pseudomonadati > Pseudomonadota > Alphaproteobacteria > Caulobacterales > Caulobacteraceae > Phenylobacterium > Phenylobacterium koreense. The sequence continues at coordinate 1,839,008 of NZ_JBEPLU010000001.1, forward strand.
GCTCGGCGGCCTTCGCGGCGAACATGACCCAGAACTGGAAGATCATGTTCCTAATGGGCGAGACGCCCGACTACGAGCAGACCCCCGACCGCACCGTGGCCGCCCTGGCGCAGGCGCGGGGCGTAAGCCCGGAAGAGCTGGCGATCGAGCACATTCTGACCAATGGCGGTCGCGGCATGCTCTACCTGCCGTTCCTGAACTATGCCGACGGTTCGCTCGATCCGTCCTACGCCATGCTGACCGACCGCAACACGGTGCCGGGGCTGTCCGATGGCGGGGCGCACGTGGGGATGATCTGCGACGGCTCGTTCCCGACCTCGAACCTCACCCACTGGACCCGCGACCGCACTCGTGGCGAGCGGTTGCCGCTGGAAGCCATGGTGCGGATGCAGACCCACGACACCGCAGCGACGCTGGGCCTGCGCGACCGTGGCCTGATCGCGCCGGGCTACCGAGCCGACCTCAACATCATCGACTACGGCCGGCTTTCGCTGAAGGCGCCGGCGGTGGCCTACGACCTGCCGGCCGGCGGGCGGCGGCTGGTGCAGCGGGCGGACGGCTATGTGGCGACCCTGGTGGCCGGCCAGGTCACCTATCGCGACGGCGAGCCGACCGGCGCCCTGCCGGGCCGGCTGCTGCGGGGCTCCCAGTCCGCGCCCGCCGCGATGGCCGCCGAATAGGTTGTCGCAGGGGGGCGCCGACTGAAGGCTTGGCGCAGGCGCGCGATGCAGGCCATAAGCTGGCCATGGCCGCCTTCCCTGCGCCAAGACCCGTCATCGACGACGTTCCGGACCTGGATGGGGCGCGGGAGATCCTGCGCCGCACCTTCGGGCATGCCGACTTCCGTGGCCGCCAGGCCGAGGTGATCGCCGAGGTCCTGGCCGGCCGCAGCGCCATGGCCGTGCTGCCCACCGGCGGCGGCAAGAGCGTCTGCTACCAGATTCCCGCCATGATGCGCTCAGGGCTAGGCCTGGTGGTCTCGCCGCTGATCGCCCTGATGACCGACCAGGTCGCTGGCCTGCAGCAGTCCGGCGTCGCCGCGGCCAAGCTGGACTCCACCGGCGAGGCCTGGGAGCGCGCCCAGACCTGGGAGCGGATCGAGCGGGGCGAGCTCGACCTGCTCTACGTCTCGCCCGAGGGTCTGATGCAGCCCTGGATGCTGGAGCGCCTTTCGCGCACGCCCCTGGCTCTGATCGCCATCGACGAGGCGCACTGCGTCAGCCAGTGGGGCCACGACTTCCGGCCCGAATACCGGATGCTGGGCCGACTGGCCGACATCTTCCCGGACGTGCCGCGGCTGGCCGTCACCGCCACGGCCGACAACCGGACCCGCGAGGACATCCGCGCCGAACTGCGCCTGGAGGACTCCGCCGAATTCGTCGCCAGCTTCGCCCGGCCGGAGCTGTCCCTCTCGGCCGAACGCAAGCGCGGCCCGGGGCACAAGCGGGTGCTGGAGCTGGTGGCCGCCCGTCCGGACCGCTCCGGCGTGGTCTATGCCGGCTCGCGCGACGGGGTCGATCGGCTGGCCGAGGCGCTGAGGGCGGAAGGCGTTCCGGCGCTCGCCTATCACGCCGGCCTCGACAAGGCGCTGCGTGCCGAGCGCCTGGAAAGTTTTCTCGAGGCCGATGCGGCGGTGATGGTGGCGACCATCGCCTTCGGCATGGGCGTGGACAAGCCGGACGTCCGCTTCGTGATCCACGCCGATCCGCCGGCCTCCATCGAGGCCTACTGGCAGGAAATCGGCCGGGCGGGCCGTGACGGCGAGCCGGCCGAGGGGATCACCCTCTATAGCGCGGCCGACATGGCCTGGGCCTATCGCCGGCTGGACAGCCGGGACGTGGACGACAGCGTCAAGCAGGTCCAGGCCCGCAAGGTTCGCCAGCTCTACGCCATGCTCGACGGCGCCGCCTGCCGCGCCGCCGCGGTGCGCCGCTATTTCGGCGAGGAGGGGGTGGGGCCCTGCGGCCAGTGCGACCTGTGCCTGGGCGAGGTGGAGACCGTGGACGCCACCCGGGCGGCGCAGATGGCGCTGTCGGCGGTGCATCGCATGGGCGGGCGGTTCGGACGGGGGCGGCTGGTGGACCACCTGCTCGGCAAGACCAAGGACCCTTCGAGCTTCGAGGCCGGGCTGACCACCTTCGGGATCGGCCAGGAGCTCAGCGCCGTGGCCTGGCGCGACCTGATCGACCAGCTCCTGTTCGATGGGCTGCTGCGCGAGGATCCGAACGATGGGCGGCCGCTGATCGCCCTGGGCGACGCCGACGGGGTGAAGGCGGTCTACCGTGGCGAACGGCAGGTTTCCGTCCGAAAAGCCCAGGAACCTGAGCCCAGGACCCGAGCCCGCCGCCGCAGCCAGGGCGCGGCGACGACGGTCGCCGCCCACGACCAGCCGCTGTTCGACGCCTTGCGCGCCTGGCGCCGCGACGAGGCGGCGCGCCAGCACCTGCCGCCCTACGTGATCTTCCACGACAGGACCCTCGCGGAGATCGCCACCCGCAAGCCCGGCGGCCTGGCGGCTCTGGGAGCGATCTCCGGCGTCGGCGAGGGCAAGCTCGACCGCTACGGCGAGGCGGTGCTCGGCGTGTTGCGCGGGATGGACGCCTGAGGCGCGCTAGACCGGGCGCAGGAAGACGTAGCGCTGGTGGAGATCGACCAGCGACCAGTCCAGGCCGGCGACCTCCCAGTCGGGATAGTTCTGCTTGAGGAAGTCGAGGCTGATCGAGGTGTCGCCGTAGGTCGCCTCGCCCGCCACGGTTTCGCGCGGATGGGGGACGTAGGCGAACCCCTGCTCGGCATGCGCCTTTTCGTGGATCTGCGCGGTTTCGGCATAGGCGGGATCGGCGCGCCAGTATTCCGGGGCGCGGATGGTGATGGCGAGCAGGCCGTCCTCGGCGATGTGCCGGCGCATGGCGGCCAGGGCGGCGTCCGTCGCCGACCGCGAGGTGTGAGTGAAGACCGAGAACGCGAACATGACGTCGATGCCGCCTTCCGGCGCCGGCAGGCTTTGCGGCAGATAGTCCGACTGCGCGAGGTTGCCCAGCAGGCCGACCTCCTTGCAGAGGTCGATCGCGTAGTCCCAGGGGTCCACCGCCCAGATGTTCGCCGGATCGGTGTAGTAGTACATCGCCCGGGTGATGCGCCCGTAGCCGCAGCCATAGTCGAGGATTTTCGCATCCTTGAGCGAGCGGTTGCTTAAGGACGCGTAGTTGTAGGCCAGGGTGCGGACGAAGCCGACAGTCTGGCCGAGGAGCGGCACGCCGGCCGCGCCGGTGAAGTTGCGTTGGGTCTCCTCGCTGGCCATGTGCGGCAGCAGGGCCGAGAGCGCCGGCAGATCCGTGCGCGGCAAGCCGATCATCAGCAGTCCGAAGGCGTCGAGGGGCAGGGTCTCGCGCAGGCGACCGAGGACTTCGGAGGCCGAAGCTCCTGCGGCGGCGGATCGTTCGGCGGCGGCGATCGCGTTGGCGTCGTCGGATAGCAACATGAACCGGTGACCTCGAATGAAGAAGTGCCGTTCTTTTACCGTTGTTCTTCCGTTCGGCCAGGGCGCTTAACGGCCAGGAAAGGGGCGCTTTACATAGTCCGCCCAGCAAAGGGAGACCGGTCATGGCGGTGGCGATCCTGCAGGCGCGGATGAGTTCGTCGCGCCTGCCGGGCAAGGTGATGAAGAGCCTTCTCGGCCGGCCGATGATCGCGCGCCAGCTCGAGCGGCTGAGCCGCTGCGCCAGCCTCGACCGCCTGATCGTGGCGACCAGCGAGGACGCGTCCGACGACGAACTGGCGAGTTTCCTGGAGCAGAGCGGCGCGCCGGTGTTTCGCGGCCCGCTGGCCGACGTGCTCGGCCGCTATGTCGGCGCGATCGAGGCGTTCGGTGTGACCGGGCAGGTGGTGCGGCTGACCGCCGACTGCCCGCTGGCCGACCCGGAGGTGATCGATGCGGCGGTGCGGCTGCAGGCGCAAAGCGGCGCGGACTATGTCTCCAACAGCGTCCGCCGGACCTATCCGCGCGGGCTGGACGTCGAGGTCTTCACCGCCGAGGGCCTGCTGACCGCGGGCCGCGAGGCGAGCGATCCCTATGAGCGCGAGCATGTGACCCCGTTCCTTTATCGAAATCCCGACCGGTTCAGCCGCGGGGAGCTGGTCCAGGACCGCGACGACAGCTCCTTGCGATGGACGGTCGACACGCCGGAAGACTTCGCCTTCGTCGAGCGGGTCTACGAGGTCCTCTATCCGGCGCGGCCGGCCTTCACCTCGGACGACGTACGGGCCCTGCCGTTCTCGCACCACGAACCTTAGAGGCGCCGACTTTTTGCTTGAGAGGGGCGAAACCGAGCCATTCGCCGACAAGTTGCTAGGGCGGGAGCTTCCCTAACGAGCAACGGAGCAACGTCATGCCCAATCGTGATTTGGCGCCCTGGAGCGGGTCTCGTGGCCTGAGCCGCCAGGGCTGGGATCCATTCACCTCGTTCCGGCGCGAGATGGATCGGCTGTTCGACGACTTCCTTACCCCCGCCGAGGGCCGCTCGTTCGCGCCTACGCGTGAGGGCGCGGCGGCCTGGCCGAGCATCGAGGTCGACGAGAACGACCAGGCCTATCGGGTGACTGCGGAACTGGCCGGGTTAAACCGGGACGACGTGAAGATCGAGCTGCGCGACAACGCCCTGACCCTCAGCGGCGAACGCCGGGACGAGCGCACCGAGGAGGACAAGGGCCGGTGCTATACCGAACGCACCTACGGCAAGTTCGCCCGGACCATCCCGTTCTCCCACGAGATCGACGGCGACAGGGTCGAGGCCAACTTCAAGGATGGGGTTCTGAAGATCGCGCTGCCCAAGAGCACCCGTGCGCAGGACCAGACCCGGCAGATCGAAATCAAGTCCTGACGCCCGCGGTCAGATCCCCGTCGCGAGCCGCGCCGCCTCTTCGGCCTTGTCCGGGCTGCGGCGCGGTGGGGGTTCGGCGCTCCAGGCCTGGCGCAGGCTCTTGGGAAGATTGTCCCGCACCTTCGCCACCTGGCCGGCTGTGAGATGGCGCGACAGCACGCCGAACACCGAGCGGATCGCGCGGTCCGGGTCGATGGCCGTGGCGTCGGTCAGCCATTCGCCGACCTCTTCGGTGAAATCTTCGACCCCATGGCAGCGGCTCGGCTGCCGGGCCGGCTGGTATTGGTCGTAATAGACGCCGCGGACGAGCAGCGGCAGTTGCGAGCCGAGATGCGCCGAGAGGTCCACCGGCAGACGGTCGCGCAGCTTGTGCAGGACCACGCTGAGCACCTTCCAGGCCGCGTGGCGGTCGATCTCCAGGTCGTCGGAAATCTCCTTGAGCCAGCTATTGGTGGTGTGGAGCGTGCGGTCGAAGACCTCGAGTCCGTTCGCGCTCATGGAAGCCTCCATCGCAAGGTCATGAAGGCCAAACATCCGCCGCGGCGGCTTGTTCCGTCTCAGGCGGAGGTGAGCTCCAGTCCAGCCAGCTCGCCTGCCGCGCGCCAGTCCTCGAGCAGCTTCACGAAGGCGATCGGTCCCTTGCCGTAGGAGCCGTTGCGGGCGGCCACGGACGAGGGGCGGCCCTCGTTGTTGTAGTAGCCCGGCGTGCACTCCTCGGCGAACTTGGCGCGCTCCACCGCCGAGGCGACGATGGTCTCGACCCATTCCTGCTCGGCCACTTGCGAGGCCTCGACCTTCGTCGCGCCGCGGTCGCCGCACTCGGCCACGACATAGGCGATGTGCCTGGCCTGCTCGTTCAGCATGTGCGGATAGTTCACGGTGAAGCCCGACTGGTTGTTCATCATGATAAAGCAGTTGGGGAAGCCGCGGCTGTGGATGCCGTGCAGGGTGGCGATGCCGTCCCGCCAGTGCTCGGTCAGGGTGAGGCCGTCGCGGCCGGTCACCTCGTAGCCCGCCCGCCGTGCGTAGGAGGTGCCGACCTCGAAGCCGGTCGCGAAGATCAGGCAGTCGAGCTCGTACTCCACCCCGCCAGCCAGCACGCCCTTCTCGGTGATCGCCTCGACGCCGCGCCCCTGGGTGTCGACCAGGGTGACGTTGTCGCGATTGAAGGTCGGCAGGTAGTCGTCGTGGAAGCAGGGGCGTTTGCAGAACTGGTTGTAGTAGGGCTTCAGGGCTTCGGCCGTCGCCTTGTCTCCGACCACCGCGTCCACCCGCCCGCGGATCTGCTCCATCTTCTGGAAGTCGGCGAGCTGGACCAGCGCGGCAGGGTCCTGGGCGCCGGCGACGGTGGCGCGGTTGCGGGCGATCATGCCGAGATTGCGGATGATGTCGGTCCATCCGTCGGCGACCAGGTCCTCCTCGGCGAAGCCGCCGCTGACCAGGGTATTGAAATTGTCCATCCGCGCCTGCTGCCAGCCGGGCTCGAGGCTTCCGGCCCAGGCCGGGTCGGTGGGTCGGTTGGCGCGAACGTCGATGGACGAGGGGGTGCGCTGGAAGACGTAGAGATGGCCGGCCGCCTCGCCCAGGTGCGGCACGCATTGGACCGCCGTCGCCCCGGTGCCGATGATCCCGACCCGCTTGCTGGCCAGGCCGATGAGGCCGCCGTTCGAATCCCCGCCGGTATAGTCGTAGTCCCAACGGCTGGTGTGGAAGGTGTGGCCCTTGAAGCTCTCCACGCCCGGGATGCCGGGCAGCTTTGGCCGGTGCAGCGGCCCGTTGGCCATGCAGACGAAGCGGGCGCGGATGGCGTCGCCGCGATTGGTCGAGACGATCCAGCGGTGGCTGGCCTCGTCCCAGGTCATGCCGGTGACCTCGGTCTGCAGGCAGGCGCGGTCGTAGAGGCCGTACTTTGCGGCGATGGCCCGGCTATGGGCGAGAATCTCCGGCGCGCGGGCGTACTTCTCCACCGGCATGTAGCCGGTCTCCTCCAGCAGCGGCAGATAGACGTAGGATTCGACGTCGCAGGCCGCGCCCGGATAGCGGTTCCAGTACCAGGTGCCGCCGAAGTCGCCGCCCTTCTCGATGACCCGGATGTCGGCGACGCCGGCCTCGCGCAGGCGCGCCGCGGCCAGCAGCCCGCCGAAGCCTCCGCCGATCACCACCACCTCGACCTCGTCGGAGAGGGCCGAGCGGGTGAAGCCCGGCTCGACATAGGGGTCTTCGAGATAGTGGGCGAAGTCGCCTTTCATCTCGACGTACTGCTCGTTGCCGTCGGCGCGCAGTCGCTTGTCGCGCTCGGCGCGATACCTGGCGCGCAGAGCCTCGGGGTCGAAGGCCAGCTCCGCCGTCGGCCCGGCGTTTTCCGCTGTGTCGGCCATGCGTTCCTCCCAGAACCTGACCGCATCCAAGTCGGGGTCACCTCGCGGAAGGCAACCCGCCAGCTCCGAGGGGCGGGATAGGGGATGTACGTATTGCGAGTAGTTCTTATTTGCGGCATAGAGCCGGATAGTTGAGCAAGTCCGGTCGGGGGCAATGGGTATGCGTACGGTTCGTCGGGTCTCCAAGGCGAGGCTTTGGGCGGTGGGCGTGAGTGCGATCGCCATCATGGGGGCGACCAGCGCGGCCGCCGAAGAGCCGACCGACGTCTCCGAACTGGTGATCACCGCGGCGCGGACGACGCTGCCGGCCAGCGCCCTGCCGCTGACGGTCGACATCGTGGACTCGACCGATCTCTCGCAGCAGGTGGCGATCAGCGGTTCGCTGGTGGATGCGGTGGCGAACCTCTCGCCCTCGTTCTCGCCCACGCGACAGAAGCTCTCGGGCAGTGGCGAGAGCCTGCGCGGCCGCTCGCCATTGTTTGCGATCAACGGCATTCCGCAATCGACCCCGATCCGCGACGGTTCGCGCGACGGCTATACGATCGACCCATTCTTCATCGACCATGTGGAGCTGATCTATGGCTCCAACGCCCTGCAGGGCATCGGCGCCACGGGCGGGGTGGTCAACCAGGTCACCGTCGGCGCGCCCAAGGAAGATGGGGTCAGCGGCCGGGTGCTGGCCCAGGTGAGCGCCGACACCCGCTTCCACGGCGACGGCGGCGGCTGGAAGACCGCAGGCATCGCCGGCTATCGCGCCGGGGCCTATGACGCCACCATCGGCCTGGCCTACGAGGCGCGGGGCGCGTTCTACGATGGCCAGGGCCGTCGGATCGGCATCGACAACACCCAGGGAGAGATTCAGGACTCCAAGAGCAATTCGATCTTCGGCCGCTTCGGCTGGCAGATCGACGACAGCCTGCGGATCGACCTCGTCGCCAACCGCTTCGAACTGAAGGGCGACGGCGACTATCTCCCCGTGGCCGGCGATCGCACCCGCAACCGGCCGGCCACCAGCATGCGCGGCGAGGTCGAGGGCAAGCCCGCGGCCAACCGGGCCGAGACCCTGTCGCTGGGCCTGACGGATGACGAGCTGTGGGGTGGCGACCTTACCGCCCAGGTCTTCTACAACCGCACCCGCGACACCTTCGGCGGCGACCGCAACGTCACCTTCCAGGACGCCCGCCTGGCGCCGGTGGGGACGTTGTTCGACCAGTCCTCGAATCGCTCCGAGAAGATGGGCGCACGGGTCAGCTATGAGCGGGAGATCCCCTTCGTGCCGGGGCTCAACGCCACCTTCGGGCTCGACGCCCTGCGCGACAAGACCGAGCAGTCCCTGATCCAGACCGGCCGCGTCTGGGTGCCGGAGACCGAGTTCCAGAGCCTGGCCCCCTTCGTCCAAGGCAATCTGGCGCTCTTCGACGGCAAGCTGCGCCTGGCGGGCGGGGTTCGGCAGGAGTCCGTGACCCTGAAGGTCGGCGACTACACGACGCTCGCCACCTACGGCTCGCGCCATGTCGGGGGCGGCGAGCCGTCCTTCGACGCGACGCTGCTGAACGGCGGGGTGGTGGTGAATCCCATGGAGGGCCTGCGCTTCTACGCCAGCTACGCCGAAGGCTACACGGTGCCGGACGTCGGCCGCATCCTGCGCGCAGTGAACCGGGACGGGGTGGACGTGGACGATTTCCTCGACATCAGCCCGGTGGTTTCCGACAACCAGGAGATCGGGGCCGAATGGAAGCGCGGCCCCTTCGAGGCGAGCGCCGCCTATTTCTGGTCCAAGTCCAAGCTCGGCCAGCTCCTGGTGCTGAACCCGGCGACGGCGGTCTACGACGTCCAGCGCCAGCGGGTGGAGATCGAGGGCCTGGAGCTCAACGCCACAGCCAGGACGCCGATCCCAGGCGTCAGCGTCTCGGCCGGCTACGCCAAGCTGAAGGGCCGCGCCGACAGCGACGGCGACGGTTCGGTGGACATCGACCTGGACGGCGCGAACATCTCGCCCGACCGCATCAACCTCGCCCTGATCTACGGCCAAGGCCCGCTGGCCGCGCGCCTGCAGGTGCAGTCCTATCTGGAAAAGGATTTCGACGGCGCCGATCCGCGGAACAACTTCCAGGGCTACACGCTGGTGGACGCCTCGGTCCGCTATGAGACGAGCTTCGCGGACGTGTTCTTCGGCGTGCAGAACCTGATGGACGAGCAGTATCTCAGCTACAGCTCGGACACGACAAACCCGGCCGATAACCTGCGCTATTTCGCCGGCCGTGGCCGCGTCTTCACCCTGGGACTGGAACGCAGGTTCTGATGGGCGTCGTCCGCCTGCTGCATCGCTGGGTCGGAGGCTTCGTCGGCCTTTTCCTCGCCCTGCTCGGCCTGTCGGGAGCGCTGCTGGTCCACGAGGACCTGTTCCTCCGCGCCAGCGTTCCGCACGCCGCCGACCCGCAGGCGCAGGACACCGCCAGCCTGGCTGCGTCCGTGCAGCGCATCTTTGCGCAAGAGGACGCGCCGCGCTCGATCATCCTGGCGCGGCAGACCATGGGCCTGCACCGGCTGAACTTCGGCGAAGAGGGCGGCGGCTATGCGGCCCAGAGCGGCGAGCTGGTCACCCGCTGGACGTCGAAATGGGAGCGGCCGGAGATCTGGCTGTTCGATTTTCACCACTACCTGCTGATCGGCGACGCCGGAAAGCTGGTGACCGGGACCATGGGCCTGATCGGCCTCGCCTTCGTCGTGACCGGGGTGATCCTCTGGTGGCCGTCGCGCCGGCTGTTCGACTTGCGCCCCTGGCCGGCCAACTATTCGCGCAACGCCATCGTGCGCCAGCATCGCGACCTGGGCGTGGCGATGGCTCCGGTGCTCTTCGTCTCGCTGCTGACCGGGGTGATGATGACCCTGCCGGCGGTCGAGCGCCTGATCCTGGCGCCATTCTCGCCGCCCGCGGTGATGACCGCAGCCCAGAAACAACCGGAGGCCAAGGGCGGCCCGCTGTCGCCCGAGCTGGACTGGAGCCGCATCCTTGGGGACGTGCGCGCCCGCTATCCGGATGGGGAAATCCGCTCGATCAGCCTGCCGGCCAAGCCCGGTGGGCTGATTTCCATTCGGGTGCGCCAGCCGGCCGAATGGCTGCCCAATGGCCGCACCATGTTCTGGTTCGATCCGGCCGACGGGCGGCTGGTCGATACCCGCGACGCCCTGGCCATGCCGCTGGCCCTGCGGATCGCCAATGCCGAGTTCCCCATCCACGCGGCCAAGGTGGGCGGCCTGCCCTATCGGCTGGTGATGACCGCCTCGGGCCTTTCGCTGGCGGTGCTGGGCGGGCTGGCGGTCTGGTCGTTCTGGACCAATCCCAAGACCCAGGCGCGGAAACGCAGGGGGCCGGCGACTGGAAGATCCTCCCCCGCTGGGCAGGGCGATCGCGTATAGAGCCCCCAACCACGGTGTCATCCCGGTTTGCGAAGCAAGACCCGGACGCATACGTGCCTGATCCTGACAAGATGGCGCGGCCTGGCCCATTCCTGAGACATCCGGTGTTCATGGGTCCCGGTCTTCGGCCTGTGGCCGAGACCGGGATGACACGTAAGCATTGGCCCCCGCCCCTCCCAGCAAGGAGCATCTAGGTCCGGGACGGCAAAAGAGGGCTAGCGGCGTTCTCCGAGCCGGTTAAGCTCGCGCCCCATGAACCCGCGCATCTTCGTTCTGACCATGGTGACGTTTGCGTTCGGGTCGGGAGCCTTCATCTTTGCCGGCCTGCTGGAGACTCTGGCGGCCGACCTGGGCGTCACCACGGCGATCGCCGGTCAGCTACAGACCGCCTTCGTCCTGACCTCTGCCGTTCTGGGGCCGGTCGCGGCCTGGCTGTTCGGCCGCATCGACCGGCGGCTGATGGTGATCGCGGGCCTCAGCCTCAGCATCGCCCTGCACCTGGCCTGTTCGCTGACCCCGAACTTCGAGGCGCTGCTCCTGTTGCGCGCCCTGGCCGGACTGGCCGGCGCCATCTCGGGACCGGCCGCCAGCGTCGCGGCGGCCTCGCTGGCGCCGCCGGAAAAGAGAGGCTCGGCCCTGGCCCTGGTGTCTGGCGGCATGACCCTGGCCTTCGTGGTCGGCATCCCGATCGGCAGCGTGGTCGGCAACCTCTTCGGCTGGCGGGCGACCTTCCTGTTCGCCGGCGGCCTTTCGGCCCTGGCGCTGCTGGGCGTGCTGATCTTCCTGCCCAAGGTCCCGGCGCCGCCCAAGCGCGAAGGCGGAAGCGTGCCCCTGGGGATCGTCTGGCCGCTTTATCTGACGACCTTCCTGGCCTTCGCCGCCAACATGACGCTGAACCTCTACATCGCGCCGATCGTGCGGGTGGGCGCCGGGGTCACCGGCGCCGGGGTCGGGGCGTTCCAGTCGATGATCGGGGTCGGTTCCGTCGTCGGCCTGTGGCTGGGCGCCAAGGCCGCCGACCGGAGCGCGGGCCGCAACTGGATCCTGCAGGGCTTCGTCATCCAGGCCACCGCCATGACCATCCACTTCTCCGCCACGCACCATCTGGCGCCCGCAGGCTGGCCGAGCGCGGCCCTGGTGGCGCTGGGCATCTTCGTGGCGGCGACGGCGCTGTTCTCCATCACGCCGGTGGTTCAGGCGCGGCTGATCGAGCTGACCGGCGGTGCGCCGGTGGCGTTGGCCCTCAACGGCTCGGTGATCTCGGTCGGCCAGGCCCTGGGCTCGGCCATGGGCGGAGCGGCCCTGGCGGCCTTCGGGGTCCCGGCGATCCCGGCCGCGGCGCTCAGCATGTCGATCGCCGCCCTGCTGACCCTCGCCTTCGTCTTCCCGCGCCCGAAGCCGGCGGTCGCGGTCGGCGCCTAGCCGAAGGTGAAGACGAAGGCTCGGGCGCCTGCGTCGAGGAACTCGATTTCGAATGTGCGGTCGGTGATTGGCCGGCGCTGGCGCACGAACTGGTACATGCGCGGAGAGGTCACCACGCCCAGGCCGGCCGCGTCGGCGTCGACGCCATGATCCTCGCCGGGCGGCTCGCCATCGATGCGGATCCGGTAGCGGGCCGGGCGTCCGTCCGCCGCCGGGGCCAGCACCATGTGCAGGTCGCGGGCGTGGAAGCGGTAGGCGATGCTTGCGCCGGGCGCGGCCGAAAGAGCTGACTCGGCGCCGACGGTCCATAGCCCGGTGAGGCTCCAGCCGCCGACGCGCATGGGCGGCGCGGTGCGATAGAGGCGCCGCTCGTCTTGATGGATTCCTCCCGGAAAGGCGGGGGCCTTGTCGTAGCCGAGATAGGTTTCAGGCGTCCGCAGGTTGGCGAAGTCCGGTGCAGCTTCGGGCCCGAGCCCGACCACCGGCGTCATTTGGTCTGGCGCGGGCCTGCCGTCGACGTCGGAGAGCAGGGCCTGGATCAGTCGCTCCGACCGGTCGTAACCGCCTTCGCCGATCGCCCGACCGCGAACGCGGCCGTCCGCGCCGATGAAGTAGAAGGCCGGCCAGGCGTTGTTGTCGAGCGCCTCCCAGACCCGCCAGCGGCTGTCCAGGGCGACGGGAAAGCCGACGTCGAGCTCACGCAGGGCGCGGCTAACGTTGCCGGCGTCCTTTTCGAACCCGAACTCCGGCGAGTGGACCCCGATCACCGCCAGGCCCCGGCCGCCGTAGCGTTCCTGCCAGGCCCGCAGATAGGGCAGGACCCTCAGGCTGTTGACGCACGAGTAGGTCCAGACGACGAGCAGCACGACCTTGCCACGCAGGTCGCCGGGCTCGACCGGTGGGCCGTTCAGCCAGCCGCTGGCCTTGTTCAGCGCGTTCAGCGGGGATGTCGGCGTCAGGGAGAGGCCGGCCGCGTGACGCACCGGCGGCGCCAGCAGGCTCGCGCCCAAGGCCAACGGCGCCAGGCCGATCGCATTCTTGAGCCAGTCGCGGCGAGAGGGGGAAGGGTTCATGGGCGTCACGCCGTCTTCGGCTCTGCCGCCCAGCGAGCCACGTCGAGGATGGCGCGCGCGAAGGCCTCGGGCGCTTCCTGCGGCAGGTTGTGGCCGACGCCGCCGGAGAGGGTGCGGTGCTCGTATCGTCCCTTGAACTTGCCGGCGTAGGCCGCCGGCGCCGGGTGCGGCGCGCCGTTGGCGTCGCCTTCCAGGGTGATGGCCGGAACCAGGATGTCGGGCGCCTGGGCCAGTTTGGCCTCGAGGGCGTCGAAGCGCCGTTCGCCCGGCGTCAGGCCCAGCCGCCAGCGGTAGTTGTCGATGGTGATCTCCACATGATCGGGGTTGGCGAAGGCGGCGGCCGAGCGGGCGAAGGTCGCTTCGTCGAAGGCCCACCTCGGCGACGCGGTGCGCCAGATCAGCCGGGCGAAGGCCTCGCGGTTGGCCTCATAGCCGCGGCGGCCGCGCTCGGTGGCGAAGTAGAACTGGTACCACCAGGAGAGCTCGGCCTCCGGCGGAAGCGGCGCCTGGTTGGCCTGCTGGCTGCCGATCAGATAGCCGCTGACCGAGACCATCGCCTGGCAGCGCTCGGGCCAGAGGGCGGCGACGATATTGGCGGTGCGCGCGCCCCAGTCGAAGCCGCCGATGACCGCGCGGCGGATGCTCAGCGCGTCCATCAGGGCGATGACGTCCGCGGCCAGGGCGGCCTGCTGGCCGTTGCGCGGGGTCGCCGCCGAGCGGAAGCGGGTGGCGCCATAGCCTCGCAGGTAGGGAACGATCACCCGCTTGCCGCCGGCCGCCAGGATCGGCGCGACCTCGGCGAAGGCGTGGATGTCGTAGGGCCATCCGTGCAGCAGGATCACGGGCGCGCCGTTTGCGGGGCCTTGTTCGGCATAGGCGACGATGAGATCGCCGGCCTCGACCTGCTTCATCATCCAGGTCGGCGACGAAACCGGGGCGGAGATGGCCGATGTCGCGGCCGACAGGGCGCCGGCGGCGCCAAGCATGGCGACGCCGCAGAACAGCCGGCGGCGGTCAGGGTTGACGGGTTCACGCATGGCGGGCCTCCGTGGCGCGGGTCACCACGCCCTGGGCGAAGCCGGCCGCGGCGCAGGCGAGGCCGCCGATGACGCCGGCGACGCCGAGATTGACCAGCGTCTCGCCGGTGGGCGCCAGGCCGGAATAGAAGAAGCTGGTCAGGCCCAGGAAGTAGGCCAGCGGATTGTTGATCGGCGCGAGCTTGCGCAGGCTCAGCACCAGCGCCACCACGGCCGCCACGCAGGCAGGCCCCGCTAGCACGCCGAGCGTCGGCGTCAGGGCGAGGGTGGCGACTTGCGTTCCGGCCCCGAAAGCCAGGCCCAGCAGGAACGAGCCGGTGTTGGCCGCGCCGCCGCGAAGGGAGGGGCCGGCGAGATCGAAGGCCACCCAGCCCAGGAACATGGCGGGGGCGGGGAGCATCGCGGAGTTGGTTCCGAGGGTCGCTACGGCGGCGACGGCCGCGACGCTCAGCGAAATGGCGTGGAAACGCATGGGGGCGGTGGCGGAGGGCATGAGACGTGGATCCTTGGCTGTCGTTCGATCGGTCGAGGCGGGGAAGGGCGCCGCGTCGCCGCGACGCCTTTGGGGCAAGCGGTCAGGCGATGTTCAGCGTGACGTCGATGTTGCCGCGGGTGGCCTTGGAATAGGGACAGGTCTGGTGCGCCGCCTCGACCAGACGCTGGGCGGTCTCGGCGTCGAGGCCGGGCAGGCTGACGTTCAGGCGGGCGCGGAGCAGGAAGGCCTCGCCGGCCTTGGCCAGGTCGACCTCGGCGTCGACGGCGACGTCGGCGGGGACCTTCACACCCTGGGCGCGGCCGGCCAGGCCGATGGCGCCGATGAAGCAGGCCGACCAGCCGGCGGCGAAGAGTTGCTCCGGATTGGTGCCCGGCCCAGCGCTGCCGGGCGGCGAAAGCCGGACGTCGAGCTTGCCGTCGCTGCTGCGCGCGGCGCCGTCGCGGCCACCGGTGACATGGGTTTGGCCGGTGTAGAGGACGGTGTCGATGGCTTGGGTGGTCATGTTTTTCTCCTTATTAGATCGGATACGATTAAATCGCGTCCGATGAAATAGGCCCGCCCTCATGAGACTGTCAACCCTTCCGATTTAATCGGATGCGAATTATATTTGCGGCGAAGCCCGGACCTCCCTGTCCTGAAAGGCCCACCCCGAAAGGTCCTCATGTCCAAGACCGACGCCGCCAAAGCCCCGAGGCTGGCCGACTTCCTTTGCTTCGCCGTCTATTCGGCGAACCTCGCCTATGGCCGGGCCTACAAGCCCATCCTCGAAGAGCTGGGCCTGACCTACACCCAGTGGATCATCATCGTGGCGCTGTGGGAGGAGGACGGCCTCAGCATCAAGGCGCTGGGCGAGAAGCTGTTCCTGGAGTCGAACACGCTCACGCCGATCCTGAAGAAGCTTGAGAAAGATGGCTATCTGGAGCGACGTCGCGACCCGAAGGACGAACGCCAGCTCGTCATCACCCTGACCGAAGCTGGGCGCGCATTGCGGGAAAAGGGCGGCCAGCGAACCCTGGTGGCCGCGACGGGCCTCGACCCGGAAGAGTTCGCCCAGGTGCAGAAGACCATCTCGAAGGTGCGAGACAACCTGATCCGCCACGTCGAGGGGGCGTGACGGAAAACCAGCCGAACGGCTGAGGTCTTCCCGTCACCTTCTCCCTCCCTGCCATGGGGTGGGACGGACCGCAAAGCTGCAAGGCGGGCCTGCTGAGTCAGCAATACCCCTCCCGTCTCGTCGAGCCTGGGACTCGGCCTCCCCCAGCGGGGGAGAGTATCCAAAGTCCCTAGACGTCCACCTCGGCGTCCAGGGCGTTGTCCTGGATGAACTCACGGCGGGGCTCGACGAGGTCGCCCATCAGGCGGGTGAACATGTCGTCGGCGTCGTCGGCGTGGGTCACCTTCACCTGCAGCAGGGTGCGGGCGTCGGCGTCCAGGGTGGTTTCCCAGAGCTGGTCGGGGTTCATCTCGCCGAGGCCCTTGTAGCGCTGGATGGAAAGGCCCCGACGTCCGGCTTCCATGACCGCGTTGAAGAGGTCGAGCGGGCCGCGGATGGTCGCGGTCTTGTCCTTGCGCGTGAAGGTCGCCACGCCCTCGAAGGTCTCGGCCATGGCTGCGGCGCGTTCCGACAGGCGGCGCGCGTCGGCGGCGCCTACCAGCAGGTCGTCGAGCACGATGCGCTCGGAGACGCCCCGGCGCACCCGCGAGAACACATAGCCGCCGGTGGCGGCCTTCTCGCCTGACCAGGGACCGTCGCCCTCCTCAGCATAGAGATCCAGGCGGGCCGCCGCCTTGACCAGGTCGCCGCCGTCCGGACCCAGCAGCCCGGCCATGGCCGCCTGTTCGATGGCGAAGGCCGGGGCGCGGGTGGCCAGGCGTTCGATATTGGCCTTGGAGCCGCGGGCGCTCTGCACCAGGGCCTGCAGGTCGGCGCCGATCAGCCGCTCGCCGCTGGCGAGGTCCAGGGTCGCCCCTTCGACGCCCTCATCGATCAGGTAGGCCTCGAGCTCGGCGTCGTCCTTCAGATAGCGGGACTGGCGGTTCTTGGTCGCCTTATAGAGCGGCGGCTGGGCGATATAGAGGTAGCCGCGCTCGATCACCTCCGGCATCTGCCGGTAGAAGAAGGTCAGCAGCAGGGTCCGGATGTGGGCGCCGTCGACGTCGGCGTCCGTCATGATGACGATCTTGTGGTAGCGCAGCTTGTCGATGTTGAAGTCGTCGCGGCCGATCCCCGCGCCCAGGGCGGTGATCAGGGTGCCGACCTGGTCCGAAGACAGCATCTTGTCGAAGCGAGCGCGCTCGACGTTCAGGATCTTGCCGCGCAGGGGCAGGATCGCCTGGTTGTCGCGGTTGCGGGCCTGCTTGGCCGAGCCGCCGGCGGAGTCGCCCTCGACCAGGAAGATCTCGGACTTGGCCGGGTCCTTCTCCGAGCAGTCGGCGAGTTTGCCGGGCAGGGAGGTGATGTCGAGAGCCGACTTGCGGCGGGTCAGCTCGCGGGCCTTGCGCGCGGCCTCGCGGGCGGCGGCGGCCTCGGCGATCTTCTGGACGATGAGCTTGCCTTCGTTAGGATGCTCCTCGAACCAGCTGCCGACCCCTTCGGAGACCAGGCTTTCGACGGCCGGGCGCACTTCCGAGGAGACCAGCTTGTCCTTGGTCTGGGACGAAAACTTCGGGTCCGGCACCTTGACCGACAGCACGCAGGTCAGGCCCTCGCGGGCGTCTTCGCCCGACAGCGAGACCTTGTCGCGCTTGGTCGCGCCGGAGCTCTCGGCATAGCCGGTGATGATGCGGGTCAGGGCCGAGCGGAAGGCCGCCAGGTGGGTGCCGCCGTCCTTCTGCGGGATGTTGTTCGTGAAGCAGAGGACGTTCTCGTGGTAGCCGTCGTTCCACCACAGGGCCAGGTCCAGCTCGACATTGTCCTTGCGGCCGCGGACGACGATCGGCCCCTTGATCAACGGGGTCTTGGCCTTGTCCAGGTGGCGCACGAAGGCCTCGATGCCGCCCTCGTAGGACATCACCTCTTCGAAGGGCTCGGCCTCGCGATGGTCCTTCAGCCAGATGGTCACGCCGGAGTTCAGGAAAGCCAGCTCGCGCAGGCGATGCTCCAGGGTCTTCCGGTCGAACTCGATGAACGCGAAGGTCTCGGTCGAGGGCATGAAGGTGACCTCGGTGCCCGACAGGAACTCGCCGTTCTCACGCTTGGGCGCCGTGCCGACCACGGCCAGGGGCGCCACAGCGTCGCCGCGGCGGAACTCCATCTCGTGCTTCAGCCCGCCGCGATAGATGGTCAGGCGCAGCCAGTCCGACAACGCGTTGACCACCGAGACGCCAACGCCGTGCAGGCCGCCCGAGACCTTGTAGGAGTTCTGGTCGAACTTACCCCCGGCGTGCAGTTGGGTCATGATGACCTCGGCGGCCGAGACGCCTTCGCCCTCGTGGATGGCGGTGGGGATGCCGCGGCCATCGTCGGTGACGGTGCAGGAGCCGTCGGCGTTAAGGATCACCTCGACCCGGCTGGCGAAGCCGGCAAGCGTCTCGTCGATGGCGTTGTCCACCACCTCGTAGACCATGTGGTGCAGGCCCGAGCCGTCATCGGTGTCGCCGATGTACATGCCCGGGCGCTTGCGCACGGCGTCCAGGCCCTTCAGGACCTTGATGGACTCTGCGCCGTACTCGGCCTGCCCGTTGGATTCGCCTTGGGTTTCGTCGGTCATTCGGTGTCCAGAATCGCCAGGCTGGAGCCGTCCACATGGACGCCCTGGGCCCGGCCCTTCAAATCCTCGAAGAGATGCTCGTCCGTGCCGGTCAGGAAGGCCTGTAGCTTGAGCGCCTCGATTTCGTCGAAGAGCGCGGCCCGCCGGCGGCGGTCCAGATGCGCTGCGACTTCGTCCAGCAACAATATAGGGTTTGGAGCCGATTCTGCACGCGAAAGACGCGCTCCCTGGGCCAAAACCAGGTTCAGAATCAGCGCTTTCTGCTCACCTGTGGAGCACTCGGCCGCCGGGCGGTCCTTTTCGGCGTGAATGACGGACAGATCGCCGCGGTGCGGACCGGTCAGGGCGCGTCCGGCGGCGGCGTCGCGGTCGCGCGAGGCGGCCAGGGCGCGGGCCAGGCGCGCCTCGATCTCTACAAGGTCGACGCCCTCGGCGGCCATCTTCTCCCAGTCGCCGGTGAGGGTGAGCTGGGCCTGCGGAAATGGCCGGTCGCCACGGCCGTCGATTTCGGTCTGGAGGGCAGCGAGGGTCCTGGCGCGGGCCGCGGCCATCAGGGCGCCGGCGTCGGCCATGCGCGCTTCCAGGGCCGTCAGCCAGGCCGGGTCGGCCGGGCCGTCGGCGAGCAGGCGCGAACGCTCTCGTTGGGACTTCTCATAGGCCGCCGCATGGGCGGCGTGGGCCGGCTCGGCGGCGAAGACCAGGCGGTCGAAGAAGCGGCGGCGATCACCGGCGCCCTCCAGGAAGATGCGGTCCTGGGCCGGGGTCAGCCAGACCTGCCGCTGGTGGTCGGCCAGGCGGCCGGCGGGCACGGTCTCGCCCTCGATTCGGATGGTGCGGCGAGCGGCGCCGGGGCTTTCGATCCCGGTGCCGATGCGCACCGGCTCGCCGTCCTGCTCGATCACCGCGGCGACGGCCCAGGCGCGGCCGTGAGCCTCGCCCGGCTTGCGACGGCCAAGCTCCGCCCCGGCGGCGTTGCGCAGGCCCCGGCCCGGGGTGAACAGGCTGATCGCCTCAAGGAAGTTGGTCTTGCCCGCGCCGTTGGGACCCACGAGGAACACCGGCCGGCCATCGAGGGCCAGCTCCGCGCGCTCGTAGGATCGGAAGTCGGTCAGGATCAGGTGGGTGAAGGCCGTCGTCACCGACGCGTCATAGCCGGTTTCGCGGCCCGGGGCGAAGGCTTGAGCGCGAGGCGGGTTCGGCTAGGCTGCAGCGTTTGGGGGACGTGATGGCCTTGAGACTTTCGATACTGCTCGGGGCCGCGACGGCGCTGGTTCTCGTTACGGGTTCGTCGGCCGCGCCGCGCTCGCCGGTGGTGACCAATCCCGACTGGCTGCAGCAGCCGAGCGCGGACGACATCGCCCAGCATTATCCGAAGGTGGCGATGGGCCTGCAGATCGACGGCAGGGCGATCGTCTCCTGCGTGGTCGATTCCTACGGCGCGCTTGAGAACTGCGCCCTGGTGAGCGCGACGCCCGCGGGGCTCGGCTTCGGCGAGGCCGCGATGGCGCTGACCAGGCGGTTCCGCATGAAGCCGAAGATGGTCGACGGCCGTCCGGTAGAGGGCGGGACGGTGCGTATTCCGGTCCGCTTCGCCGGGCCCAAGTTCGAGGGGGAGGCTCCGACGCGGGCGGCGGTCTCGCCTGACGCGTTGCAGCCTGCGCGGCGGATCGTCGAGGCGACGCGGAGCTCGGGCGCACTCGCTGCGGCGATCGAGACCATAGTCCGGAGCGCGGATCTGGAGAGCCCCGGTGTCGATGCCGCGACCATCGAAGCCGGCCGCCAAGCGTTTCTCGCCACCACGCCTGTCCTGCGCGAGCGATTGGCCGAGGCGATGCCGCGGGTCTATGCGGAGATCTTCAGCCCATCGGAGCTGCAGGAGATCGCAGCCTTCATGGAGAGCACGACCGGGCGGCGGATGGCGGCAGGTCAGGCCGAGGTCGCCCGGCGCATGGGCGAAGAACTGGCAGGCTCGGCCCCACAGATCCTCAAGGCGGCGCGCGCGGAGTTCTGCCAGGCCCGCAATTGCGATCCTGCCCCGACGCCTGCGGACCTGCGGCAGATGGCGGCCACCGAGGTGATCGTCACCGCGCCGGAATGGAGCGAGCAACCTGGCGGGCAGGAGATCCTGGCGGCCTATCCGGGCGCGCCGAGAAGCCTGCTGATCAGCGGCTGGGCGCGGCTCGCCTGCAGGCTCGACAAGATGGGATTGCTTACCGAGTGCAAGGTGGTGCTGGAGCGTCCTGCGGACCTCGGATTTGGCGCTGCGGCCCTCTCCCTCGTCCCCAGATATCGGCTGGCGCCGCGGCTGATGGCCCAGGGGGCGGGCGGCGAGAGCGTCGCTCTGACGGTCCCGTTCGTGGCGCCTCCCCTGCCCGCCGCCCCGGCCGATGAGGCGCGCAAGCCCCAGCCCTCGAAAGCGCTCGACCTTGCGCGGGAACTCGTGAAGGGGCGCGCCGAGGAGGCGGCCGCCATGAGATCGGCCCTTGCCGACATGTTCGCCGATCCAGGCCTCGCGCCTTCGCCCCTGCAGCCCCGGACGGACGCGGTCGCCGCCTATCTGCGCGCATTCGACGCAGCGGTCCCGGACATCCGGGAGGCCGGCGCGGAGGCCTATGCCGCCGCTTTCACCGAGGAACAGCTAGGCCATCTGCTGGCGTTCCGCCGCAGCCCGGCCGGTCTCGCCTGGATCGCCAAGGGAGCCGCCGTCAGCGAAGCGCTCCGGCGGGAGCTCTCGATCATCAACGCCGCCCATGTCAGGGATGCGCGGAAGATCTTCTGCGAGAAGCGGAGCTGCGAGGTCGGCTGACCTGCCTTAGACCCGCAGCGGCATCAGGACGTACTGGACATCGGCGTCCACCGGGTCGAGCACCAGGGCCGGATCGTTCGGGCCGCCGAAGCGGAACTCGGCGATCTCGCCGGCGATCTGGTCGGTCACGTCCAGCAGGTAGCGGGCGTTGAACGACAACTCGAAGGCCTCGCCGGCGTACTCGACTTCCAGTTCCTCGACGGCCTGGCCGGCTTCCATGTTGCGGACGGTCAGGATGATTCGGCCGGGTTCGATAGCCACGCGGACCGATCGGCTCTTCTCGGCCGAGATGGTGGCGACGCGGTCGACGGCCTGGGCGAACAGCTTGTTGTCCACCAGCATGACCCGGTCGTTCCCCTTGGGGATCACGCGGCTGTAGTCGGGGAACGAGCCGTCGATGACCTTGGAGGTCAGGGCCGCGCCGTTGAAGTCGAGGCGGATCTTCTGCGGGCTGACCTGCAGGTCGACGCTCTCGCCGGCGTCTTCGAGCAGGCGGCGGGCCTCGGCGATGGTCTTGCGCGGGACGATGACGCCCGGGGCGCCGGCCGAGCCTTCCGGCGCGGCCATCTCGGCCAGGGCCAGGCGATGGCCGTCGGTGGCCACGGCGCGCAGCTTCTGGGCGCCGTTTTCCACGACCGTGTGCAGGTAGAGGCCGTTCAGGTAGTAGCGCGTTTCCTCGGTGGAGATGGCGAAGCGGGTCTTGTCGATGAGGCGGATAAGGTCGGTGACGTCCACGCCGACGCGGCTGGACAGCCCTTCCGAGGACATGACCGGGAAGTCGCCAGCCGGCAGGACCGGCAGGTTGAACCGCGAGCGGCCGGCCGCGACGGTGAGGCGCGGATCTTCGCCGGTGAAGGACAGCGAGACGTCGGCGCCCTCGGGCAGCTTACGGACGATCTCGTAGAGCGTGTGGGCCGGCGCGGTGATCTGGCCGGGCTGGTCCACCTGGGCCAGGGCCTCGTCGATGATCTCCATGTCCAGGTCGGCGGCCGAGAAGGTCAGCCGGTCGCCCTCTGCCGATAGCAGCACGTTCGAGAGGATCGGGATGGTGTTGCGGCGCTCCACCGCGCTCTGCACATGTCCCAGCGCCTTCATCAGCGCCGCCCGTTCGATCGTCAGCTTCATGTTCAGGTCCGAATCTCCAGACGCCGGCGCCACGGCGCGCCGCCGCCCCCTACGCTGGAGGGACTTGGGACATTAGCCGAAATGCAGCGCTGTTAAAGGCCCCTGCAACCATCTGGGCCGGGGATCGCTGCTAAACCCTTCAAGCGTCAGCGATATCGAAGCGCACGGAGGAGCGGCCGAAGTCGAGGGCGACGGTCTCGAACTGGGTCAGGAGGTCGATGCCCAGCATGATGGTCGGGGTGTCGTGCAGGTCCCAGAGCTTGAAGACCGGCATGTCGGTGAACACCACCGGGACGTTGCCCAGGTTGAGGCCGCCGATGCGGATGAAGGGCAGGTAGAGCTGGTCGCCGCCGATCGATTCGCCGGCGATCGACATCAGGGTGACCTTCTGCGCCAGGGCGTTGGCGGTGCGGTCGGTCTGCTCGATGATCCGGCGCAAGGCCCTGTTTCCAATGGAGAATTGCGAGCCCGAATCGATCATCGCGCTGATCTTCCGGCCATTGAGGTCGGCGTCGACCATGGTGAGCTGGCCGGACTTGCGGCGGGCCGGCACCACCACCCGGCCCTTGCGGGCGCCGTCGTCGCGCGAGCGGGTGATCTCCAGCATCTGGCCGGCGAAACCCATCACCAGCCGCTGGCCCTTGAGCCAATCGACCCCCAGCACGCCGTCGATGTCGAAGCCCGACATGGGCAGCACCGGGGCCGAAACCCGCTTGCGGGTGCGGGTGGCGATCTCGAGCTTGTCGATCAGCACGCTCTCGCGGGCGCGCCGCCCGACGATGGTGTTGACCTCTATCCGCGGGCCGGCGGGCAGTTCGAGGGTGCGGGCGAGGGTCTGAGACACGCAGGAAACATTGGCCCCGGTGTCGACCATGAAGCGGTAGGGACCCTCGCCGTTGATCCTCACCGGCGCGGTGATGTGCTCGAACATCTTGCGGGTGAGAGCGATCGCCGCCGGGCTCTCATCGGCAGGTTCTGGCGAAATCGTCTCAGGAACCTGCCCGAAGGCCAAAGCGGGGAGAGCGGCCAGAAAGCCCCCGGCGGCGGCCATTCTGCCCAGCGCGAGGCGGCGAGTCTGTGACCCGACCAACACGTTCCGCTCCCTTATGTTCTATGGCGCAGCCTACGCCCGGAGTCGGATAACGTCAATATTTAGAAGGAGTTGTCACCAAACTGCAGGTTGTGATCGGCAACCCCTCGGATCAATCCGAAACCTGCGCCTGGGTCCGGGTCTCCTCGGGAATGGCGGCGCTGGCCATCAGGGTCAGGAAGCCCATCAGGCCGGCGGCGATCCACAGCGCCTGGGCGCCCAGGCGGTCGAAGGCGACCGCCCCGAGGGCCGCGCCGCTGATCAGGCCGAACCAGAGGATGAAGGGCGAGACCCAGGCGGTGAAGTTGCGGTCGAGCACCGCGGCGGTCAGGCCCTTGCCCAACTTGACCAGGGCGCCGGTCATGTAGGTCACCCCGAACCGCACCTCGCCGTTCGAAGCGAAGACCGTGTTCTCCGCGCCCATGGCGAAGGCGAGCAGGAAGATCGCGGCCGGGTGCGCCTTGTCCGGGCTGATCGCGGCGGCGATGACCAGCAGCAGGGTCACGAAGCCGAGCACGGCCGGCGCCCGGCGCGGAGCCTTGCGCCCCACGACGGCGCCGGCGGAAACGCCGAGCACGAAGCTGCCGATCAGGCCCAGCGCCAGGAAGGCCGAGGGCGAACCCTCGGCCAGGCTGACCGCCAGGCGCGTCGAGTTGCCGCTCATGAACGAGACGAAGAAGCCGCCGGTGATCAGGAAGCCGACGCCGTCCACGAAGCCGGCCACGGTCGAGAGGCCGGACGCGAGGGCGCGCTCGCGGTACATAAGGTGTTTCAGCTTACGCTCTCCGGGAACTCTTTCGCTTGGAACTCTGCTTCCGGCTCGTCATGGCCGGGCCGTCGGGCCCCCGGGCCATCCATGGACGCCGAGGGTCGCCGGAGACGGTCGTGTTTATGGATCCCCGGCACGCTGGCGCGGCCGGGGATGACGATCTGAAGAGAGCGGAACGAAGGCGTCACGCCGGGGAGCTCGACTCTTACGCCTTGGTGTCCACCGAGCCGCCGGACTCGCCGCCGCCAGCGGCGTAGGGGTTGGCGCCCGATGCGCCGTCGCCGCCGGAGGGAGCCTCGCCGCCCGAGCCCTTGGCCGCGACCACCACCATGGCCGGGCGGATCAGGCGGCCGAGCAGCTCGTAGCCCGGCTGCAGCACCTGGATCACGCCGCCGGCGGCGACCTCGGCCGAGGGCTGCTCCATCATCGCCTGGTGCTGGTGGGGGTCGAACTTCTCGCCCTTGGCCGGGTCGATCTTCTTGAGGCCGTTGTTCTCGAAGGCGGTCATGAGCGACTTGTGGGTCATCTCCATGCCGACCACGAAGTTCTTCACCGCCGGATCGTCGACCGGGGAGGCCAGGGCGCGGTCCAGGGTGTCGGCGACGGCCAGCAGGTCGCGGCCGAACTTCTGGATAGCGAAGGCGCGCGCGTCGTTGGCCTCGCGCTCAGCGCGGCGCTTGGAGTTCTCGGCGTCGGCGGCCACGCGCAGGACCTGGTCCTTGAGGGCCTGGTTCTCGGCGCGCAGGGCGATGAGTTCATCGGCCGCGGCGTCCGCCACTTCGTTCACTTCTTCGGCCGGCGTTTGATCGTCGGACATTTTCTCTGTTCCTCTACGCTTTCGTCACCTGGGACAGCACCCGGGCGGTATAGTCCACCAACGGGATCACCCTGGCATAATTCAGGCGCGCCGGGCCAATCACGCCGATCGCCCCGAGCACCTTCTGTCGGCCCGTCATATAGGGCGCGGCGATCACGGCGGAACCCGAAAGCGAAAACAGCCGTGTCTCGGCGCCGATGAAGATGCGCACGCCCTGGGCCTGGCGCACGTCATCCAGCAAACCGATCAACTGTTCCTTTTGTTCGAGATCGTCGAACAGCATGCGCACGCGCTCGAGGTCGTCCAGCGCCTGGCGGTCGCCCAGCAGGTTGGCGCGGCCGCGCACGATCAGGGCCCGGCCCTCGTCCTCGCCGCCGCCGCTCCAGGCGGCCATGCCCTCTTCGACCAGCCGCGCGGCGGTCTCGTTGAGCTGGCGGCGCGCAGCCTCCAGCTCGCCGCGGATCTCCACGCCCGCCTCCACCAGGGTGCGGCCGCGCAGCCGGGCGTTCATGAAGTTGGACGCCTCCTGCAGCGAGGAGGGCGTGACGCCGGCCGCCAGCCGCATCAGCCGGTTCTCCACCGCCCCGTCCTCGAAGACCATGATCGCCAGGGCCTGCTCGGCCGAGAGGGCGACGAACTCCACGTGCTTGACGCCCGCGTCCCGGGCCGGGGTGACGACGATGCCGGCCCCGCCGGCCAGGCCCGAGAGGATGGCCGAGGCCTCGTTCAGCGCCTCCTCGAAATTGCGTCCCTTGGTCGCCAGCCGCACGTCGATCTCGCGGCGCTCGTCCTCGGGCAGGTCGCCGACCTCCAGCAGGCCGTCGACGAACAGCCGCAGGCCCGCATGGGTGGGGATGCGCCCGGCGCTGACGTGCGGCGCGCCCAGCAGGCCCAGATGGGTCAGGTCCTGCATGGTGTTGCGGATCGAGGCGGGGGAAAGGTGGACCCCGCCCTTGGAGAGGGTGCGCGAGCCGACCGGCTCCCCGGTCTCCAGATAGCCCTCCACGACCCGGCGGAAGATGTCGCGCGCCCGCTCGTCCAGCTCGGCGAGCGACGGGCCGGGGGAAAGCAGCGGGTGGGTCACCACGGGTAGGTCACGATGGGCAGGTCGGGGGGGCGGCGCAGCTCGGTCAGGGCCATGGACGGAACCTCTCGCATCTAGGATAAGCCGCCCGACGCAAGACGCCAGACCCCTTCCGTTTCAAGGACCACCATGCGCCCCTCCGACCGCACCGCCGACATGCTCCGCCCCGTGACGCTGGAAGTGGGGGTCAACCGCTATGCGGAGGGCTCGTGCCTGGCGAGCTTCGGCCACACCAAGGTGCTGATCACCGCCAGCGTCGAGGACCGGGTGCCCGGCTTCATGCGCGGCCGCGGCGTGGGCTGGGTGACGGCCGAGTACGGCATGCTGCCGCGCGCGACCCACACCCGCGGCCGGCGCGAGGCCTCGGAGGGCAAGCAGTCGGGCCGCACCCAGGAGATCCAGCGGCTGATCGGCCGCTCCATGCGCGCGGTGGTGGACCCGGTGGCCCTGGGCGAGCGCCAGGTCTCCATCGACTGCGACGTGATCCAGGCCGACGGCGGCACCCGCACCGCGGCCATCACCGGCGCCTGGGTGGCCCTGCGCATGGCGACCCGCTACCTCCTGGACGAGGGCGTGATCACCAAGGACCCGATCCTCGACCAGGTGGCGGCGATCTCCTGCGGCGTCTTCAAGGGCATCCCGGTGCTTGACCTGGAATACGAAGAGGACTCCAACGCCGAGGCCGACGCCAACTTCGTGCTGACCGGCAAGGGCGACATCGTCGAGATCCAGGCGACCGGCGAAAAGCGTGGGTTCACGCAAGGCGAGTTCGAGGCGCTGTTCTCGCTGGCCCGCAAGGGGATCGGGGAGCTTTGCGAGGTGCAGCGGGCGGTGACTGGCGGGTAGGCTGGGCGAGAGGCGGGGCCGAGACAGCGGGTAATCGACCTGCTGAGCATCCGCTTAGAAGGCGGTTGTCTCGTTCGGCCTCGCAGGTTCACCGGTGGGCTCGTAGCGGACCTTGGGACGGACCGCTCCATGTCCGCACGCGAAGCTGGCCCCCTCAGTACACGAGGCTTGGGCGTTGAAAGCTCCGCAGCGAGCCTCGTCTACGCGGCCACCTTCACGAGACCCAGGCCTTGAATCTCATCCAAAATGACCCGGCTTAATCGCAGCGGTGTAACGTCCAGGTCGCGGAGCCACGCCCTGGCTTCAGCCACGCCAAGCTCAGAATTTGGAAAATGTGGCTCGAGCGCTGCAGCCGCGATGCGCGACAGGCCCAGCTCCATAAACGACCAACCTGAACGCGTTGAGACACCCAATTCCAGCGCGAGGGGGAAATCGAAGATCTCCTTTACCCGGTCACCGCGACCAGTATGGCGCAACGCGTGGCTAAGCACGTCTACGTATGCCTTGCCCAACTGAACGTATTGGAAGCGGATCACATCCTCGATCAACTCGAACTCCTTCCGAATGACATCATTGATGTCGGTCGGCTTGGGCGGTCGCTTCCTAGTTTTGGGGTTTCGCATGAGCTCCTCTTCGTACTCCTTGAGCTTCTTCTTGCGGCCGCGCTCGGCTCTCTTGATGGCATCCGCCAAGAGCGCGGGATATGGCTTGCCCTGCATCCACTTGACGGCGACTCCCGCGACAAGGATGGGGAACCTACTCGCGGAAAGGTTCACCAGCCGCTGAACCCTCATGAAAATGGATTCGTAGGCCTCTTTCGCCGCCAAGTAGTCGTGCGGATTTCGAGGAATGAGAGTGTCGATCTCATCATTGGAAATCTTGGCGACTAGCTCGTTGAAGAGGCGCTTGAGACCGAATGGATCGATCGTCCAGTTTGTCGCGAGGAGGGAGGCCGGTAGTGCAATCTCCTCGCTCGCTCGCTCCGCAGCTTCGACTAGGTCCCCGCGCTTCTGCAGATCGATGGATTTGAGAGACCGCTCTGCGAAGATTTCTATGTCGCCGCGTGCGGCCCGGGCGATGAGGAGGCCGGCCGCCGCCCGCACGTTGGCAATCTCGTCGTTTCCCGGAAGTTGCCGTGGCAACTCCCCCGAAAGTGCCTGCAGAATGTCGTCTCGGCGCTCGGTCGCCACCTTCGAAAAAGCTGGCTCAATTCGAAAGCCTACGAACTTGTTCATTGGCCGTTCGGGCCAGTCATCATAGTCGACCAGGAACACGTTACCAACGATATCTGCCTTCATGCGGCCGGCACGCCCCGCGAAATTCCAAAGCGCTGCCGGCTCCAGTCGTGAGCTCGTCCCTCGTGTCGGAGTGTCTATGAACACGTTGCGTGCAGGTAGATTGACGCCCTGAAAGAGTGTCGTCGTGCAAACTAGGTAATTGAGGGCTCCGGACTTGAAGGCACTTTCAATCCCCTCTCTTAAGAGGGTTGGCATCTTGCCATAGTGGAAAGCCACGCCTCGCCGCACCAAGCCGCTCAGGGAATAGCGCGGATGAATATGCTTTTCGATAAACTCAGCTAGGTCGCGGAGCTGGTTGTTGTCTTGGTCCTTGCAGTCCTGAAAGAGCTGCAGCGCTACGTTTTCCGCGTCTTTAGGGCCAGTCGCGTAAACCAGCGAGCCGCCTGTTCTGCCAAGCTCAAGGGCAACTGCTGCAAGCCGGTTGGCCGGCAAATCAAAGCCTCGCTGGCTTTGCAAAGTCCCCAATGCGACCGACCCAAGCGCTGTTAGAAGCCGCAGCTTCAAGCTGCGGGGTTCGGCAGCCTTGCTAACCAGGATCCGGTTCTGAATGACGGACGGCAGGAGAGACACCGAAGGCTGAAGTTTTTTAATGCCGACAGCTTGGGCGACGTCATCGAAGCCCTCTGCTCCAGGGGCTAGAAAGATGACCCTCGTCTTGTCTTTGCGAGCCACCGCCTGCTCAAGGCATTCCTGCAGGATCATGCCTCTGGCGCCGTCCGAAAGGTTTTGCGCCTCGTCCACAACGATGAGGTCGAACTCGATGTTAGACACGGCAAGAAGAACCTGAAGCCGCTCCTGGGTGAGGATGAAGACTTGCTGGTCGGGATTGGTTGGATCGATGGTCGGGACCGTCGTCACGCGTACATGCTCCGAAGTGGCGAGCCGCCGCTGAACAGAGGCATATACTTCTGAAAGTAAGGCGCGGGTCACCCTGGCGCACAACGTCCCCAGCCGCGAGGCGGTGGACGCGGTCTTCGCCCAGGCGGTGTCGGTGGGCGCAAGGCCGGTGAAGCCGCCGCAGGAGGTCTTCTGGGGCGGCTATTCCGGCTATTTCGCCGATCCGGACGGGTATCTGTGGGAGGTGGCGCACAACCCGTTCACGGACCTGACCTGAGCCGCCGGCGCCGGCGGCGCGGAGGCCCGGGGCGCCGTCCCGGTCCCCATTCGTGTCTCGCGATCCGCGCCGGCTTGGTGCAAGACCAGGCGGCGAACCCGGCGCGGTCATGGACGCCGGGGCGGTTCGTCAGGGTGGGGGTGGAGTCTTGGGCGCGTCGGGGGTGATGCTTTCGGTCATGGGTTTCGCCATGGTCGCGACGTTCATGACGCTGATCATGACGCGGCGGCTGACGCCCCTGGTGGCCCTGATCTCGGTTCCGATCATCTTCGGCCTGCTGGCGGGCTTCGGGAGCGACCTGGGGCCGATGATGCTGGACGGCATCAGCAAGATCGCGCCGACCGGCGTGCTGCTGATGTTCGCCATCCTCTATTTCGGGCTGATGATCGATTCCGGCCTGTTCGACCCGCTGGTCGGCCTGCTGCTGCGGCTGGTGCACGGCGACCCGGTGAAGATCGTGGTCGGGACGGTGGTGCTGGCGACCCTGGTCTCGCTCGATGGGGACGGCTCCACCACCTACATGATCACCGTCGCGGCCCTGCTGCCGCTCTATCGGCGGATGGGGCTCAACCCGCTGATCATGGCCTGCCTGGTCATGCTGTCGAGCGGGCTGATGAACCTGACGCCCTGGGGCGGGCCGACCGCGCGGGTGGCCACCGCCCTGCAGGTCGAGGCCGCGGAGATCTTCCTGCCGATGATCCCGGCCATGGCGATCACCTTCGTCTGGCTGCTGGCGCTGGCCTATTTCTACGGCCGCCACGAGCGCCGGCGGCTCGGGTCGCTGAGGCTGGGCGAGGAGGCGCCCGTCTTCGGCGAGGGGCTCGCCGGTGACGCCGGCGTCGACGAGATCGTCGACGTGGGCCATGGCGGGTTCACCGTCTCCTCGGACATCGCCGCGCGCCGGCCGCGGCTGATCTGGTTCAACGCCGTGCTGACGGCGGCCCTGATGGCGCTGCTGGTGCTGGGCGTGATGCCGCTGCCGGTGCTGTTCATGGCCGCCTTCTGCGTCGCGGGCGTGGTCAACTATCCCAGCATCGCCGAGCAGAAGGCGCGGGTGGCGGCGCACTCGGCCAATGTCATGGCGGTGGTCTCGCTGATCTTCGCGGCCGGGATCTTCACCGGCATCCTCAACGGCACCGGGATGGTCGAGCACATGTCGCGCAGCCTGCTGGCGGTGATCCCGCCGGCGCTGGGCCCGTACATGGCGCCGATCACCGGGCTGATCAGCCTGCCGATGACCTTCTTCGTCTCCAACGACGCCTTCTATTTCGGCATGGCGCCGATCCTGGCCGAGACCGCCTCGCACTACGGGATCAGCGCCCAGGCCATCGGCCGCGCTTCGCTGGTCGGCCAGCCCCTGCACCTGCTGAGCCCGCTGGTGCCCTCGACCTATCTGCTGGTCAGCCTGGCCGGGGTGGAGTTCGGCGAGCACCAGAAGTTCACCGCCCGCTGGGCGGTGGCGACCTCGCTGGTGATGCTGGTCGCCGCCATGGCGGTCGGGGCCTTCCCGCTGGTCGCCGGACGGTGACGCGTCCGGGTTTCACCCGGGCTCGGCGTCGACCTTGTTGTAGGGGTACTGGTCGCGGATCTCGTAGGCGAAGAACTGGCCTTTGGAGTCGGCTTCCAGGAAACTTCGGTGCACCTCGCCGGGGACGCCGACATAGACGTAGCGGTCGCCGTCTATGAAGGTGACGAAGAGCTTGGCGCGCTCGGCGTCGTAGGACACATCGCGGATGGCTTCGGAGTCGACCTGCATGGCGGGGCCTCCCAATCTTCCGTGGACCCGGTATTAGCGCGAGGGGCTAAGGACGGTTCCGTGCGCCCCTTCGCCGTGCCAAGCTGAACCGGACGCGGGCTTACGGCGCAAGGCCGTGGGGAGGGAACATGCAACCGCACAGCTATGTGGCCTTGGTCACCATCGCCGCCGTACTGGTCTATCTATGGATGGGGATCCGGGTCGGACGGGCGCGGGTGAAGAGCGGGGTGGCCGCCCCGGCCATGACCGGCGACCCGGTGCTCGAGCGGCACATCCGGGTGCACTACAACACCCTGGAATGGCTGCCGGCGTTCCTGGTGGGGCTGTGGCTGTTCGCCATCTACTGGAACGAGCTCTTCGCCGCCGCCATGGGCGTGGTGTGGATCGTCGGGCGGATCGTCTACGCCCTGGGTTATGTGGCCGATCCGAAGAAGCGCGAGGCGGGCTTCCTGATCCACCTCCTGGCGACGGCGGTGCTGCTGCTGGGCGCGGCGGGCAGGATCGGCTGGACGGCTTTCGCAGGTTAGCGGAACAGCACGATGGCCTGGGAGATCGCCAGGCCCGTGACCACCAGGCCGACCACCCAGGTGAGCGCCCGCAGCGGCATGACCTTGGTCATCCAGCCGGCGATCGGGGCGGCGACCACCCCGCCGGCGATCAGGCCGAGCACCGACCAGAGGTGCTCGGCGAGGCCCTCGGTGCGCCAGTGGCCGCTGACCAGGGCGGCGAGGAAGGCGGCGGACACCGCTGCGGCGACGAAGGCCTCCGCCGCGTTGGTGGTGCCGATCGCCTTGCGCGGGTCGGCGCCCGAACCGAGCAGGGTGGAGGTCACCACCGGCCCCCAGCCGCCGCCGCCGACGGCGTCGAAGAAGCCGCCGACCAGGCCCAGCGGGAGGGGCGACTTCCAGGAGAACGGCTTGGGCCGCACGCCCTTCCAGGCTCGGTAGAGGATGACGAGGCCCATCAGGCCCAGCCAGGCGACCACATAGGGTTTGATGGCGTCGCCATCGACCGAGGTCAGCAGGTAGGTGCCGGCCACGCCGCCCACGACGCCGCCGGCCGCCAGCAGCACCAGCAGCCGCCAGTCCACGTTGCGGTGAGCGATGTGCGAGATCGCCGAGGCCGCCCCGGTGAACACCTTGGCCGCATGCACGCTCGCAGAGGCGCTCGCCGGCGGCACGCCGTTGGCCAGCAGCACCGTCGTTGACACGACGCCGTAGGCCATGCCCAGCGCACCGTCGACGATCTGGGCCGCAAAGCCCACAGCGCCGTATAGCCAGAATTCAGGACTCATCGCCCCTCCACATCGCAGGGCGCATTCGCAGAGCTTCCCCAGGGAGGCAATGGGGATTACCTCGGGGCGGAATCAGCATTTCTGCGTCAGGCCCCTCCCACGATGGCTCTTCCGGTCGATCCCGCGCGCTACGCCGCCTTCCTGACGGTGATGGCGGTAATGGCGATCACGCCTGGGCCGGCGAACCTGTTTTCCATCGCCACGGGCGCGCAGCGCGGCAATGTGGCGGCGCTGATCGGCGTGGCGGGCATGAACACCGCGACCCTGGTCTGGTTCGCCGCCGCGGCGCTGGGGCTGGGCGCGCTGATCCTGGCGTTCCCGCAGGTCTTTCACCTGCTGGCGTTCGGCGGGGCGGCCTATATCGCCTGGCTGGGGCTGAAGTCGCTGAAGGGCGCGTTCGAGGCGCGCGAGCCGGCCGGACACGCAGAGGCGCGGCGGGGCAGGTCGGCCTTCCTGGACGGGTTCGCGGTGCAGATCGCCAATCCGAAGGCGATCCTCTTCTTCACCGCCGTGCTGCCGCCGTTCCTCGACCCGGCCCGGCCGCTGCCGGCCCAGCTCGCGGCCTTCGCCTGCGCGACGCTCAGCCTCGATGTCCTGGCGATGAGCGCCTATGGCCTGGGTGGCGCGGCGATGGCCGCAAGGATGAACGAGCCGCGTTTCCGCAAGGGATTCTCCGTCGTCGTCGGCCTGCTGCTGATGACCGCGGCGGTGTTGATCGCGCTCAAGGCTGGGCAAGCGTAACAAGCGCAACCATAATTGTGTCCAGGTGTTTTCGTCTGGTGCAGTCCTCCCCCGCGTCCGGGGATTTTCGGGTCCGAAGTCATGTCACGCAAATCCGTCGCCATCATCGCGAGCCTTGCGCTCGCCGGCCTGGCAGCCGCCTGCACCACGGCCACGCCCTATCAGCCCAACATTCCTGGCCAGCAGGTCTCGGGCGGCTATTCCGAGCAGCAGATCGAAGCCAACCGGTTCCGGGTCAATTTCGCCGGCAACAGCCTGACCTCGCGTGAAACCGTCGAGGGCTATCTGCTCTATCGGGCGGCCGAACTGACCGTCCAGCAGGGTTTCGACTGGTTCTCCATCGTCGACCGCAGCACCGAGGCGGACCGCCGGACCTATATCGAGCGCGATCCGTTCTTCAGCCCCTGGTACGGCCCGGCCTACGGCTACTGGCGTCCGTCCTGGCGCTATTACGGCGGCGGCTTTGGCTGGCGCACCTGGGATCCCTACTGGGGCTCGCCTTTCTGGAGCGACAGCGTCGACGTGCGCACGGTGACCAAGTTCGAAGCCAGCGCCGAGATCGTCATGCATCGCGGCGCCAAGCCGGCCGACGATCCGCGCGCCTTCGACGCCCGGGCGGTGGTGAACAATCTCGGCCCGCGGATCGTCCGTCCGGCGGGTTGAGGTTTCCGAGCCGGAGTTGGGCCATGGCCCTGTCGTGAGGGGGGACGCGCTCCCACAGAGGGGACTAGCGGTGGCTGGTTAGGCGTGCGGGGGCTTCTTCCTCGTCGGCCGCGAGAGGCGCTGGGCGGCCGATGGCGTAGCCTTGCACTTCGGCGCAGGCCTCAGCGCGGAGGAATTCGAGCTGTTCAGGGGTTTCCACGCCCTCGGCGGTGACGGGGATGTCGAGGCTGCGGCCAAGGCTCAGCACCGCCCGTACGATCGCCGTGGCGCGGTCGTGCCGGTGGATGTTCTCCACGAAGCTCTTGTCGATCTTGATCTTGTCGAACGGGAACGACTGCAGGGTCGAGAGCGACGAGAAGCCGGTGCCGAAGTCGTCCATGGCGATGCGCACGCCCAGCGCCTTCAGCCGGCGCAGGTTGCCCAGGGCCCGCTGGAAGTCCTTGAAGAGCGCGGTCTCGGTGATCTCGAGCTCGAGGCGCGAGGGGTTCAAGCCGGTTTCCACGAGGACACTGTGCACCAGGGCCGGCAGGTCCGGCTGATGCAATTGCACCGGCGAGAGGTTGACCGCGATTCTCAAGGGATTGTCCCAGGCCGCGGCGTCGGCGCAGGCCTGGCGCAGCACCCATTCGCCTAGCGGCAGGATCAGGCCGCTCTCCTCGGCGATCGGGATGAACTCCATGGGCGGCAGCAGGCCGCGGACCGGGTGTCGCCAGCGGACCAGGGCCTCGAAGCCGCAGACTGCGCCGTCCTCGGCCCGGGCCAGCGGCTGGTAGTGCAGCACCAGTTCGTCGGTGGCGATCGCTTCGCGCAGCTCCCGCGCCAGGCCCCGACGCTCGCGGATGGACTCGTCCATCTCGCGCTTGAAAAAGGCGTAGACGCCCCGGCCGCTGTCCTTGGCCCGATAGAGGGCCATGTCGGCCTTGGCGAGCAGCGCGCCGCCGGTGTCGCCGTCGTGGGGATAGAGGCTGACGCCCAGGCTGGCGCCGATGCGCAGGTTCTGGTCGCGGTAAAGCACCGGCGTGCTCAGAGTCTCCAGCAGGGTCGAGCAGAGCTCGGCGGCCGCGGTGGGCTGGTGGCCCGCGCCGATCTGGATCACCACGAACTCGTCGCCGCCCAGGCGCGCGGCGAAGGACGGGGCGGTCACCGTGCGCCGCAGGCGCTCGGCAGTCGCGGTCAGCACGGCGTCGCCGGCCTGGTGGCCATGCAGGTCGTTGGCTTCCTTGAAGTGGTCGAGGTCGATGCAGATGACCGCCAGGGCCTCGCCGGAGGCCGCCGCCTGCTCGAGCGCCTGGCTCAGGCGCTTCTGCATGGCATTGCGGTTGCCGAGGCCCGTGAGGCCGTCGTGCTCGGCCAGATAGCGGATTTTCTCCTCGGCGGTCCGGCGCTCGCGCAGGTCGCGGACGGCCAGCACGGTCAGGTCCTCGGCCGCCTCGCCCTTGCCGGGCTCGAGGACGCGGGCGAAGGCCTCGACGGGGATTTCCGCGCCGCCGCCGACGGGCCGCAGGCGTCCCTCGCGCCGGCCCTCGACCGGCAGGCCGTCGAAGTCGAGCATCTCGGTCAGCGGCCGGTCGACCAGGTCGTCGATCTGGGCGGCGGAGATGGCGCAGAAGGCGGCGTTGGCGTCCTGGATGCGGTCGCCGCGGACCACCACTATGCCTTCATAAGCGGCGTCGGCCAGGCGACGGAGCCGGTTCAGGGCCTGGGCGTTGGCCGCGCCCTCGATGAGCA
This sequence comes from Phenylobacterium koreense, assembly GCF_040545335.1. Classification (NCBI taxonomy): domain Bacteria; kingdom Pseudomonadati; phylum Pseudomonadota; class Alphaproteobacteria; order Caulobacterales; family Caulobacteraceae; genus Phenylobacterium; species Phenylobacterium koreense. The sequence continues at coordinate 1,874,555 of NZ_JBEPLU010000001.1, forward strand.
CGGCGGCCAGGCCCCCCAGCATGATGAGGCCGACGATCAGGGTGACGGCCAGGGTCATCATCACCGAGGACAGCATCTGGCCCGGGACCTGGATGCTGCTGTCGGGGATGACGGTGATGGCCGCCATGCCGCCGAAATGGACGGCGCAGATCGAGAGGGTGAGCAGCAGGCCTGCGATGACCTGACGCTCGGCGCTGTGGGCTCGCTGGGCCTTCCACATGGCGGCGGCGGCAAGCGCGGCCCCGATGGCGATGGAGGCGGCGACCAGGGAGAGATCCCGGCTCAGCCGGCCCTCGGTCACATAGCCCGACATGCCGACATAGTGCATCGCCGCGATCCCGAGCCCGGCCAGCATGCCGGCCACGGCGCGGGTCGGCGGCGTGCGCGCCACGGCGGCGGCGGCGAAGGCCGCGCCCATGAACAGCACGGCGACGAGCAGCGAGGCGAGGGTCCCTCCTGGCAGGAAGCCGGAGGGCAGGCCCGTGTCGAAGGACAGCATGGCGATGAAGTGGGTCGCCCAGACGGAACAGCCGGCGACCAGGCCGGTCAGCAGCATCCAGGCCGCGCGCACGAGGACGCCCGCGGCCTCGCGCATGCGCGAATAGAGACGGAAGGCGGTGAAGCAGCCGCCGAAGCAGACGAACGCGGCCACGACGACGAGGCGAAGATCGTGCGCCGTCGCCAGGCACGTCAGCACTTTGAACACTAGGGGACGCCTTGGAGGGATGGAGAAACTTCGAGCTGAAGCTAGCCCGCCAGGGTAAAGAAACTCCCCATCCGCACGGCAGACGTGTTCATGGCCCGGTCACTCGCCAGCCTACGCCCACCTGGGTCACCAGCGGCATGCCGCGAAGGCGTTCGACCAGATGGCCGGCGACGTCGGCCCCGAGGCCGCCGGCCTCGATGCGGATGGAGATGGCGTCATCGCCCTGCTCGGCCTGGAGGCTGAGGATCTCGGCGCCCTGGGCGGAAAACGGGCCGAGCACGCGCAGCAGGGCGTCCCGGGCCGGGCGGGCGCGTACGAGGAAGGTGCGGCGGGGTTCGAGGGCGGGCTCACCCATGGCGTCTGCCTTTGTAGGCCTGCGAGAGCAGCAGGCGGCCGGCGTCGTCGAAGGCGCGCAGGCGCAGAACATCCTCGGCCGCCTCGGTCGCCCAGATCAGCTCGCAGGTCGGCGCGCTGCTCGGCCAGGCGAGGTCCAGGGCCTGCTCGACGGCGAACAGGGTCTCCAGGCCCCCGTCGGCCGCCAGGGTGGCCTCCAGGCGGGCCGTCTGTTCGAGCAGGGCCTCGGCGGCCAGGGCGTCGGCGAAGCGCCTGGCGGCGTCGCCGGCCCTCAACGGCTGGGTGGGTTCGGTGGTGTCCATGGTTCAGTCCTTCGTTTGGAGGACCGATGGAGCGCGCAACAAAAAACCCCGCTGCCTTTCGGGAGCGGGGTTCCTGATCTTGCGATCCGTCGGCCTTGTTAAAGCGCGAGCGTTCGCCCCGTCCCGATGTAGGGGGTCATGGTAATGAGCATCATGGTGGTTTTCGACGCGCAGGCGGCCGGGCGCGCGAGGCTGCGCGCGCTCATCGGTCCGGCGATGTCGAAAGCCAGTGTCATCGGGCGGCTCTATAGCCCAGGCGGGTTTGATGGCGCAACAGGGGGTGTCTTGCGCGGGGCAGAAGAGCGGGCGCAGCCTCTGCGAGCGGCTTGCCAGTTCGTCATGGCTGGGCCGTCAGGTCGCGGCCATCCTTAGACCCCGAGGGGGCGCAGAGTTCCCGCAGCGGGGGCGCATCTGATCGTTCGGGACTTCCGGGTCTCGTTCCAATCCTCTCGGGGAGGATTGGAGCGGGCGATGAGATTCGAACTCACGACCCCAACCTTGGCAAGGTTGTGCTCTACCCCTGAGCTACGCCCGCGTTCCTGGCCGCGGGATGCGCGACCGGAAAACAAAAGGGCCGCCTGAGGGCGGCCCCTGCTGGGGTTCGATTTTCGATTGGAGCGGGCGATGAGATTCGAACTCACGACCCCAACCTTGGCAAGGTTGTGCTCTACCCCTGAGCTACGCCCGCACCCCGAAGCGACCTGGTTTCCCGCGCCGCCCGAAAATCGAGAGCGGGCTTATGGCAGAGGGCCCGCACGTTGGCAACACCCCTATCAGCCAAATTTCGGATTCTTCAGGCGACGCTTGTTCACATGGTCCTTCGGCGCCTCTCCGGTGTCCTCCGGGAACTCCCCGCGGAAGTAGTAGCGCTGCCAGGCTTCCTTGGTGGCGTCGGGGTCGGCGCGGAAGATCCGCTTGTTGAACTCGGCCCGGTGCTTCTCCCAGGTGTCGTACTGGTCGCGGAGTTCGGGGTTGCGGTCCATGCCCCGGATCACCGGCTGGAAGTCGGCCAGTTCGCGGTCCTTGGTGAGGGTGATGAAGCAGAAGGGCTCCCCCTTCTCGAACCGCACCCGGCCCGGCCGCGTGAAGATCCAGTTCATGGTGAAGGGGAAGGGCAGCCAGTCGGTCTCCACCAGGCCGGCCAGCGGCTGGATGCCGTCCTTGACGTGGTTGGGCGGTCCCTGGGCGATCATCGACCAGCCCGGCGGGGTGCGGAAGAGGTAGCCGGGGTGGAAGGTCATGACCCCGTGGCTGAAGTGGCTCTTCACGAAGTTATGGAAATCCGGGTGCGGCCGGTCGGAGGTCAGCTTGATGTCCTCCTGCATCAGGCCGCCGTTCCACTCGGCGGTGAAGGCCATCGGACAGAGGATCTCCCAGCCGGTGGTGTTGGCCATGCTCAGCGGCAGGCAGCGATACGGATGGCGCTCGGCGAAACGGTCCATCCAGGCGCGCTGCGGACGGCCCGGCACGATTTCCGGCGGACGCTCGGCGGTGGGATAGCACTCGAGCTCCATGGCTTCCTCCAACTTCGGCTCACTTGCGCCCATTGCTCTAGCCAGCATCCGCCCCGACCGCTAGCGGCCACGGCGCCCCATGGGCTAAGCAAGCCGGCATGAAGACCCGCGCCGACCTTCTCGCCTTCTTCGACGCCCACGGCATCGAGCACGACACCACCGACCACGTGGCGGTGTTCCGGGTGGGCGAGGGCGAGGGGATCAAGGACGATATCCCCGGCGCGCACACCAAGAACCTGTTCCTGAAGGACGCCAAGGGCCGGCTGTGGCTGATCTCGGCCCAGGACGACACGGTGATCGACTTAAAGCGCCTGCATACGGTGATCGGCTCGGCGCGGCTGTCGTTCGGCCCGGCCGAGCTGATGGAGGCGACCTTGGGCGTGACGCCGGGCTCGGTGACCGCCTTCGGGCTGATGAACGATGCCGGCCGGCAGATCACCTTCGTGCTGGACCGGAGGTTGGCGCAGGCCGAGCGGGTGAATTTCCACCCGATGACCAACACCGCCACGACCGGTGTGTCGAAGGCAGGCTTCCGGCAGTTCCTGGCGGCGCTGGGGATCGAGCCGATCGTGGTGGATTTCGCGGCGATGAGCGTGGTGGGCTAGACGCCCTCGAACAGCACGCCCAGCGCGCCGCTGACGGCGTAGGCTTCCTCCTCGGTCAGCATGCGCACCGGTTGGCGTCCCAGCTCGCGCAGCGGAACGGCCGCCATCTGCAAGGGAAGAAGCATGACCTTCTGCCCCTCGACCTCGAAGCAGGGCGTCAACCTCAGGGGTTGCGCGGGCAGGTCGATCGCCGCGATGAGCGGGATGACGACGCGGGTGTTGGTCGGGTGCAGCAGATCGGACTGCACATCGACGACCAGCACGCCGCTCGGAAGCCTGTAGACGCCGTTCTTCATCAGAACTGTCGGTATTGCGCCAGCGGCAGGCCCTCTTTCTCGACCTTGGCGTTGTACCAGTGGAAGAACGGACGATTGTCGGCCTGCCAGCGTCGCGCGCGCTCGGCCGCGACCGCTGCTTCCAGGCCGCTCTCGCAGGCGCGCGAGAGGTTCAGGCCGAGAGCCTTGGCTTCATCGACCAGGGCGCCTGGAAGCGTGAGGTTCAAGCGCTGGCGACCAGGGGGGTGTGCGTTCTCCATGCGCATAACATAAGCGAGCATGCGCATGCTTGCCAGTCGGGTCCAGTTACGCGCCGAGTTCGCCCCCGGAACGCCTGACCGCCGTTGAAGCGTGCGACGTTAAGGACCATTTTAGCGGCCGGGCGCGTTACGCCCTGGCAAGCCTCCTATCCGGAAGACGATCTATGAGCCTCATCGGCGAGACCCAGCCCCAAGCCTCCGACCTGATCAAGGACGGTACGGACCAGAGCTTCATCGCCGACGTGATCGAGGCGTCCAAGGAGACGCCGGTCATCGTCGATTTCTGGGCGACCTGGTGCGGCCCGTGCCGCCAGCTCGGCCCGTCGCTGGAAAAGAACGTCCTGGCCGCCAAGGGCAAGGTGAAGCTGGTCAAGGTCGACATCGACGCCAACCCGCAGTTCGCCGGCCAACTTCGCGTGCAGTCGATCCCGGCGGTGTTCGCCTTCGTCGGAGGGCGGCCGGTGGACGGCTTCATGGGCGCCCTGCCCGACAGCCAGGTGAAGCAGTTCGTGGACCGCATCGCCGGCCAGGCGCCGGCCAACGCCACGGACGAGCTGCTGGCCATGGCCAAGGAGTCACTGGAGGTCGGTGACGTCGGCGGGGCCGCCCAGGCCTACGCCCAGGTGCTGCAGGCCGAGCCGGACAATGTGAAGGCCCTCGGCGGCCTGGCCCGCTGCTATCTGGCCGGCGGCGACCGCGAACGCGCCGCCGAGATCGCCGAGATGGCGCCGGCCGACGCCAGGGACGCCGACCTCGACAGCGTCCGGGCGGCCCTGGCCCTGGCCGAGGAAGGCCCCAGCGAGACCAGCGAGTTCGAGCAGCGGCTGGCCAAGGACGCCGACGACCACGAGGCGCGCTTCGAGATCGCCAAGGCCCTGGCCGCCCGCGGCGCCTGGGGCGAGGCCAGCGACCATCTGCTGACCATCATCGCGCGCGACCGCGCCTGGAACGACGAGGCGGCGCGCAAACAGTTGCTGACCATCTTCGAGGCGGCGGGCGCAGGTTCGGACATCACCCGGGCCGGGCGTCGGCGGCTCTCGTCGATCCTGTTCTCATAGGAGAGGAGGCGCATGCCGGCCGCCGTCTTCCGCAGAGCTTCCGACCTTCCGCAGGTCATCCCGGTGTTTCCGCTGGACGGCGCGCTGCTGTTGCCTGGCGGCGACCTGCCGCTGCAGATTTTCGAGCCGCGCTATCTGAACATGACCGACGACGTCATGGCCGGGGACCGGATGATCGGCATGGTGCAGACGCGGCCGGCGGGCGACCGGGTGCGGCCGAGCCTGGCCAATGTGGGCTGCGTCGGGCGAGTCACCAGCTTTTCGGAGACCTCGGACGGGCGCTACCTCATCACCCTGACGGGGGTCTGCCGGTTCCACATCAAGGAGGAGCTGTCTGTCACCACGCCCTATCGGCAGGTGCGGGCGGACTTCGAGCCCTTCGCCGACGACCTTTCCGTCGAGGCCGCCGACATTCCGGCCTTCGACCGCCGGCGGTTCGCCGGGGCGCTGAAGCGCTACCTGAACCGCCGCGAGCTGGACATCGACTGGGATACGGCCGAGAGCGCGCCGCTGGAGAGCCTGGTCACCAGCCTGGCCATGGGCCTGCCGTTCGACCCGCCGGAGAAGCAGGCGCTGCTGGAGGCGCAGACCGTGGCCGACCGCTGCGACGCCCTGACGGCGCTCCTGGAGATCGACAGCCTCGGCGCGGACGATGACGGACCGCAATCGATCCAGTAGAAGCCTGCCATGACCGACGCCTCCGCCACCCTGCCCATCCACGCCGAGATCGATCCACGCCTGCTGGAGATCCTGGTCTGTCCCGTCACGCACGGGCCGCTGGTCTATGACCGCGAGGCCGGGGAGCTGATCAGCAAGAGCGCCAAGCTCGCCTATCCGATCCGCGACGGCGTGCCGATCATGCTGCCGGAAGAGGCGCGCGCCCTCGACTAGAGCGCCTCGCCGCGGAGCAGGCGGGGCAGGTCGCCGGCCGCGCCGCCGGCGTCGGCCATGAAGAAGCGCCGGGCCGGGCCGATGCGGTTCACCGCCGACATCCCGACGCCGCGCGCCAGGCGCAGGACCGGGTTGTCGTTGGAGAACAGCCGGGTGAAGACGTCGGTGGCCGCGGCCAGCATGACGTTGTCGAAGTTGCGCCAGCGGGCGTAGCGCTCCAGCACCGCCTCGGAGCCGATATCCTCGCCCAGGCGCGCGGCCTCGACCAGGACTTGCGACAGGGCCGCAGCGTCCTTGAGGCCGAGGTTCAGGCCCTGGCCGGCGATCGGGTGGACGCCGTGGGCGGCGTCGCCCAGCAGGCCCACGCGCGGGCTGTAGAGCCGCTCGGCCAGTTGTAGCGAGAGCGGATAGGTGAAGACCGGGCCCTGGACGGTCGCCTCGCCGACGAACTCGCCGAAGCGGCGCTGCAGGTGGGCGTGGAAGGCTTCCGGCGAGGCGGCCTTGAGCGCCGCGGCCTTGGGGTGGCTCTCGGTCCAGACCAGGCTGGCGCGGTCCTCGGTGAGCGGCAGGATGGCGAAGGGGCCGCCGGGCAGGAAATATTCGTGGGCCACGCCCTGGTGGCCGCGCTCCAGCTTCACCGTGGCGACGACGCCGGTCTGCCGATAGTCCCAGCCGATGGTCCCGACGCCGATCTGGCGGCGCACGATGGAGCCGCGGCCCTCGGCGCCGATCACCAGGGGCGCGGTCAGCACCCGGCCGTCCTCCAGCCTGACCTTGGCCGCGCCGGTCTCGACCTCGACGGCGGCGACCTTGGCGGGGGCCTCGACGCGTATCTTCGCGCGGCCGACGCCGGCGGCCAGGGCCGCCCGGGTGCGGCGGTTTTCCATCATGTAGCCCAGCGGCTCGCCGTCCGAGCGGTCGGCGATCTCGGCGGAGTCGAACTGCAGGAAGAACGGGGTCGGCTTGGGGGCGGCCGCGCCGGGCGCGAAGCCGTCGGTGACCAGGATCTGCTCGATCCGCTGGGCGTAGGGCTCGATCTCGGCGGCCAGGCCGAGGGTGCGCCACTGGCGGAACGAGGCGAAGGCGATGGCCGAGGCGCGGCCGTCGAAGGTTGGCGCAAGCTGGTCGTCGAAGACGATCGGATCGATCAGCAGCGGCTCCAGGCCCCCGCTCTTGAGCGCCAGGGCCAAGGTCGCCCCCGCCATGCCGGCGCCGGCGATGATCACGTCCGCATCGAATGTCTGAGCCATGGGGCGATATGCCGACGAAAGCCGGGCAAGGTCCAGGGGCAAGGCGCGTTCGCTCTTCATGGTTGTGCGTGGGCGGTTTTGCAGGTCAAGCTGGGCCGGGCTTCCGGGAGGAGGGGTCATGGTTGCTGTCACAGCGCCGCCCGCCGGCCGCCGGCTAAGCGAACTGGTGGGCGTCGGCTTCTTTCTGGTCATGCTGGCGACCCTGCCGGCCTGGCTGATCTACGAGACCTGGTCGCTGCAGGAGGCCGAGCGGCGGGCCTGGGATATCAGCGGCCCGCCCTGTCCGGTGGTGGCGCACGGGGCGGCCTTCGCGGCCGACACGCCCTATGAGTTCTCCTATGGCGGGGCGCGTTTCGCGCGGCGCTTCGGGCATGCGAGCTGCGCCTCGCCGCTGGGCGAGGGGTTGATCCCCGGCGATCCCTACCGCGTCTGCCAGTTCACCGGCCCGGCGATGGTCGCGGTGGCGACGGAAAGGGGCGTGACCGTCTTCAAGCCGGGCGTGGGGCATCGCGCTACGGTCACGGTCCGAGACGGGAAGGCCTCGTGCGTGGTCGGAGGCTGGTTCGGGACGTGACTGGCGGAGCGGGCCCGGGTCTCATAAGTCTCGGGAACCAAGGAGCCGCTCATGCCTGACAAGCCGCCTTTCGCCGCGCCCGAGGCCGAATACGAAGCCTGGGCGGCCGCCGAGGTCGCGCGCTGGCGCCGGCAGATGCTGAAGGCGCCCAACCTGATCGACAAGGCGGCGCGCGGCACGCAGCAGCGGGTCAACGCCATCATCCCGGAAAAGGCCCACGCGGCGGTGACGGCGGTGGTCGAGAAGATGACCCGGGCGATCCTGCTGGGCTCGAACCTGACCACGGCCGCGCCGCTGGAGCACGCGCCGCTGAGCATCCGCGACGCCAAGGCGCTCGGCGTGATCTCGGGCTATCGGACGGCCGCGGCGGTAGAGGGCGGCGTCGCAGGCGCCGGTGGGTTCTGGCTGGCCCTGGCGGACTTCCCGGCGCTGATCGCCATCAAGATCAAGCTGCTGTTCGACCTGGCCGCGGTCTACGGCCACCGCGGCTCGGACTTCTCCGAGCGGCTCTACCTGCTGCACCTCTTCCAACTGGCCTTCTCGTCGGCCGCGCGCCGGGCCGAGGTGTTCCGGGCGTTGGAGGACTGGGACGCCAGGGCTCATCCGCAGAGTCTGGACGAGTTCGACTGGCGCAAGTTCCAGCAGGAATACCGGGACTATATCGACCTGGCGAAGATGGCCCAGCTCATCCCGCTGATCGGCGCGCCGGTGGGCGCGGTGGTGAATTGGCGGCTGACCGAGCGGCTCGGAAGCATGGCGATGAACGGCTACCGGGGCCGTTGGCTGACGGCCTTGTAGCGCCCCGCGCGCAAATTTCTTCATTGCACGGATAGGCGAGCGGTCAAACTTGCGTCACCATTGGACTGACGCGTCCATTTTTGATGATCAATTCAGGCCGAATTCCATGGCGTTATTGCCGAAGAAGTTTGTTCCGCTCACTGCAGCCGGGGTGATCGGCTTGGGCCTCGTGGTCGGCGGCGGGTTCTGGTGGCTCAACAAGCAGAAGTACGAGTCGACCGACAACGCCTTCGTCCAGGCCGACAAGGTGGCGGTGGCGCCCCAGGTCGACGGTTACGTCGCCGAGGTGCTGGTGAAGGACAACGCGCAGGTCTCCGCCGGCCAGGTGCTGGTGCGGCTGGACCTGGCGCCCCTGAAGGCGGCTCTGGCCCAGGCCGAGGGCAACGCCGCGGCGCTGGACGCTGCGGTCCGCGCGGTGGACGACAAGGCGCGCCTGGAGCAGGCGATGATCGAGCAGAAGGCCGCGGGCGTCGTCTCGGCCCGGGCCGAGGCCCAGCTCGCCCAGGCCGAACTTGGCCGCTACGGATCGCTGGCCTCGCAAGGCTGGGTCTCGGCCCAGCGGGCTCAGACCGCGCGGGCCGCCGCCAGCCAGGCCAGTGCGAGCGTCGCCCAGGCCCAGGCGACGCTGGAGGCCGAGCGCCGGAGCTATGACAGCCTGGGTTCGGCCCGGGCCCAGACCCTGGCGCAGGCCCGGGCCGCGCACGCTGCGGCGGAACAGGCCCGCATCAACCTCGAGCGGGCCGAGATCCGCGCGCCGGTGTCCGGCGTGGTGGGCGCTCGCTCGGTCCGCATCGGCCAGTACGTCCGGCCCGGCACCGTGCTGATGAGCGTGGTGCCGCTGGGCGAGGCCTTCGTCGTCGCCAACTTCAAGGAGACCCAGGTCGCGCGCCTGCGCATCGGTCAGCCGGTGACGATCAAGGCCGACGCCTTCGGCAAGCGGGAGATCAAGGGCCGCGTCGACTCCTTCGCGCCGGCCACGGGTTCGGAGTTCGCCCTGATCCCGGTGGAGAACGCGGTCGGCAACTTCACCAAGATCGCCCAGCGGCTGCCGGTGAAGATCGCGGTGGACGCCAAGTCGCCGCTGTCGGGCGCTCTGCGGCCGGGCCTCTCGGTCGAGGTCAAGGTGGACGTCCAGAGCAATACCGGGCCGAGCTTCGCCGAGGCGCTGCCGGCGTCCGAGTACGCCAGCCGCGGCGAAAGCCACTAAGGCGCGCGGGTCGTGGCCGACGCAGCCATCGCCGCACCGCCCCCGGCCCAGACGGCGCCCGGCGGACATGTGACCGCTTCGGGCGAGGTCGACTGGCCGAAGATCTTCCTCGGCTTCGGGGGGATGGTGATCGGCCAGTTCATGGCGGTCCTGGACATCCAGATCGTCGCCTCGTCCCTCAGCCAGATCCAGGCTGGGGTCGGCGCCAGCGCCGACGAGATCAGTTGGATCCAGACCATCTACCTGCTGGCCGAGGTGGTGATCATTCCGCTCACCGCCTACCTGACCAAGATGTGGGGCACCCGGCCGGTCTATGTGGCCGCGGCGATCGGGTTCATCCTGACCTCGATCCTCACCGGCCTGACCACCAGCTTCGAGATGATGATCATCACCCGCGCCTTCCAGGGGCTGGCGGCGGGCGCGATGATCCCCTCCGTGTTCGCCACCGCCATGACGGTGTTTCCGCCGGAAAAGCGGGTCACGGCCAACGTCATCGTCGGGGTGATCGTCACCCTGGCCCCAACCATCGGCCCGACCCTGGGCGGCCATCTGACCGAGGCGTTGAACTGGCGGTGGCTGTTCTTCGTGAACGTTCCACCCGGCCTGCTGGTGATGTTCCTGGTCAGCCGCTACGGCGATTTCGACAAGGGCGACCCTTCTCTGGCCAAAGGTATCGACTGGTTCGGCCTGGTGACCATGACCGTCTTCCTGCTCTCGATGCAGTACGTGCTGGAGGAGGGCTCGGGCGAGGGCTGGTTCGACGACGACCTGATCCTCTGGCTCACCGTGACGGCGGTGATCACCGGGGTGGTCTTCATCTGGCGTCAGCTCACCTACAGGCAGCCTATCGTCTCGCTGCGGCCGTTCACCGACAGGAACTTCACGCTCGGCTTCATGATGAACGCCGTCTCTGGGATGAGCCTGTTCGGCGGGACTTTCGTCTTGCCGCTGTTCCTGGGTCAGATCCGCCAGTACTCGGCGGCGGAGGTGGGCACCACCATGCTGGTCTCCGGCCTGGTCATGTTCGTCAGCGCCCCGGTGGCCGGCCGGCTGGTCCGGGCCATGGACCCGCGCATCCCGCTGGTGATCGGCTTTGGCCTGGCGGCCTACGGCGTCGGGCTCGGAATCCGGGTGACCGCCGAATGGGGCTTCTGGCAGTTCGCCGCCCTGCAGGCCATTCGCGGCCTGGGGGTGATGATCGCCATGATCGCCGCCCAGCAGCTCAGCGTCTCGACCTTGCCGGTTACCTTGATGAAGGACGCCTCGGGCCTAGTGAACCTGATCCGCAATGTCGGCGGGGCGATCGGCCTGGCGATGCTGACCACGATCCTGTCCGACCAGACCGCCGTTCACCTCTCCGAGCTGTCGGCCGGGATGAGCATCGCCAACCAGCAGGCGCAAGACATGCTGGCGGGCCTGACGTCGATGATGGAGATGCAGGGCGTGGCAGACCCGAGCGGAGCGGCGCACAAGTTCCTGGGCATGGGCCTGCGGCGGGACGCCTCGGTGCTGGCCTTCGGCGACGCCTTCTATTTCCTGGCCATGGGGTGCGTGGTGGCGGCCCTGCTCGGCTTCACGGCGACGCCGGGCAAGGCTCCGCCGGCCACCGGCGGAGGGGGCGGCCACTGATGGCCCGTCTCGCAGGGCAGATCGACCTGGCCAAGTCGGAGGCCATACTGGACGCGGCGGCGGCGGTGTTCGGCGAGCGGGGGCTGGCCGCCTCGATGGAGGAGATCGCCCGCCGCGCATCGGTCTCCAAGCAGACCATCTACAACCACTACGGCTCCAAGCCTGAGCTCATCCGTGCGCTGGTGGCGCGACGGGTTTCGGAGATCACCGCCCCGCTGATGGAGCCGTCGGCGGCCGAGCGCCCCGAGGAGGCGCTCACCGCCTTCGGCCGCTTCATGATCGCGGCGGTCGAGAACCCGCGGGGCCTTTCGATGCTGCGCATGGCGGTGGAGAGCGCCGCCGACCAGCCGGACGTGGCGCGAGCCTTCTTCGAGGCGGGGCCGGCGACCTCGCGCCGACGGCTCGCCGACTTCCTGCGGATGGAGACTCAGGCCGGCCGGCTGGCGATCGACGATCCGGAACTGGCGGCCGAGTTCTTCGCCAGCATGGTCATCGGCTCGCGCCAACTCGGGAATCTGTTAGGCGCGCGCCGCGACCTGAGCGAGGCGCAGATCGAGGCCATCGCCCTCGAGGCGACGCGGCGTTTCCTGCGGGCCTACGCGGCCTAGGAGCCGCCGGTCCCCACCCTGGCGTGTGACGCCTTTTCGGAAACAACCTTCACCGAACGGTGATCCTGCCGACATCTGCGTCGTCCATGACCTTCTCTTTCTTAACGGGAGAGAAACCATGTCTATTAAGATTTCGGGCCTCGCCGCGCTTGCCACCGCCGCCGCGCTGTTTGCCGCTCCGGCTTCGGCCGCGGTCATCACGCCGGTCAGCGTCACCGCCTCCAACACCTTCCTGCTGTTCGGGGAGTACAAGGCCGAGAACCTGATCAACGGCAGCGGGATGGTCGGCGACCAGCACGACGCCAACTACGCCAACATGTGGATGACCGACCTGTCGGTGGACGCCGCGACCCTGACCTTCGACCTGGGCGGACTCTACCAGCTCTCGTCGGTCGACGTCTGGAACTACAATTTCGGCAAGGAGGAGTTCGCCTCCACCCTGGACCGCGCCGCCAAGGCCTTCACCCTGGCCATCTCCACCGACGGCGTGAGTTTCACCGACGTGCTGTCCGGCGAGTTCGCCCGCGGCGCCGGGGAGCTGCTGGGCGCCGAGACCTTCGGCCTTTCGGGCCAGGCCCGCTATGTGCAGCTCAGCCTTTCCGGCAATCACCAGCAGTACCCGGAAATCTACGGCTATGCCCCGGTCGGTCTGTCGGAAGTGCGCTTCGGCGGCTCGTCGGCGCCGGAACCGGCGACCTGGGCGATGCTGATCGCCGGCTTCGGCCTGGTCGGCGGCGTCATCCGCACCCGTCGCACCCAGCCGCGCTTGGCCTGAGGCTTCAGTCAGGGCGCGGTGAGCGGCTCCCAGGCCGCCATCGCATTCCGAGCGATCTTCAGCAGGGCGTCTTCGCTGGCGCCGTCTCGGGCCTGGACGGACATGCCCTGTTGGACGGTCACGAAGAAGGCGGCGAGGGCGGCGGGGTCCACCCGCCCCGGCAACTCGCCGCTTTCCACCGCTCGCCGGAAATGGGCCTCCAGGGCGCACTGACCGTCCACGCGCCGCTCCCGTAGCGCCCTGCAGACGCTCTCGCTGGCCTGGGTCGCGTTGAGCTGGCTGAGGACCACCATGCAGCCGCGCGGCTTGTCCGGGCGCGAGAAGGTGCGGGCGGTTGCGGTCAGGAAACCCTCAGCGGCCTCACGCGCCGTGGCTGCAGTCTCGACGGCGCTCCAGATCTCCGGGCCCTCCACGGCGCCATAGAGATCGACCGCCTGGCGGAACAGCTCCTCCTTGGAGCCGAAGGCGGCATAGAGGCTGGGCGATCCGATCCCCATGGCCGAGGTCAGATCGCTGATCGACGCGCCCTCGTAACCGCGCGCCCAAAACACCTCCATGGCGCGGGACAGCGCGGCGTCGCGATCGAAACTGCGGGGGCGGCCCCTTTCAGCCATCCGAATTCCTTTCTGTATCGGTCATTATATAAATCGCTTGACGGCCGTCGGCAACGGTGGGATTCGATTTTGTATCGATCGACACAGAAATGGAGTTTCCCGTGTCAAATCTTTCCGGAAAGCGCGCCCTGGTGACTGGCGCGAGCCGAGGAATCGGCGCCGCCATCGCCTTGCGGCTGGCGCAGGACGGCGCGGACGTCGCCATCACCTTCGAACGCTCGAAGGAGCGGGCGGACGAGCTTGTCAGCAGGATCGAAGGCTTGGGGCGCAGGGCCCTGGCGATTCAGGCCGACAGCGCCGACCCGGCCGCGGTGAAGGCGGCGGTGGATTGGGCGGCCGCCGAACTGGGCGGGCTGGACATCCTGGTCAACAATGCAGGGATCGCGCGGGGCGTGGGGCCGGTGGAAGGCTGGACAGTAGAGGACGTCGACCAACTGCTGGCCGTGAACGTGCGCGGCGTGATCCTGGCCTCGCAGGCGGCCGCGGCTCATCTGCCGCCGGGCGGCCGGATCATCAATATCGGCTCGAACCTGGCCGAGCAGGTGCCGACCCCGGGGCTCACCCTCTATTCGATGACCAAGTCGGCCCTGCTGTCCTTCACCAAGGGACTGGCGCGCGACCTTGGTCCGCGTGGGGTCACGGTGAACCTGGTCCATCCGGGGTCGACCAATACGGACATGAACCCGGCCGATGGGGAGGGGGCCGACGCCCAGCGCGGCCGCATGGCGATTCCCGAATATGGCCGGCCCGAAGACATCGCCAGCATGGTCGCCTGGATCGCCGGCCCCGAGAGCCGCTTCGCCAATGGCGCCGGCTTCACCGTGGATGGCGGCGCCAACGCGTAAGCGTCAGCCCTCGCTGTCGGACGCCAGGCCCATGATGTGGAAGCCCGCATCGACGTGAACCACCTCGCCGGTGGTCGACAGGCCGAGGTCCGACAGTAGCCAGAGGGCGCAGCCGGCGACGCCTTCCATCGAGGTGTCCTCGCCCAGGGCCGACATGGCCCGGCCCTGGGCCAGCATCGAGCGGCCGCCGGAAATGCCGGCCAGGGACAGGGTCTTCATCGCTCCGGCGGAGATGGCGTTGACGCGGATCCTGCGGGGCCCGAGGTCGCGGGCCGCATAGCGGGTGGCCGCCTCCAGGCCGGCCTTGGCCACGCCCATGGTATTGTAGTTCGGGATCGCGCGCTCGGACCCCAGATAGGTCATGGTGACGATCGAACCGCCGTTCGGCATCAGCTTGGCCGCGCGGCGGGCGCAGTCCACGAACGAGAAGATCGAGATGTCCATGGCGCGCAGGAAGCCCTCGCGCGTGGTGTTGTCGACGAACGAGCCCTTCAACTCGTCCTTGTTGGCGAAGGCGATCGAGTGGAGGAAGAAGTCGATCGTCCCGTGGGCCTTCTCGATGGCTTCGAAGGCCGTGTCCATGGAGGCGTCGTCGGTGACGTCGGCCGGGACGATGGCCTTGGCGCCGACGCTTTCGGCCAGGGGCTGCACCCGGCGTTCCATGCCCGGCAAATGCAGGAAGCTGAGCTCGGCGCCCTGGGCGGCGAGCTGCGAGGCGATGCCCCAGGCGATCGACTGGTGGTTCGCGACCCCCGTGATCACGCCCTTCTTGCCCTTCATCAGGTCGCCCTTGGGCATCTGATATTCGTCGGCCACGCGCATCTCCTCGGCGTTTCCAGAGTTTGCGGGGTTTGTGGACGGGCGGAGGCGGGGGCGCAAGGTGGAAGCGAATCGCCGCCTCTTGCTTAGATGCTCGGGGGAGCTGTCAGCCGCAGGGTCACTGAGGGGCCTTCACGGCAAGGGGAGACCGCCTGCGGCGGCCCCCTCCGTCTCGGCGCTGCACGCCGATCCACCTCCCCCGGCGGGAGAGAATCGCCCTTTTAGACCCGGGCCATCACCAGGCAGCCGTTGGTGCCGCCGAAGCCGAAGGAGTTCGACATCACGGTTTCGAGCTGGACGTCCTTGCGCTCGCGCAGGATCGGCAGGTCGGCGAACTCGGGGTCGAGGTTTTCGATGTGCGCGCTCTCGGCGGCGAAGCCGTTGTTCAGCATCAGGAGGCTGTAGATCGCCTCCTGCGCGCCCGCCGCGCCCAGGCTGTGGCCGGTGAGGGACTTGGTCGAGGAGATCAGCGGTACGTCGGCGCCGAACACCTCGCGCACCGCGCCCATTTCCTTGACGTCGCCGACCGGGGTCGAGGTGCCATGCGGGTTCAGGTAGTCGATCCTGCGCCCGCCAAGGTCGGCCATGGCCAGGCGCATGCAGCGCGCCGCGCCTTCGCCCGACGGGGCGACCATGTCGAAGCCGTCGGAGTTGGCGGCATAGCCGACGATCTCGCCGTAGATCTTGGCGCCGCGGGCCTTGGCCCGTTCGTATTCCTCGAGCACCACGATCCCCGAACCGCCGGCGATGACGAAGCCGTCGCGGTCCTTGTCATAGGCGCGGCTGGCGGTGGCCGGGCGATCGTTGAAGTTCGAGCTCATGGCGCCCATGGCGTCGAACAGCACGCTGAGCGACCAGTCCAGCTCCTCGGCGCCGCCGGCGAACATCACGTCCTGCTTGCCCATCAGGATCTGCTCGTACCCTGCGCCGATGCAGTGGGTGGAGGTGGCGCAGGCCGACGCGATCGAGAAGTTCAGCCCCTTGATCTTGAACCAGGTGGCCAGGGTCGCGGAGGCGCCCGAGCTCATCGCCTTGGGCACCGCGAAGGGGCCGACCCGCTTGGGGCCACGTTCCTTGGCGGTGTGGGCCGCCTCGATGATCGACTTGGTGGACGGGCCGCCCGAGCCGACGATCAGGCCGGTGCGCTCGTTGGAGACGTCGGCCTCTTCCAGGCCGGAATCGGCGATGGCCTGTTCCATGGCGATGTGGCCGAAGGCAGTGCCCTGGGCCAGGAACCGCGCGGCGCGGCGGTCGACCATCGACTCCCAGTCGATGTCGGGCGAGGCGTGAACCTGCGAGCGGAAGCCGAGCTCCGCATACTGGGGCGAGAAGCTGACGCCCGACTTGGCTTCGCGCAGCGAGGCGAGGACCTCGTTGGCGTTGTTGCCAATGGACGAGACGATACCGATCCCGGTGACGACGACACGGCGCATGAACTTATTTCCGTCTTCTCAGCCGAGGTCCTTGGCGTCGAACAGTCCGACGCGCAGGTCCTTCGCCTCGTAGATAATCTTACCGTCGGCCTCGAGCACGCCATCGCCGATGCCCATGACCAGCTTGCGGATGATCACGCGCTTCAGGTCGATCCGGTAGATCAGCTTGGAGACCTTGGGGGTGACCTGGCCGGTGAACTTCACCTCGCCGACGCCGAGGGCGCGGCCCTTGCCGGGCGCGCCGGACCAACCGAGGAAGAAGCCGACCAGCTGCCACATGGCGTCGAGGCCCAGGCAGCCGGGCATGACCGGGTCATTGATAAAGTGGCACTGGAAGAACCAGAGGTCGGGATTGATGTCGAGCTCGGCTTCCACATAGCCCTTGCCATGCGCACCGCCGTCTTCCGTGATCTTCACGATCCGGTCGAACATCAGCATCGGCGGCACCGGCAGTTGCGCGTTGCCGGGGCCGAACATCTCGCCTCTGCCGCAGGCCAGCAGCTCTTCGAGATTGTAGTGGTCCTTGGCCTTGGCGCCCTGGATCATGCTTCGCTTTCTGGTGGCGGCCCTGTCCGGGCCAATGGATTCGTTTGGAAATGGGCCTAGCAGAGCCGGCCGCCCGGCTCAACGCTTCCGGGACGCCACCGGCCGGCCGAGCTTGCACTGGATGGCGTCGGACACGCCCCACAGCTCGGACGCCGGCGCCCAGCCGGAAACCCCGCCGGCCTTGACCTTGCACCAGCCCTTCTCGCAACCCTTGGGGAGCTGGGCGATGGAGCGCGGGGCCAGATAGGCGATGATCTCGGCCTCGGCTCGCGGATGCTTGTGCAGGGCCAGGCGCTCGGGCTTGGCGCGCATCACGTTGTTTTCGCCGCTGGTCAGCCGTCGGTGGACCCAGGCCACGCCGCCTTCGGGATCGCAGATGCGCCGCCACTCCGTGTTCTCGGCGATCACCTGAACCGGCAGGCCCTTGGCATGATAGACCCAGAGCAGCTTGTGGTCCTCGCCGGGGCCCGCGCGGGCATAGACCTTGTCGAATTTGAGCGCGACGTAACGCGGCACAGGCTGGCCGGAGGGGGTTTGCCGGGGCGCGGCCTGCGCGACGGGCGCGCAGACGGCCGCGAGCAGCGCCAACGTCAAAATAATGAGCGTCGCCGTCTTCGGCTGCGTGTTCGTTCGAGGCTCGCCTTGGCCGTCCATGGGGGCTTTGCTAGAGGTTCTGGGATACAAAGCAAGGCGCGCCGCGCGCAGTTAAAGAATCCTTTCCAAAGACGCCTATGCCAGCTCGCAAGCCCAAGGTCATCGTCACCCGCAAACTCCCGGACCAGGTGGAGACGCGGATGCGCGAACTGTTCGACACCGAGCTGAACCTGACCGACGCCCCGATGGATCGCGACGCCCTGCTGCAGGCGGTGGCGCGGGCCGACGCCATCGTGCCGACCATCACCGACGCGATCGACGGCGAGCTGATCGCCGCCGCCGGCGACCAGTTGAAGCTGATCGCCAATTTCGGGGCGGGGGTCGATCACATCGACGTGGCGGCCGCGACCGAGCGCGGCATCGCGGTGACCAATACGCCAGGCGTCCTGACGGAGGACACCGCCGACCTGACCATGGCCCTGATCATGGCGGTCTCGCGCCGCATCGTCGAAGGGGCGAACGTGGTGCAGGCCGGCCAGTTCACCGGCTGGACCCCGACCTGGATGATGGGCCGGCGGGTCAACGGCAAGCGGCTGGGGATCATCGGCATGGGCCGGATCGGCCAGGCGGTGGCGCGCCGCGCCCGGGCCTTCGGCATGCAGATCCACTATCACAACCGCAAGCCGGTCAGTCACGTGATCGCCCAGGAGCTGGAGGCGACCTACTGGGAAAGCCTCGACCAGATGCTGGCGCGGATGGACATCATCTCGGTGAACTGCCCGCACACGCCGGCGACCTATCACCTGCTGTCGGCGCGGCGGCTGAAGCTGATGCAGCCGCATGCGGTGATCGTGAACACCGCCCGCGGCGGGATCATCGACGAGGCGGCCCTGGCCGAACTGCTGGCCACGAACCTGATCGCCGGGGCGGGCCTTGACGTCTTCGAGTTCGAGCCGGCGATCAATCCCAAGCTCCTGAACCTGCCCAACGCCGTGCTGCTGCCGCACCTGGGATCGGCGACGGTCGAGGCGCGGATCGACATGGGCGAGAAGGTGATCATCAACCTCAAGACCTGGATGGACGGCCATCGTCCGCCCGACCGGGTGCTGATGTCGATGCTCTAGGAGCTCAGAACGCCGGCTGGACCGCGCCGGCGTAAGTCTTCTCAATGAAGGCCTTCACCTCGGGACCGGTGAGAGCGGCGGCCAGCTTCTGGACGCGCGGATCGTTCTTGTTGTCCTCGCGCGACACCAGCAGGTTCACGTACGGGCTGTTCCCGTCTTCCAGGATCAACGCGTCCTTGGCCGGGTCCAGCCTGGCGTCGAGGGCGTAGTTGGTGTTGATCACCGCAAGGTCCAGCTCGCCCAGCACCCGCGGGAGGGTCGCCGCCTCAAGTTCGCGGAACTTCAGGCCCTTCGGGTTGGCGACGATGTCGTTCAGGGTCGAAAGCGGATTGGCCGGATCCTTGAGGCTGATCAGGCCTCCTTTCTGCAGCAGAAGCAGGGCGCGGCCTCCGTTGCTGGGCTCATTGGGAATGGCCACCGTGGCGCCCTGGGGCAGGTCCGCGAGGGCCTTGTGCTTGCGGGAATAGGCGCCGATCGGCTCGATGTGGACGCCGACCACCTTCACCAGCCTGGTCCCGCGCGCCTTGTTGAATTCGTCGAGATAGGGCGCGGTCTGGAAGTAGCTCACGTCCAACTGCTTCTGGGCGACCTGCAGGTTGGGCTGCACGTAGTCGTTGAAGACCTTCACATCCAGCTTCACGCCCTGCTGCGCGAGGATCGGCCGGACGACTTCGAGGATTTCGGCGTGGGGCACCGGGGTGGCCGCGATGGTCAGGGTGTCCGAGGGCGTCTCCGCTTGCTTGCCGCAGGCGGCGAGGCACAGGGCGGCGGCGGTCAGGACGAAGGTGCGCTTAAGCATGTCTGTCTTAATCTCCGGGCTCAGCGCCGGCTGAGTTTGATGACAAGGCGGTCGCCCGCCCATTGCAGGCCCTGGACGAGAACCAGCAGCAGGAGGACGGTCACCACCATGACGTCGGTCTGGAAGCGCTGGTAGCCGAAGCGGATGGCGAGGTCGCCAAGCCCGCCTGCCCCCACGACGCCGGCCATGGCGGTATAGGAGACCAGGGCGATCGCGGTGACGGTGGCGCCCGCCACGATGCCGGGCAGGGCCTCGGGAAGCAGGACGCCGAAGACGATCTGGCGAGGGGTCGCGCCCATGGCCTGGCCCGCCTCGACCACTCCGGGATCGACCTCGCGCAGGGCGGTCTCGACCAGGCGCGCATAGAAGGGCGCTGCGCCCACCACCAGCGGCGGGACGGCGCCGGCGACGCCGAGCGACGTGCCCACCAGCAGCATGGTGAGCGGGATCATCACGATCAGCAGGATCACGAAGGGGACCGAGCGAAGCACGTTGACCGCGAACGAGAGCGCGGCGTTTGCGGCCGGATTGGCCAGCAACTGGCCGCGCCCGGTCAGGAAGAGGATCACCCCCAGGGGCAGGCCGAGCAGGACCGAGAAGCCCAGCGATCCGGCCAGCATGACCAGGGTGTCGAAGGTGGCCTGGCCGATGTCGGCCCAGTTGATGTTGGCGAACACGGCCTCAGACCTCCTCGACCCGTACGCCGGCCGCTTCCAATCTCTGGCGGGCCTGGGCGACGTCGCCTCCGACCAGCGAGACCAGGAGCTGTCCGTAAGGTTCGTCGCGGATGCGGTCGATGCGCCCGCCGAGGATCGAGTAGTCGACGCCGGTGTCGCGGGCGATGCGGCCGAGGATCGGCTCATAGGTCGCCGCGCCCCGGAAGGTGAGGCGCAGGGCGCCGGCGCTCGCACCCTCCGCGGCCAGGCCCGCCGCGTCGGCCACCAGGCGGCGGGTGACGGGATGACGTGGATGCAGGAAGACTTCGGCGACCTCACCGCTTTCCACCACCTGGCCGGCGTCGAGTACGGCCACGCGATGGCAGACCCGGCGGATCACCTCCATCTCGTGGGTGATCAGGACGATGGTCAGGCCGAGCTCCCGGTTGAGCTGGGCCAGGAGTTCCAGGATCTGCTCGGTCGTCTGTGGGTCCAGGGCGCTGGTGGCCTCGTCGCAGAGCAGGACTCTGGGCCCGCTGGCCAGGGCGCGGGCGATGCCGACCCGCTGCTTCTGGCCGCCGGAGAGCTGGGCCGGATACTTGCCCGCATGGTCGGCAAGGCCGACCCGCGCCAGCAGTTCCGAGACGCGGCCGTCGATCTCGCGCGGCGGCACGCCAGCGATCTTGAGCGGAAAGGCGACATTGGCCGCCACCGTCTTGGAGGCCAGCAGGTTGAAGTGCTGGAAGATCATGCCGACACGGCGGCGCAGGCTCCTCAGGCCAGCCGCATCGAGCGCGGCGATGTCCTCGCCGTCGGTCACGACACGCCCCGCCGTGGGACGTTCCAGGCCGTTGATCAGGCGGATGAGCGTCGACTTTCCGGCGCCGGACTGGCCGATGACGCCGAAGACCTCGCTGGCGGCGATATCGAGACTGACGTCGCGCAGGGCGGGCGCCGAGGCGCGCGCGAAGGTCTTGCCGACGGATTGGAAACTGATCACGCCGCAATCCCTAGCGGCGGAATCGAGCTGCTCAAGACAGAATTTCTCTCGTGGGCGTCAGGGACCAGGACAATCGTGCCGGCTGTCAGCTGTCGCTCAGCATGAAGTGGCCGCGCAGGGCGGCGACCGGCTTCAGGCGCGCCTCCTGCCAGGCTTCGACATGGACGTTGGCGATCTGGCGGCCGATCTTGCGCACGTCCGCCCGGGCGTAGGTGGTCAGCGCCCGGCCCGGCCGCAGGTACTCGATGGTGATGTCGATGGTCTTGTGGACCTTGGCGCTCGGCTGGGTGACCGAGAGCTGGGCCAGGGCGGTCATTTCCATGAAGGCCCCGATGACTCCGCCGTGCAGGGCCGGCAGGGCGACATTGCCGACCAGGTGCGGGGCGAAGGGCAGGGCCGCGGTCATTTCGTCGCCGGCCAGTTCGGCGCGCATGCCGAGGAAGCGCACATAGGGCACGCGACCGAGGAAGGTCTCCAGGCGCTGGGCGGGGGTCATCGGGCCTCTGGACGCTTGAGCACGAAGGCCGCCTGGGCGGTGGCGATCGGGTCCTGAGGATCGCCGTCGTAGGCGTGGGCCCGCACGAAGGCGATGTTGCGGGTCAGCTTGTAGCAGTGGGCCTCCGCCGTGATGTCGGCGCGGGGCGCGGCCGGACGCATATAGTCGATGCGCAGGTCCAGGGTGGCGGTGGACAGGGGCGTGGTCCGGTCCTTGGCGGTCGAGATGATCGCCAGGCCGCAGACGTGGTCGAGGACGGCGGTGACCACCCCGCCGGCGATGACGCCGGTGTCGGGATCGCCGACCAGGTCTTCGCGCCAGGGGGTGAAGATGGAGCCCTTGCCGGGCTCGACGGAAAGCAGCTTGAAGCCGAGGGCGGAGGCCTGGGGCACGGTTTCCACCATGTGCCTAGCCGTCTCGCGAAGGGCCTCGGGGGACATGTTCATCCCCTTCCTTTGAGGCGCCTCCGCCTATCGGTCAACGTAACGGGTCAAGTTGGAAGCCCCCTCGGATCAAGCGACGCCGGCGAGCTTGGTCAGGACGGTGACGGCGACGGCCACGAGCGGGGTGGCAGCGAGAACGAGGTTGGCGAAGCCGTTCAGGTTGAAGGTGGTGTTCATGTCTAAGTCCCTCTGGTCTGGTTTGGTGCGGGATGTCCGCGTCCGATGAGAGGGTTATACGCAACGGCTTTCTCGAATACTCGTTAAGTCTAGGTCATGACGCCGATTTCACATTATGAATACTGTGTAATGTGCGGGCCTGGATTCTCTCCTGGCGGTGAGGCCCCTCTCCCCCACCCTTCGGGCGGTCCCCCTCGCTCGCGTTGCAGGGGAGGAAAAGGCGGCTCGGCTTCCCATATCGGTTTGCATGATCCGTCCTGAGAGCCTGCTCTGTCCAAAGCCCGAAGGGCTTTATTGCGCGCCGGGAGATTTCTTCGTCGATCCGGTGCGGCCGGTGGCGCGAGCGGTGATCACCCATGGGCATTCGGATCATGCGCGGGCCGGGCACGGGACGGTGGTCGCCACCCCCGAGACCCTGGCGATCATGGAGGAGCGCTATGGCGCCGACTTCGCCGGATCAGTGCAGCCGCTCGGCTACGGCGAGAGCGTCTCGCGCGACGGGGTCGAGGTGACCCTGGTTCCAGCCGGCCATGTGCTGGGCTCGGCCCAGGCGGTGGTGCGCTGGCAGGGACTGACGATGGTGGTCTCCGGCGACTACAAGCGCCGACGCGATCCGACCTGCCCGCCGTTCGAGCCGGTCCCCTGCGACGTGTTCATTTCCGAGGCGACCTTCGGCCTGCCGGTGTTCCGGCATCCGGACGATGCGCACGAGATCGCCAAGCTGCTGCGCTCGGTCGAGCAGTTCCCCGAGCGCGCGCACATGGTCGGGGCCTATGCGCTGGGAAAGGCGCAGCGGATCATCTGCCTGCTGCGCGAGGCCGGATGGGAGAAGACCATCCATGTGCATGGGGCGCTCGACCGCCTGAACCGGCTCTATGAGGACCATGGGGTGGCGCTGGGGCCGCTGGCGCCGGCGACGACGGGGGCGAAGGAGGACTTCGCCGGTCAGATCATCATCGCACCGCCCTCGACCCTGGCCGATCGCTGGTCGCGGCGGTTCCCGGACCCGGTGGGGGCCTTCGCCTCCGGCTGGATGCAGGTGCGGGCGCGGGCCCGCCAGCGCGGAGTGGAGCTGCCGCTGGTGATCTCGGACCACGCCGACTGGGACGAGCTGACCGCAACCGTCGACGAGCTGGCGCCGGGCGAGCTCTGGATCACGCACGGCCGGGAGGAAGCGCTGCTGCGCTGGGCCGAGCTGCACGGCGTGCGGGCCCGCGCCCTGGCGCTGGTCGGCTATGAGGACGAGGCGGAGGACTGATGCGCGCCTTCGCCGAGCTGCTCGACCGCCTGTCGCTGACCGCTTCGCGCAACACCAAGCTGACCCTGCTGCGCGACCACTTCGCCAATGCCCCGGACCCCGACCGTGGCTGGGCGCTGGCTTCGCTGACCGGCGAACTCGCATTTCATGCGGCCAAGCCCGCCTTCATCCGCAAGGCGGTCGAGGCGCGTATGGACCCGGTGCTGTTCGGCTGGTCCTACGACTATGTGGGCGACCTGGCCGAGACCGTGGCCCTGGTCTGGCCGGCGCGGCCGGGGGCCAACCGCGAGCCCGAGCTGTCCGAGGTGGTGGACGCCCTGCGCAGCGCCTCGCGCTCCGACGTCCAGCGGCTGATCGAGGATTGGCTGGACGCCCTCGATTCGACCGGCCGCTGGGCGCTGCTGAAGCTGATGACCGGGGGGCTGCGGGTAGGGGTCTCGGCGCGGCTGGCCAAGCAGGCGGTGGCTGATCTGGCCCCTGTGCCGGTGTCGGAGGTCGGGGAGATATGGCACGCCCTGCGCCCGCCCTATGAGGATCTGTTCGCCTGGCTGGAGGGCCGGTCCGAGCGGCCGACGGCCGACGCGCCGGGACGCTTTCGGCCGGTCATGCTGGCGCAGGCGGTGGACGAGGAGGCCGACTTCGGCAAGCTTGACCCGGAGGACTACGCGGCCGAGTGGAAGTGGGACGGCATCCGGATCCAGGCCGTCAACGAGGGCGGCGTGCGGCGGCTCTACACTCGAACCGGCGACGACATCTCCCGCACCTTCCCGGACGTGCTGGACGCGCTCGACTTCGAAGGCGCCATCGACGGAGAGCTGCTGGTGCTGCGGGGCAGCGCCATCGCGCCCTTTTCCGACCTGCAGCAGCGCCTGAACCGCAAGACCGTGAACGACCGGCTGCTGGCCGAGTTTCCGGCAGGCATCCGGGCCTACGACCTGCTGGCCGACGGGGAGGAAGACACCCGGATGCTGCCCTTCGTGCGGCGCCGGGCGCGGCTGGAGGACTTCGTGGCCCGGCTGAAGACCAGCCGCATCGACCTCTCCCCCCTGCAGCCGTTCGGGACCTGGACGGAGCTGGCGGACCTGCGGCGCAGCCCGCCGCCGGGCGATCCGACGATCGCCGAGGGGGTGATGCTCAAGCGCTGGGATTCGATCTATGAGGCCGGCCGGCCCAAGGGGCCGTGGTTCAAGTGGAAGCGCGATCCGTTCCTGGTTGACGCCGTGCTGATGTACGCCCAGCGAGGGCACGGCAAGCGGTCGAGCTTCTATTCGGACTACACCTTCGGGGTCTGGGCCGAGGGGGTGGACGGGGCGCGGATGCTGACGCCGGTGGGCAAGGCCTATTTCGGCTTCACGGACGAGGAGCTGAAGCTGCTCGACAAGTACGTCCGCGACAACACGGTGGACCGCTACGGGCCGGTGCGGGCGGTGCGCGCGGATGTGCGGCACGGCCTGGTGTTCGAGGTCGCCTTCGAAGGGTTGCAGCGCTCGACACGGCACAAGTCGGGGGTGGCCATGCGCTTCCCGCGCATCAACCGCATCCGCTGGGACAAGCCCTCGGGCGAGGCCGACGAGCTCGCGGCGCTCGAGCGGATGCTGGAGCTGATGGACGCGCGCTAAAGTCCGTAGCCGCGCGCCATCATCGCCGCGAAGGTCGGGATCAGCGCGAAGACCGCGACCTCGGCGATGAGGAACGGGCGGACCGCCTTCACGTCTGTTTCAGTGATCACGAAGCCGGTCTCGGCGCGGGCGCGCCGACGCCATTGCAGGATGCGCAGGGTGGGCAGGCTCGACAGCAGGCCGACCAGGACGAAGGCGCCGATCTTGGCCCAGAAGGCCCAGTTGCCGAGATAGGCCTCCGGTCCCTTCGCGCCCATATAGACCCGCGCGAAGCCGACGATGAGGATCAGGGCGGCGATCAGCCCATAGTGCAGGTCGACGATCCCCAGGCGCCGCAGGGCCGCGCCACCGAGGCCAGGGCGGATCATGGCCAGCTCCGCGGCGAGGATTGCGGCGAGGCCGAAGACGAGCAGATGGTGGGCGATGGCGAGCAGAAGGTCGGTCACGAGGCGCTCCTGAAGGCTGGTCGCGCCGACCTTGCCGTCATCGCCTTACGTTGTAAATGATTAAGATCCACCGGTGCGATAGTCGGCGAACTTGCCGTCCCGCTCGGTGAGGGCGGCGGTGACGCCCTGGCGCATCTTCTCCATGTATTCGCGCGAGGCCCTGGTATGCCAGCCGAGGGCGTGGAGGTCGGTGCCGGCGCGCAGGCCCTGGCGCATGCCCATCACCTCCATCTGACGGTGAACCAGGCGCTTGTTGAGCTGGGCCAGCTCCGGATCGACCTTGGCGATGCGCTCGGCCATGGCCAGGACCGCCGGTTCCAGCTCGGCCAGCGGATAGGCGCGATTGGCGAAGCCCAGCCGCACCGCCTCGTTCCCGTCGATGGAATCGCCGGTCAGCATCTGCTCCATGGCCGCCCGCATGCCCATCAGCCAGACATGATAGTGGTTGTCCGGCGGGCTCATGGTGCGCACGGCCGGGTAGCCGATCTGGGCGTCCTCGGCGACGTAGACCAGGTCACAGGCGACGGCGAGCTCAGAGCCGCCGGCCAGGCACCAGCCATGGACCTGGGCGATCACCGGCTTGGCCAGGTCCCAGATCCGGAAGCAGCCGTCGACCACGTGGCGGGCCCACTGGCCCTGGGCGCCGGCCGTGTGCCAGGGCAGCTCGCCGACGCCGGCCAGGTCGTAGCCGGAGGAAAAGCAGCTCCCGGCCCCGCGCAGGACGATGACCCGGACCTGCGGATCGCGGTCGGCCTCTTCCAGGGCGCGGAAGATCTCGCCGCGCAGGGCATTGGAGAGGGCGTTGCGCTTGTTCGGACGGTTGAGCGTGATCCGGCGCACATGCGGCGCGGGATCGTCGGTCAACAGGATGGGCTCTTCGGCCATGGCGGGTTTCCTCCGGGATTTTCCCGGCAGGGTCGCCGTTTGACGCCACGAGAGTAAAGCGGGGGAGGCCCCTCGGTCGGCTTCGCCGACAGCTCCCCCAGCGGGGGAGCACTCGGCTGACGATGTCAGTCCGTGAACACCACGGTCTTGGCCCCGTTCAGGAGGACGCGGTCCTCGAGCCGCCAGCGGACGGCGCGGGCCAGAACCCGGCGCTCGATGTCGCGGCCCTTGCGGATCAGGGCGGCGGGGGTGTCGCGGTGGCTGATGCGCTCCACGTCCTGCTCGATGATCGGGCCTTCGTCGAGGTCGGCCGTGACGTAGTGGGCGGTCGCGCCGATGACCTTCACCCCGCGCTCGTGCGCCTGGTGGTAGGGGCGCGCGCCCTTGAAGCCGGGCAGGAACGAGTGGTGGATGTTGATGCAGCGCTCTTCCAGCTTGGCGGCCAGGCCGTCGGACAGCACCTGCATGTAGCGGGCGAGGACGACGAGCTCGGTGTCGGTGTCCTGGATCAGCTTCCAGATCGCCGCTTCCTGCTCCAGCTTGGTGGCGCGGCGGACCGGCAGGTGATGGAAGGGCACGTCGGAGAGGTCGAGGTTGGCGTAGGTCTCGATCGGGTGGTTGGAGACCACCGCGGAAATCTCCATCGGCAGCTCGCCGCGACGCCAGCGATAGAGCAGGTCGGCCAGGCAGTGGTCCTGCTGGCTGGCGAGGATCATGACCCGCCGCTTCACCTTGGGGTCGCGCAGGCTCCAGCGCATGGAAAAGGCCGCCGCGACCTCGCCGAAGGCCTCGCGCAGGGCGTCGATGTCGGCGCCGGCGGGATCGAAGACGACCCGCATGAAGAACCTGCCGGTCTCCTGGTCGTCGTACTGCTGGGCGTCGAGGATGTTGGCCCCGCGCTCGAAGAGGAAAGCCGAAACGCGGGCGACGATGCCCGGCTGGTCCGGGCAGGCGAGGGTAAGGATCATCGGCGCTCTAGGCCGCCAAGCCAGGCCTTACGTCAAGGCGCCTTGCGTGGGTGCGGGCTCGGCCACGAACCCCTTCCAATTGCCCATGTACTGGATGAAGGCCGGGCCCAGACCCTCCGCGTGGAGGTATTCGCGGGTGACGGGCAGGTCTATCGGCAGGAATTGCGGGTTTGCCTGCACTTTCCGTGGATAGTCGTGATGCAGGATCGCGGCGCGGCCGATGATGACGTAGTCGGCCCCCTCCCCCAGGCACCAGCGGGCGGTCTCGGCGGCCATGATTTTGCCGGCGACGCCCAGCCGGACATTTCCGCGGTCGAGCTCGGTGAAATAGGACATCAGGGTTCGGCCCTGGAACTCCTCCTCGACCGGCTCCTTGGCGACGTCCCAGAGGGACATGTCGAGATAGTCGATCTTGCCCTCGCGCATCAGCGCCTGGGCGAAATCGCGGATCTCGGCGAGCTTCAGGCCGAAGCGCTCGGGCGAGAGGCGCAGGCCGAGGGTGAAGCCTGGCCGGCAGGCGGCGCGGATTGCGTCGATGATCTCGCGGGTCAGTCGGGCGCGGTTCTCCAGCGAGCCGCCATAGCGGTCCTGCCGGCGGTTGATGATCGGGGAGAGGAACTGACAGAGGATGTAGCCGTGGGCGCCGTGCAGCTCGACCCCGTCGAAGCCGGCCTTCTCGGCGCGGACGGCGGCGGCGACGAAGTCGTCGCGGAGCTGCTCGACCTCGGTCAGAGTCAATGCCCGGGCGCCGGTCTCGGCGTCGTCGGAGGGGCAAAGCGGCGCCTGGCCAATCAACTCCTTGGGCGAGCGCATGCCGGCGTGGTGGAGCTGAACCATCGCCAGGCTGCCCTCGGCCTTGATGGCGGCGGCCAGACGGGTGAGGCCGGGCAGGTGCCGGTCGCCGAACACGCCGAGTTGCCCGGGAAAGCCCTGACCGGCCGCCTGGACGTGAGCCGCGCAGCTCATGGTCAGGCCGAACCCGCCCTTGGCCCGCATGGTGAGCCAGTTGAACTCGTCGTCCGAGAGCACGCCGTCGGGGTAGCTCTGGGTGTTGGTGAGGGGCGCGAGCATGAAGCGGTTCTTCATGGCCGCGCCGCTGGCGAAGGTCATGGGAGAGAAGAGATCGGTCACGCTTCCACCTCGAAGGTTGCGCCGCAGTCGTGGCGCAGGACCTTGCCGGAAGGCTGCGAGCTTGCAAGCGGCTGTTTCAATTTTCCTGAGGTGTCGAACGGCGTTCGAGAGGCTTTAGCTGCGCGGGCTTGCATCGCGCCTGCAGCAGGCGATCAATGAAACGAGACGCCGGTCGAAAGAGGCCGGCGCGCGAGGGAGTAGCGCCAGTGAGCCAAGGCCGGCCGCAGGAAAGACCGCTGTCCAGCGGCATGGTCCTGTCCTTTTCTTCCCTCGCCCTGCCGCTCGGGGCCCTGGCGGTGGCGGTGGCCGTCTACATCCCGCCCTTCTTCGCCAGCCACCTGGGAGTCAACCTGGCGGCCATCGGCGCGGCCTTCGCCATCGTGCGGATGCTCGACATCGGGGTGGACCCGATCCTGGGTCTGGTGATGGACCGGACCCGCACCCGGCTGGGCCGTTACCGGGTCTGGGTGCTGGCTGGCGGGCCGATCCTGATGGCCGCGGTCTACGCCATGTTCGAGGCGCCTCACGGGGTGGGCACGGTCTATCTGATCTTCTGGCTGCTGGTCTTCTACCTGGGCAATTCGATCCTGGGCCTGGGGCACTCGGCCTGGGCCGCGACCCTGGCGACGGAGTACCATCAGCGTTCGCGGGTGTTCGGGGTGCTGGCGGCCGCCGGCGTGATCGGGGCGGTCATCGTGCTGATCATTCCGATCGTCGCCGCGCATCTCGGCCTGAGCGAGGCCGAGGGCGTGAAGTCGATGGGCTGGTTCATCCTCATCCTGGTCCCGATCGTCGTGGCCCTGACCTGCCTGCGCACGCCCGAGCACATCATGAAGACCGCGCCGGAGAAGTTCGCGCTCAAGGACTAC
Source organism: Phenylobacterium koreense (assembly GCF_040545335.1). Classification (NCBI taxonomy): domain Bacteria; kingdom Pseudomonadati; phylum Pseudomonadota; class Alphaproteobacteria; order Caulobacterales; family Caulobacteraceae; genus Phenylobacterium; species Phenylobacterium koreense. The sequence goes on from NZ_JBEPLU010000001.1 coordinate 1,904,083, forward strand.
TTGTCGCTGATCACCAAGCCGGACCTGCTGCGGCTGTTCCTGGCCCAGATGGCCCTGACCCTCGGCCCCGGCTGGATGAGCGCGCTCTACCTCTTCTTCTTCAAGGACTCCCGCGGGTTCTCGGCCGAGCAGGCCTCGCTGCTGCTGCTGGTCTATGTGATCGCCGGCATCGTCGGCGCGCCGCTGACCGCGCGTCTGGCCATGCGCTTCAGCAAGCACCGCACCCTGATGGTGACCACCACGGCCTATTCGCTGGGGCTCTGCATGGTGATCGTGCTGCCGAAGGCGAACGTGCCGCTGGCCGTGCCGGTGATGTTCTGGTGCGGCTTCATGGCCGCCGGCTTCGACCTGATGATCCGCGCCATGCTGGCCGACGTGGCCGACGAGGTGCGGCTGGAGCAGGGCCAGGAGCGGCTGAGCCTGATCTATGCGCTGAACGCCCTGGCCAACAAGATCGCCTCGGCCTTCGCCATCGGCCTGACGTTCCCGCTACTGGCGAGGATCGGCTACGACGCGACCGCCGGGGCCGGCAACACGCCCCAGGCGATCTTCGGGCTGGAGATGGCCTACATCGTCGGCCCGATCATCTTCGTCATGCTGGGCGGCGCCTGCGTGCTGGGCTGGAGGCTGGACGCCGACAAGCACGCCGACATCCGCCGCCAGCTCGACGAGCGAGACGCGGTCTATGCCGAGGCGCCGATCATCGAGAGCGTGGGGGCCGAGCCGGCCATCGCGGTGCTGTCGGACAAGGGCGGCTGACGCAAGGTCACTGTGGGCGCAGGCCGTAAAGCGTGCCAGCCTGTGGGCGGAAGCCAAGGGAGAGCGCCATGGAAGAACGCATCAAGGTCGAGATCAAGGACGGCGTGGCCGATGTCCGCCTGGTGCGTACGGACAAGATGAACGCCCTGGACGACGCCATGTTCAGCGCCCTGGTCGAGACCGGCGAGCGGCTGAAGACCGAAAAGGGCGTGCGGGCGATCGTGCTGTCGGGCGAGGGCAGAGCCTTCTGCGCCGGGCTCGACATGGGCAATTTCGGCAAGATGGCCTCGGGCGAGCGCAGCGGCGGGCAATCCTCGACCGGCGGCTCCCTGGTCACCGAGAACCGGACGCCGGGCGGCTCGAACCGCGCCCAGCACGCGGTGATGGTCTGGCGCGAGCAGCCGGTCCCGGTGATCGCGGCGGTTCACGGCGTGGCCTTCGGCGGCGGCTTCCAGCTCGCCCTGGCGGCCGACATGCGCTTCGTGGCCCCCGACGCGCGCATGGCGGTGATGGAGATCAAGTGGGGCCTGGTGCCCGACATGGCCGGCATGGTGCTGATGAAGGGCCTGGTGCGCGACGACCTGGCCCGCGAGCTGACCTTTACGGGCCGTATATTCGAGGGCGAGGAGGCCCAGCGCCTGGGCCTGGCCACCCGCGTCTGCGCCGACCCGCGCGCCGAGGCCCTGGCCGTGGCCGCGGAGATCGCCGGCAAGAACCCGCATGCGATCCGCGGCGCCAAGCGGCTGCTGAACATGATGATGGACTCCGACCAGCACGCGATCCTCAAGGCCGAGAGCGCCGAGCAGACCGCCCTGATCGGCTCGCCCAACCAGGTCGAGGCGGTGATGTCGAACATGCAGAAGCGGGCGGCGGTCTACGCCGATTAGGGCTGTCCTGGGCGCCCCCATATCCGTTTCATCGGTTGCCGCCGTAGGCCGAAGACCGGGATGACATGGTAATTGGATGGCGAGGTCGCATTCTCCCCCGCCATGAAGACGAGCGAGACGTCAGCCACTCCACTCGGCCACGACATCGGGGTCGGCTTCCGAGGTTTGAGCGCGGAGCTGGGTGAAGGCGGCGGGGGCCAGCAGGCGGGAGAGGGCCCAGACGGCGGCCCCGCGGACCAGCGGCGAAGGGTCCTGCAGGTGGATCTCGGCCACCGGCGCCAGGTCGGCATCGGCCGAATTGCCGATGGCGTAGAGGACGTTGCGCAGGAATCGGTCGCGGCCGATGCGCTTGACCGGGCTCTTGGAGAAGAGGGCGCGGAAGGCGGGGTCGTCGAGGGCGGCCAGGTCGCGCAAGGCGGGAGAGCGCAGGGTGTCGCGGGCGTGCAGGCGCTGCTCGCGGGAAGCGGCGGCGAACTTGTTCCAGGGGCAGACCGCCAGGCAGTCGTCGCAGCCATAGATGCGGTTGCCCAGCAGCGGGCGAAACTCGCGCGGGATCGGGTCCTTCAGTTCGATGGTCAGGTAGGAGATGCAGCGCCGGGCGTCGAGCTGATAGGGCGCGGGGAAGGCGCCGGTGGGACAGATGTCGAGGCAGGCCCGGCACTGGCCGCAGGAGCCGCCGCTGGGCGGATCGGCTGGCAGGTCGAGCTCGGTCAGGATGGAGCCGAGGAACAGCCAGGAGCCGAACTCGCGGCTGACGAGGTTGGTGTGTTTGCCCTGCCAGCCCAGGCCCGACCGCTCGGCCAGGGGCTTTTCCATCAGCGGGGCGGTATCGACGAACACCTTCAGCTCGCCGCCGAACCGGGAGACGATCCAGCCGGCGAGCTGCTTCAGCCGGCCCTTGATCAGCTCGTGATAGTCGTCGCCCTGGGCGTAGACCGAGATCGCCCCGCGGTCGCGCTGCGCGAGGATCTCCAGCGGGTCGTGGTCGGGGCCATAGTTGACCCCCAGCATGATCGCCGAACGCGCGCCGCTCCACATGGCGGTGGGGTGGGTCCGCCGATCTTCCGTCTCGGCCATCCAGGCCATCTCGCCATGGCGGCCCTGCTCGACGAATTGCGCCAGGCGGGCCGAGGCCGGCCAGGGCTCGGCGGCGCTGGCGAAGCGGCAGGCGTCGAAGCCGAGTTCGGCGGCCCGCTTGCGGATCAGCTCGGCGTTGCGCCCAGGGTCAGAAGTCGAGGTCGTCATAGTGCTGCGCCGGCGTGAGGCCGGGCCAGCGATCGGCCAGCAGCGGCCGGAAGCACGGCCTCGATTTCAGCTTCATGTACCAGGTCTTCACCGCCGGGAAGTCGCGCCAGGGAACATCGCCAAAATAGTCGATGACGGACAGGTGCGCCGCTGCGGCGAAATCGGCCAGGGAGAGCCGGCGTCCGGCCAGCCAGTCGCGGTTCGACAGCAGGCCTTCCACATAAACGAGGTGCGCGCGCAGGGCCTCGCGGCCCTGGCGCATGGCGGCCAGATCGGGGGCGCCGAGGCCGAGCAGGCGCTTTTCCATCTTCTCGTGAAGCAGGAAGCCGCAGACCTCGTAGTCGAACTTGCGATCGAACCACTGCAGCAGGCGACGGGCCTCGGCCCGCTCGTGGGCGTCGCGGCCCAGCAGCGGCGGGTCGGGATAGGTCTCTTCCAGATGGTCGAGGATGGCGCGGCTTTCGCAGAGCACCAGGGCGCCGCGGCCGTCGGACGCGGTCAGCACCGGGGTAAGGCCCGACGGGTTCATGTTCACCAGCGCGGAGGGCCGCTCCCAATAGCGCACAGCCTCTTCGGAGAACGGCAGGCGCTTTTCGCCCAGCGCCAGTCGCACCTGGCGAGAGGCGGGATCGAGCGGGAAATGGTGAAGGGTGAGGTCGAGACTCATTAGGTGACCGAGAATCCCTAACCCTCCTTAAGGCCACGTTTACCGAGCGTCGTTTCGGCGAATGCGCCGCCATGAGGCTCGGCCGCGCCGCGCGGGTCCGGATGGATGATGATGTCCGCGCTGGGGAACTCGGAAAGTATGCGCCTTTCGGCCGCTACGACCGCGGCATGGGCCTGTCTCAGCGATAGGGTGGGATCGAGATCGACGTGCATCTGGATGTGAACGTACGGACCCGACGCTCGGGTCCGTAGCTGGTGCACATCGCTGAGCATCGGGTCGCTGGTGACCAGGGCGATGATCCGCTCGCGCTCGGCCAGGGGTAGCTCGCGGTCCATGAGCTGGTTGGCGGCCTCGCGGAAGACGCCGACCGCGCCCCAGACGAGGAAGGCCGCGATGGCGAGGGCGGCGATGGCGTCGACGCCCCGCCAGCCGAGGATCGCCGCCGCGCCGACGCCCAGCAGGGCGACGGCGTTGGAGGCCAGGTCCGTGGCGTAGTGCGCCCGGTCACCTGCCACCGCCACCGAAGCCGTGCGCTTGAGGACATGGGTCTGGGCCGCGATCAGGGCGAAGGTCAGGGCGATGGAGACCGCCATGACCGCGATGGCCAGACCGCCGTGGGTCACCTCGCGCGGGTGGAGGATGTCACCGATGGCCTCACGGCCGATCAGGGCGGCGGAAGCGAAGACCAGGCCTCCCTGGAGCAGACTGGCGAAGGCCTCGGCCTTGCCGTGACCGAAGCGGTGCTCGGCGTCCGGCGGGGAAGCGGCGTAGCGGACGGCGAAGAAGGTGGCGAGGGAGGCCAGGAGGTCGAGGGCCGAGTCGGCCGCCGAGGCCAGCAGCGCGGTCGAGCCGCCGAGCAGCCAGACCGCGCCCTTGATGCTCACCAGCAGCAGGGCCACCCCGGTCGAGGCCAGGGTGATCATGCGGGTGAGGGCGGTGGCCTCGGCGACGGAGGAGCGCGGACGATCGGACATATGGGCCTTTTAGCTCCGCCGCCGGGGCCGGCGAAAGGTCAGCTCGCCACGCGTTCGGCGATCTGCACGGCGTTGAGCGCCGCGCCCTTCAGGAGCTGGTCGCCCACCGCGAAGATACTCAGGGTGCGGCCCGACGGGTCCGAGAGGTCGGAGCGGATACGGCCGACCAGGACATCGTCGCCCCCCGAGGCCTCGTTCGGCATCGGGAAGTGGTTGCGCAGCGGGTCGTTGACCAGCCGCACCCCCGGGGCGTCGCCGAGCCAGGCCTCGGCCTCGGCGGGGCTGACCGGGCGCTCGAACTCGACGGTCAACGACATGGAGTGCGCCCGCAGCACCGGCACCCGCACGCAGGTGAAGGAGAGGCGCAGGTCCGGCGCGGACATGATCTTGCGGATCTCCTCCATCGCCTTGAGCTCCTCGCCATTGTAGCCGGTCTCCGGATCGACCCCGGCGTTGTGGCTGAAGAGATTGAAGGCGTAGGGGTGCGGCAGGACCTTGGGCTCGTAAGCTTCGCCGGCCAGGTAGGCGGCGGTGGAGGCTTCGAGCTCGGCCATGGCGGCCGCGCCGGCGCCCGAGGCCGACTGGTAGGTGGCGCCGATCACCCGCTGGATCGGGTTGTGGGCGTGCAGCGGCTGCAGGGCCATCACGGCGATGGCGGCGACGCAGTTCGGATTGGCGACGATGCGCGGCTGCTGGCCCAGCAGGTCGCCGTTCACCTCCGGCACCACCAGCGGGATTTCCGGCTGCATGCGGAAGGCCGAGGAGTTGTCGACCACCACGCAGCCCTTGGCCGCGGCGATCGGCGCGAACTCGCGGCTGATGGTGGCGCCGGCCGAGAAGAGGGCGATGTCGACGCCGGTGAAGCTGTCGGCGGTCAGGGCTTCGACGGCGACCTGGCGGCCCTGGAACTCGTAGGTGCGGCCGGCCGAGCGTGGCGAGGCCAGCAGCTTCAGCGAGCGGACCGGGAAGTTGCGGCGCTCCAGGCAGGTCATCAGCTCGACGCCGACGGCGCCGGTGGCGCCGACGATGGCGACGTTGAACAGGCGCTGGCCGGCGGGGCGGGCGACTTCGGTGGAAAGCATGAGGTTATCGTCTCCGGGTTTGAGGTCCGGAAGACCGAGGCGCTCGCTTTTCAGGAGATTGCGACCCCGGCCTGCCGGCGGGGTCCTTGGGGCTTACGCGGCGCGCGCGCGCGAACCCCCAAGCCCCGCGGGCATGGTGGTTTTAATCGCGCTTTTAATGGTCGAACGACGCATGGCGCTCCGATATGGCAAAGACGGGCGGCTTGTAAACCGCCGATTTCGCGGACATCCAATTGAACGGCCGTGCGTTCAGGCAATCGGCGGCGTGCGGAAGGAAAGATGGAAGAGGAGCGGGACCGCGCGATCTCCGAAATCCTGCGGGAGCTTTGCGAGCAGGAAAGCGTCCGGGTCGGGGACATCATCGACCAGTTCGGCGGGCGGGCGTTCGGCGCCCTGCTGTTCGTGTTCTCCATTCCCAACCTGCTGCCCCTGCCGCCGGGGTCCTCGACCGTGCTGGGAGCGCCCTTGCTGCTGCTGACGCCGCAACTGGCGCTGGGGGCGCAGGGTCCGTGGCTGCCGCGTTTCCTGGATAATCGCCGGCTGTCGGGCGCGGACCTTGGCAAGGCGTTCGGGCGGCTCATTCCCTGGGTCGAGCGTCTCGAGCACGTCTCGCGTCCACGGATCGAATTGTTCTTCGGTCCCGTGGGTGACCGATTCATAGGCGCCGTCTGCTCGGCGCTGGCCTTAGTGCTGATTCTGCCGATCCCGCTGGGCAACCTGCTGCCCGCCCTGACCATAGGATTCCTCGGCTTCGCGCTGTTCTCCCGCGACGGGATTTTCGCCGTCGTCGGCTACATTCTGGCGGGGGTCAGCGCCTTCCTTCTGTACCTGGCCGCCGACGTCGTGATGGAGGGCGTTCGCCTTCTCGTGAACTGGCTTGGAGCGGCTTGACACCTTCCCAGGGCGGGCGCGTTGATATGGGCATGCAAGTCCAAGTCTCCGGCAAGCATGTCGCCGTCGGGGAGGCCCTGCGAGAGCGGGTCACCGACGAACTCACCGGCGCTATTGGCAAGTACTTCGACCGCGGCGGAGACGCCGACGTCGTCGTCAGCCGTGAGGGCCATTCCTTCAAAGTCGATTGCGCGGTCAAGCTGGCCTCCGGCCAGGCCCTGCAGTCCCAGGGGCTCGGGAGCGACGCGCATGGCGCGTTCGACGCCGCGCTCGCAAAGATGGAAACGCGTATCCGGCGCTACAAGCGCCGGCTGAAGAGCCACTCCTTCGCCGCCAACGCCAAGCAGGCGGAGACGGCCGCCTATTTCGTGATCCGTGCTCCCGAGGAGGAGGACGAACTGGATTGGGGGGCGGACGAAACGCCGCAGGATGTCCCGCCGGCGGGAATGATAATCGCCGAGACCGAAAAGCCCGTGCGCGAAATGACCGTTTCCATGGCGGTCATGGAGTTGGACTTGACGGAATCTCAGACAATCGTGTTTAGGAACGTCGCTCACGGAGGCTTGTCCGTGGTCTACCGCCGCCCCGATGGGAATATCGGGTGGATCGACCCGGAACGCACGAAAACGTTCGACGGGAGCGAACTGAACGGAACCCGAGTCTAGGTAGCGGTGTTTCCGTCGCCCCCGAGCCGGCCGTGCTTCGGGCAGTAATCGAGTTGGGCGTCACGAGGCTATGCAAATAGGCGATATACTGGACCGCGCGGCGATCGCGGCGCGCGTGAGCGCGCCGAACAAGCGGCAGGCCCTGACCCTGGCGGCGGAGATCGCCGCCCGCAACTTCGGCCTCGACTCGGCCGTGGTGCTGGAGGGCCTGCTGGCGCGCGAGGCGGCGGGATCGACTGGCGTCGGCCACGGCGTGGCCGTGCCTCATGCGCGGCTGGAAGGCCTGACCCGGATGCGCGGCGTCTTTCTGCGCCTGGACCAGCCGGTGGATTTCGAGGCGGTCGACGACCAGCCTGTGGACCTGATCTTCGCGCTGTTCGCGCCGCCTAACGCCAGTTCGGAGCACCTGCGGGCCCTGGCCCGGGTCTCGCGCCTGCTGCGCCAGGGCGACCTGCGCGAACACCTGCGCCAGGCGCACACGCCCGACGCCATTCACGCCCTGCTGGTGCAGGAACAGTCGGCTGCGGCCTGAAAGAATCCTGAGCTGAAAGAGGGGTGACCTCGCCCGGGCGTTCTCGCCCGGGCGCGGCCTCAAGATGGCTTAATGGACCGAGACGGGGGCCAGTTCGTGCGCCAGCGCGGCGGCTACGGCCGAGTCCTTGTCGGTCAGGACGGCCAACCGCTCGCCATCGGCGCGGTGGACCGCATAGAGCGTCTGATCAGGATCGAGCTGAAAGCCCTGGATCTGGGCCGCAGGCGTGTTGGCCAGGATTTCCGCCGCCTTGATCGGGCGGACATAGACCAGGTCGGGCGCGCCAAGGGCGGCGAAAGCTTCAGTCGTAAGATTGGGCGTCATCATGACCACCTCCGTAAAACTCAACGCTTCGAGCGGCCGCCGGTTCAGCCAGCCGTCTGGATGGGGATCCGCTGTACGAGGCGCTCGGGTACAGGCCGGATCAGGTCAACGTGCAGCAGGCCGTGGGCCAGCAGCGCGCCATGCACCTTCATGCCGTCGGCGAGGATGAAGGTCCGAACGAAGCCCCGCGCAGCGATGCCGCGATGGAGATAGGCCTCGTCAGTGGCGCTTTCGCGCTTGCCTGCCACGATCAACTGACGGTCCTCGACCGTCACCTGGAGCTGCTCGGGCGTGAAGCCCGCCACCGCGAGGGTGATTCGCAGCGAGCCTTCGCCGCGATCCTCCACATTGTAGGGCGGGTAGCTTTCGGCGGCGGCCTTGGCCGCGCGCTCGATCAGGCTGCGGGTATGATCGAAACCCAGCAGAAAGGGGCTGTCGAAGACAAGCGGCCGGTTCATTCCAGAGTCCTCGGTTTAAGCGACTCCCCGGCGCGCCGCCCAAAATCGGCACGACGCTCCGGATGGAATTCATGTGGCGATCGTGGCCGTAAATTTCAACGGCCGGCCCGGAAAAGGCGAAGGCCCGCAGCGCTAACTGCGGGCCTCCATGGTGGAGCTAAGCGGAGTCGAACCGCTGACCTCTTGAATGCCATTCAAGCGCTCTACCAACTGAGCTATAGCCCCGGAAGTTTCGGGCTCTTCAGTGGTCGCCCCCCGAAGAGGCGCGGAACCTAGTCTGAGAGTTTCGTGCGATCAACCCACCCTGAAAGAAAAATTTGGGTGGGTTGTCGCACCCCCGAAATCAGCGGTCGTCGTCCCCTTCGCCGGGGAGACCATCGATCTCGGTATCGTCGAAATCGTCGTCTTCCTCGTCCTCGAGGAACGGCACGTCGTCGCCCTCCTCGTCGAGGTCGTCGTCTTCGGTGAATTCGGAGAGTTGGTCCTCGGGCGTCGCGTCCGGAGCCTCGTCGTCGTCGTCCGAAACGAGCGGTGGCTCGTCGGAGACTTCGTCCAGTTCCGGAGTGGCGGTCTCGTCCTCTTCTTCTTCGTCGTCGGACGACTTGTCGCGGACTTGATCCTCGGCTTCCTCGTGGTCGTGATCGACGGTCGAGGTGCGCGCGCGGACGCGGCGATTACGCACCGCCTCGTCCGGATCGAACTCCGTGCCGCATTTCGGGCAGACGGCGGGCCGGCGCTGCAGGTCGTAGAATTTCGCCTGGCAGTTGGGGCAAATCTGTTTTGCGCCCAGTTCTGGATTGGCCAAGGGGGCTGAGCCTCTAGCGAGTTTGGAATTGAAGCGGGCTCCCTTGCCATGGGCCGGGAGCGCTGTCAAAAGCAAACCCTTTTCGAAAAAACAGCAAGCCCCAAGGAGGCTTGAGCATCCCATGACGTCGGCAGGACTGACCGCGAAACGCGGCGGCCCGCTGCGGGGCCGCGTGCGCGCCCCAGGCGACAAGTCGATCTCTCACCGTTCACTGATCCTGGGCGCGCTGGCGACCGGGGTGACGGAGATCGAAGGCCTTCTCGAAGGGGACGACGTGCTGCGCACGGCCGCCGCGATGCGCGCCTTCGGCGCCAAGGTCGAGCGCCTGGGCGGGGGACGCTGGCGCGTCGAGGGCCAGGGCGGATTCTCGGAGCCGACCGATGTGATCGACTGCGGCAACGCCGGCACCGGCGTGCGCCTGATCATGGGGGCGATGGCGGGCTTTCCGTTCGCGGCGACCTTCACCGGGGACGAATCCCTGCGTAGTCGTCCGATGCGGCGCGTGCTCGGCCCGATCGGCCAGATGGGTGCGACCTGGATCGGCCGGTCCAACGGACGGTTGCCCCTGACGCTGCAGGGCGGGGCGCTGAAGCATCTTTCCTACCGCCTGCCCGAACCGTCGGCCCAGGTGAAGTCGGCGGTCCTGCTGGCGGGCCTGCACGCCGAGGGCGGCGCGCAGGTGATCGAGCCGGAGGCCACCCGCGACCACACCGAGCGCATGTTGCGGGCCTTCGGCGCGCAGGTGCTGGTGGAGGACCGCGACGATGGCCGCCACATCACCCTGCCGGGCGGCCAGAAGCTGACCGGGACGAGGGTGCGGGTCCCGGGCGATCCGTCCTCGGCGGCGTTCCCGCTGGTCGCGGCCCTGGTGACCCCGGGCTCGGAGGTGACCGTCGAGGGCGTGCTGCTCAACGAGCTGCGGACCGGACTCTTCACGACGCTGCAGGAGATGGGGGCCGATCTCGTTATCTCGAACGTGCATGAGGAAAGCGGCGAACAGGTCGGCGACATCACCGCGCGCCATTGCGGCCTGAAGGGCGTCGAGGTCCCGCCGGAGCGCGCGCCGTCGATGATCGACGAGTATCCGATCCTCGCCGTGGCCGCTGCCTTCGCCGAGGGCGCGACGATCATGCGCGGCATCGGCGAGCTGCGCGTGAAGGAAAGCGATCGCATCGCCCTGATGGCTGCGGGCCTTTCGGCCAACGGCGTGGGAGTCGAGGAAGAACCCGAAGGCCTGATCGTCATCGGCTCGGCCCGGGCCAACCATGCGGTGGCCGGCGGGGCGCGGGTGACGACCAAGGGCGATCACCGGATCGCCATGTCGCACCTGGTCATGGGCCTGGCTTCGGACGCGGCGGTGTCGGTGGACGAGCCCGGCATGATCGCCACCAGCTTCCCGGGCTTCGTGGAGCTGATGGGCGGCATGGGCGCGGACATCTCGTGAAGCCGCCGTTCGTCATCGCCGTCGACGGGCCGGCGGCCTCCGGCAAGGGCACGGTCGCGACCCGCCTGGGCGAGGCCTATGGCCTGCCGGTGCTGGACACCGGTCTTCTCTATAGGGCGGTGGGCGTGCTGGCCCAGCGCGCCGGGCTGGATCTGGACGACGAGGCCGCGGCGGCGAAGATCGCGGCGGGCCTGGAGACCGGGCTGCTCGACGATCCGGGCTTCCGGACCCGCGGCGCCGGCGAGGCGGCCAGCCGGGTGGCGGTGCATCCGCAGGTCCGCGCGGCCCTGCTGAAGCTGCAGCGCGACTTCGCCGCCCATCCCTCGGTCATCGACGGGCGCGATATCGGCACGGTGATCGCCCCCCAGGCGCCGGCCAAGCTCTATGTCACCGCCACGCCGGAAGTGCGCGCCGAGCGTCGCTGGAAGCAGCTCCAGGGGCAGGGCGAGGCGGTGAGCTACGAGGATGTGCTGGCCGATATCCGCAAGCGTGACGAGCGGGACGGCGGCCGGGAGAGCGCGCCGATGCGTCCGGCGCAGGACGCCGTCTTGCTGGATACCAGCGAAATGACTATAGAGCAGGTCACCGATGCGGCCCGCCGCATCGTCGAGGCGGCGCGCGCGCGCTGGGAGCAATCCTAGGGACGCAAATCCAACCGCGCCTTTCCCTCAGACGGCTGCGGGCGAATTCACCGGCGCGGGGTTTCCCGCGTCATCGGTCACAACCCCTAATCCGACGCCGGGACTCCGTCCGAACTTCCGTTCGGCGGGATCATGTCCTTTCCGGGATCCGCGTCATTCAAGTACGAAAGAACATCAATGGCTGACGATATTAGCCTCAACCCCTCGCGTGACGACTTCGCCGCGCTGCTCGACGCCTCGCTGGGCGGCCGTGACTTCATGGAAGGCACCGTCGTCAAGGGCGCGGTGGTCGGCATCGAAAAGGACTTCGCCATCATCGACGTCGGTCTGAAGACCGAAGGTCGCGTGTCGGTGAAGGAATTCGGCCTTGGCGAAGACGGCAAGCCGACCCTGAAGGTGGGCGACACCGTCGAGGTCTTCCTCGAGCGCGTCGAAAACGCCATGGGCGAAGCGGTGATCAGCCGCGACAAGGCCCGTCGCGAAGAAGCCTGGACCCGTCTGGAAGGCGTCTACGAGAAGAACGAGCCGGTCATGGGTACGATCGTGGGCCGCGTGAAGGGCGGCTTCACCGTCGACCTCGGCGGCGCCTCGGCCTTCCTGCCGGGCTCGCAAGTCGACATCCGCCCCGTGCGCGACGTCGGCCCGCTGATGGGCAAGGAACAGCCCTTCGCCATCCTCAAGATGGACCGTCCGCGCGGCAACATCGTCGTCTCGCGTCGCGCCATCCTGGAAGAAGCCCGCGCCGAACAGCGCACTGAGCTGGTCAGCCAGCTTCAAGAGGGCGAAGTCCGCGAAGGCGTGGTCAAGAACATCACCGACTACGGCGCGTTCGTTGACCTGGGCGGCATCGACGGCCTGCTGCACGTCACCGACATGAGCTGGAAGCGCGTCAACCACCCGAGCCAGGTGCTCGCGGTCGGCGACACGGTGAAGGTCCAGATCGTGAAGATCAACCCGGACACCCAGCGCATCAGCCTTGGCATGAAGCAACTGCAGTCCGACCCGTGGGACGGCGTGGAAGCCAAGTATCCGGTGGGCGCCAAGTTCACCGGCCGGATCACCAACATCACCGACTACGGCGCCTTCGTGGAGCTGGAGCCGGGCGTCGAGGGCCTGGTCCACGTCTCGGAAATGTCCTGGACCAAGAAGAACGTCCACCCCGGCAAGATCGTCTCCACCTCTCAGGAAGTGGACGTGGTCGTGCTGGACGTCGATCCGTCGAAGCGCCGCGTGTCGCTGGGCCTGAAGCAGGCCATGGCGAACCCGTGGGACGCCTTCGTCGCGGCTCACCCGATCGGCTCGACCGTCGAAGGCGAAGTCAAGAACGCGACCGAGTTCGGCCTGTTCATCGGCCTCGACAACGACATCGACGGCATGGTGCACCTGTCGGATCTCGACTGGACCGTGTCGGGTGAAGAGGCGATCGCCAAGTACAACAAGGGCGACGTGGTCAAGGCGCGCGTTCTCGACGTCGACGTCGAGAAGGAACGCATCTCGCTGGGCATCAAGCAACTGGCTGGCGACCCGATGGAAGGCGACACCTATCGTCGCGGCCAGACCGTCACCGTGACCGTCACCGAAATCACCACCGGTGGTATCGAAGTGCGGTTCGGCGACGACGAAGCCCCGATGACCGCCTTCATCCGCAAGTCCGACCTGTCCCGCGACCGTGCGGACCAGCGTCCGGAACGCTTCGCCGTGGGTGACCGCGTCGACGCTCAAGTGACCCAGATCGACAAGGCCGCCCGCCGGGTGTCGCTGTCGATCAAGGCGCTCGAGATGATGGAAGAAAAGGAAGCCATCGAGCAGTTCGGCTCGTCCGACTCCGGCGCTTCGCTGGGCGACATCCTCGGCGCGGCCCTTCGCGAGAAGGCCGGCAAGGAATAAGCCTCACAGCCGCATAGCGGTTTGAAGCTGACGGCGGATCGGGAAACCGGTCCGCCGTTTTTCTTTGCGGCGGCGCCCCCGAAAATGCAGCGGAAAGCGGCCAATCGCGGGGCGGTGCGTACGTTTTGACGCTGTTTGCGCCTTGAACATCCTTTCGGACTCGACCATGGTCCCGCTCGCTTCCAGCGACTTCTTGCGAGGCGCGCCTCTTTGGCGAACTATTTGCGCGTTGTAGAACGCCTATGAGCCGTCTCCCCAACGGCTCGGGGACCGGAAATAGGCATGATCAAGTCGGAACTTATCGCCCGTCTCGCGGAGGAGAACCCGCACCTTACCCAACGTGACGTGGAACGTGTGGTCGGGGTGATCCTCGAGCGTATGATCCAGGCCCTCGAGGCCGATGGGCGCGTGGAGTTGCGGGGCTTCGGCGCCCTGTCGGTGCGCTCGCGCGACGCCCGTTCGGGCCGCAATCCCAGGACCGGCGAAGCCGTGGACGTGCGGGCCAAGCACGTTCCGTTCTTCAAGAGCGGCAAGGAACTGCGAGAGCGCTTGAACGCCGATTAGGGCGCATTGGGTGGGCGCGTCCCGCCCAGCCTCATGAATCCAGGCCGGGATTCAACGATCAGGCGATTCCACCTGACCTTCTCGCGCTTTAGGACTTTGGCCGCTTGACCTAAGTCAAGGGCTTGACCGATTCTGCGGCCGGGCTTTCGCAGATCAAGGTGGCTTATGGGTATCTTCTCCGAATTCCGGGAATTCATCGCCCGCGGCAGCGTCATCGACCTGGCGGTCGGCGTGCTCATCGGCGGAGCCTTCAACAAGATCGTCGAAGGCCTGGTCAACCTGGTCGTCATGCCGCCGATCGGCCTGCTGACGGGCGGCATCGACTTCGCCGACCTGCAGATCGTGCTGAAGCCGGACGATCCGGCCACGGCGGCGAACGAGCTGGTGGCGATCCAGTACGGCGCCTTCATCAACATCGTGATCCAGTTCCTGATCGTCGCCTGGGTGATCTTCCTGCTGGTGAAGGGCGTGAACACCCTGCGCCGCAACCAGGCCGAGGCCGCCCCCGCGGCCCCCACCGCGAGCGAAGCGCTGCTTACCGAGATCCGCGACCTGTTGAAGTCCAGGTCCTGAGGCGACTTGGCTTGGCGCGTGAGGCGGTCTAACTGCGCCCCATGAGCGCGCGCGCCAAGATTTGCGGACTTTCGACGCCCGAGACCGTCCTGGCGGCGCTCGATGGTGCGGCCAGCCATATCGGCTTCAACTTCTTCCCCAGAAGCCCGCGCTACGTGGCGCCGGAGGCCTCGGCTATCCTGGCCGAACCGGCCCGCGCCCGCGGGGTGAAGGTCGTGGCGGTGACGGTCGATCCTGACGACGCCCTGCTGGAGAACCTCCGCGCCACCCTGCGCCCGGACTTCATCCAGTTGCACGGCAAGGAGACGCCGGCTCGGGCTCACGAGGTCGCCGCGCGGACCGGCGCCGGGATCATCAAGGTGCTGTCGGTCTCGGACGCTTCTGACCTGGCTCCCGCGGCGGACTTCGAACTGGTGGCCGAGCACCTGATGTTCGACACCAAGCTTCCCAAGGACCACCCGCTGCCGGGCGGCGGCGGAATGCGGTTCGACTGGACGATCATGCAGGGGCGGCGATTCGCCCGGCCCTGGTTCCTGGCCGGCGGGCTCGATCCGTGGAACGTGGGCGAGGCCATAAGCGTGTCCGGCGCGCCGCTGGTGGACGTTTCTTCTGGCGTGGAGCGTGGTCCGGGACTAAAGGACCCGCTTCTTATCTCGGCGTTCCTGGACGCTGTCCGACGCGTTTGAACTGTAGATTTCCCGTGAACGCTCCGAACAAGCCCAACGATTACACTTCCTATCCGGACGCGAATGGGCGCTTTGGCGACTATGGCGGCCGCTATGTCCCCGAGACGCTGATGCCGCTCGTCCATGACCTGGACGCAGCCTATACGACGGCCAAGGCGGACCTGGGCTTCCAGGCCGAGCTGCGCAGCTTCCTGACCCATTATGTGGGGCGGCCCAGCCCGCTCTATTTCGCCGAGCGCCTGACGAAGCACTATGGCGGGGCCAAGATTTATCTGAAGCGCGAGGAGCTGAATCACACCGGCTCCCACAAGATCAACAACTGCATGGGCCAGATCCTGCTGGCCATGCGGATGGGCAAGACCCGGATCATCGCCGAGACCGGCGCCGGCCAGCACGGCGTGGCGACGGCCACGGTCTGCGCGCGCTTCGGCTTGCCCTGCGTCGTCTACATGGGCGCGGTGGACGTGGAGCGGCAAAAGCCCAACGTCTTCCGGATGAACCTGCTGGGCGCCGAGGTCGTGCCCGTCACCGCCGGTTCGGCGACCCTGAAGGACGCCATGAACGAGGCCCTGCGTGACTGGGTCACCAACGTCCACGACACCTATTACCTGATCGGCACGGCCGCCGGCATGCATCCCTATCCGGCCATGGTCCGCGACTTCCAGTCGGTGATCGGCAACGAGGTGAAGCAGCAGATCATGGAGCTGGAGGGCCGCCTGCCCGACGCCGTGGTCGCCTGCGTCGGCGGCGGCTCGAACGCCATCGGCCTCTTCCATCCGTTCCTGAACGACGAGGGCGTGCGACTGATCGGGGTCGAGGCGGCCGGCGAGGGCATGGAGACCGGACGTCACGCGGCGGCGATCAACGGCGGCCGGCCGGGTGTCCTGCATGGCAACATGACCTATCTGCTGCAGGACGACGAAGGCCAGATCACCGAGGCGCACTCCATCTCGGCTGGCCTCGACTATCCGGGAATCGGGCCGGAGCACTCGTGGCTGCACGATGTCGGCCGGGCCAGCTATCTGACCTGCACCGACCGGGAGGCGCTGGACGCCTTCAAGCTGCTGGCCGAGCTGGAAGGCATCCTGCCGGCGATCGAATCCTCGCACGCCCTGGCCCGGTTGCCCGAGGTCTGCGCCGAGGTCGGCAAGGACGGGATCGTGGTGCTGAACCTGTCGGGCCGGGGTGACAAGGACGTGGCGACGGTCGCCGCGCACCTGGGACGCACGATTTGACCAAAGCTCGTATCGACGCGCGCTTCGACGCGCTGAAGGCCGAGGGCCGCGCCGCCTTCGTCGCCTACATCATGGCCGGCGACCCGGACTACGATACCGGCCTGGAGATCCTGAAGGGGCTGCCGGCCGCCGGAGCGGACGTGATCGAGGTCGGCTTCCCGTTCTCCGATCCCATGGCCGAGGGGCCGCCGATCCAGCGCGCGGCCCTGCGGGCGCTGGAGAACGGCATGACCTTCTCCAAGACCCTGCAGATGATCGCCGAGTTCCGGAAGGGCGACCAGACCACTCCGATCGTCCTGATGGGTTACGCCAATCCCCTGGTGACCCGCGGCTTCAGGCAGTTCGCTCAGGATGCGGCGAAAGCCGGCGTCGATGGCCTGATCGTGGTCGACATCCCGCCGGAGGAGGCCGATCCGCTGGCCGACGCCCTGGACGCCGAGCAGCTTTCGCTGCTGCTGCTGTCGACCCCGACCAGCGACGATGCGCGGCTGAAGGTGATCCTGCGCCGGACGTCGGGCTTTGCGTACTATGTCTCGGTGGCCGGCGTGACCGGGGTGAAGGAAGCGGACGCTTCGGTGGTCGCGCCGCATGTGGAGCGCGTCCGCTCCGCGGGCGGCCTGCCGGTGGCCGTCGGCTTCGGCATCCGGACGCCCGAACGGGCCGCGGCTGTGGCGCGCGTCGCCGACGGCGTGGTGGTCGGATCGGCGCTGGTCGAAGAGGTCGCAACAGGCTTGGCAATGAACGAATCTGTGACCGGCCGGGTTCTTTCCAAAGTGGAATCCTTGGCTAAGGCTGTGCGCTCTGCGCGAGTCGAAAGCCTTTCGGTGTAAAACTCCCCATGGCGATGGCTGAACAGCGAAACGACAAGTCGGGCAAAGGCCCGCAGGGACCGCGCGAACGCCGGGGCTGGTTGTCCCGGATCGCGCCGGGCGTGCGCAATCTCGTGACCAAGCGCGAGACCCCGGAAAACCTCTGGGTGAAGTGCCCCGACACCGGCGAGATGATCTATCGCTCGGACCTGGAGGCCGCCCTCTGGGTGACGCCGTCCGGCCACCATATGCGGATCAGCGCCGAGCAGCGCCTGCGCTACACCTTCGACGAAGGTGAGTACGAGAAGCTGGAAGCGCCGAAAGGCGTGGTCGACGATCCGTTGAAGTTCCCCGACACCAAGCCCTACATGGAGCGGCTGAAGTCCGCCCGTAAGGCCAGCGGCGCGCAGGACGCGCTGAGCTCCGGCTTCGGAGCCATCGAGGGTCAGCCCTGCATCGTCTCGGTGCAGGACTTCAGCTTCATGGGCGGTTCGCTCAGCGTCGGCGTCGGCGAGGCCTTCATCAAGGCCGCGCAGGAAGCCGTGAAGCGGGACGTTCCCTTCGTGATCTTCACCGCCGCGGGCGGCGCCCGCATGCAGGAGGGCACGCTGGCCCTGATGCAGATGGCGCGCACGACCCTGGCGCTGAATGAGGTCAAGGCCGCGGGCCTGCCCTACATAGTGGTGCTTACCGACCCGACCACCGGAGGGGTTTCGGCCTCCTACGCCATGCTGGGCGACATCCACCTGGCCGAGCCGAACGCCATGGTCGCCTTCGCCGGTCGCCGGGTGATCGAGCAGACCATCCGCGAGACCCTGCCGCCGGGTTTCCAGCGCGCCGAGTTCCTGGTCGAACGCGGCCAGATCGACCGGGTGGTCACCCGCGGCGAGATGCGTTCGACCCTGGGTTCGATCCTCAAGACCCTGATGATGGGGCGCGAAGCTTCGAAAGCCGCCTGACCGGAGCAGGCGCCCGCCGGACGGGCGTCTCGCATTCCCAAGCCCGCACCGATTTCACGCCTTCTCCCGCAAGGGAAATGCGGTTAGCTGACCGTGTCACGCGGGGGAACCTTCGCCATGTATGATCCCATCCGCGCTTCCGACGAGGCGATCCTGCGGCTGCGGGCGCATCACCCGTCGCTGATCGACCTGACGACCGGCCGGGTCGAGCGCCTGCTCGCCGCCCTCGGCCATCCCGAAAAGCGCCTGCCGCCGGTGATCCACGTGGCGGGCACCAACGGCAAGGGCTCGACCGTCGCCTATCTGCGGGCCATCGCCGAGGCGGCGGGGCTAAAGACCCATATCATCACCTCGCCCCACCTGGTCCGGTTCGCCGAACGGATCCGGGTGGCGGGCGAGCTGGTCACCGACGAGCGCCTGTCCGAGCTTATCGACAAGGTCGAGGCGGCCAACGCCGGCGAGCCGATCAGCTTCTTCGAGATCACCACGGTCCTGGCGCTCCAGGCCTTCGCCGAGACGCCGGCCGATCTCTGCATCGTCGAGGTGGGCTTGGGCGGCCGTTTCGACGCCACCAACATCTTCGACGCCCCGGCCGTGAGCGTGATCACGCCGGTCGACTACGATCACCTGGAGATGCTCGGACCGGAGCTTTCCAAGATCGCCTGGGAAAAGGCCGGGATCATCAAGCACGGCCGCCCGGCCGTGGTCGCCCGGCAAATGCCGGAAGGCGAGGCGGTGATCCTGGAGGAGGCCGAGAAGCTCGACGCGCCGGTCACCCTGATGGGGCGCGACTTCGACGCCTGGGAAGAGCGTGGGCGGTTGCTGGTGCAGATGCCGGACCAACTCTACGACCTGCCGGCTCCAAGCCTGTTCGGCGGCTATCAGTTCGCCAATGCCGGTCTGGCGGTGGCGGCCGCTCTGGCGCTGGGCGATCCGCGTATCGACGAGGCGGCGCTGGCCAAGGGCGTCTCCAGCGCGGTCTGGCCGGCGCGTTTCCAGCGCCTGACCGATGGCCCGATGGCGAAGCTGGCGGCCGAGCGCGGCTCGGACCTGTGGCTCGATGGCGGGCACAATCCCCATGCCGGCCGGGCCTTGGCCGAGGCGGCGGGGCGGCTGACAGCCCGCGATCCGCGGCCGCTGGTGCTGGTGGCGGCGATGTTCGCCCGCAAGGACGCCCTGGGCTTCTTCCAGCCCTTCGCCGACCTGAAGCCGAAGGTGCTGGCCACGACCTTCGATTCGCCCAATGCAGCCTCGGCCGAAGAGCTCGCCCAGGCGGCGCGCGAGGCCGGACTGGAGGCGCAGGTCGTGGCCGATGTGTCCGAAGGGGTGAAGGAAGCTCTGTCGGGAACGGGGCCTGCGCCGCACGTGCTGATCTGCGGCGGGCTGCACTTCGCGGGCGAAGTGCTGGCCATGAGCCCGGAGACCTGGCCGACTTGAGGAGAAGTAGGCCGCCGCAGGCGGCCCTCGCCGTCTCGATGCTTTGCATCGAGACGCCTCCCCGCCGGGGGAGGATCTGGAGTCTCTTAAGATGCTCCCTCACTGGGGGAGCTGTCAGCAAGGCTGACTGAGGGGACCTCCCCGTCAGGGGAGGTCCTCAAATGCGGTTACGTCAGATCCCGGCCTCGTTGAGCCATTCCACGATCTTCTGCTTGGGCATGGCGCCGACCTTCATCGAGGCCATCTGGCCGCCCTTGAACAGCATCATGGTCGGGATGCCGCGCACGCCGTAGCGCGAGGGGGTGGTCGGGCTGTCCTCGATGTTCAGCTTGGCCACGGTGACCTGCTCGCCGAGTTCGGCGGCGATCTGCTCGAGGGCGGGGGCGATCTGCTTGCAGGGGCCGCACCACTCGGCCCAGAAGTCCACCAGCACAGGCTTTTCCGCCTGCAGGACGTCCTTATCGAAGGACTCGTCGGTGACCGTCACGGTGCTCATGAAAAGCTCCTCATAGCCCAGCTCAGAATCGGTGGCTGCGGCTCTCGATCAGCCGATGTAGGCGGCCACGGCCCTGGTATCAACCTTCCTGGGCGAGCTCGGCGAGGGCCCGGCGCCGCAGGTTTTCTGGCACCGCCATCAGCTTAGGCCCGTCGGTCCAGACCAGCGCCGCCTCGACGGCGCGGCCAGGGAAGACATCCTCAAGCACAGCGGCGTAAATCGCCATCTGGCGCAGATAGGCGGGGTCTGCGTCCTCGATCCTTTCGGGCGAGGGGCGGTTGGTCTTGAAGTCGGCCACGAGCACGCGATCGTGAAGCACGACCAGCCGGTCGAGCCGCCCGGAGATGGCCAGGCCAGGCGGCAGGCCGCGGGCCGTGCCGGCGATGGAAACCTCGGCGCGGCTGCCCGGGCCGAACACCTCGGCGAAGCGGGCGTCGCCCAGCACGCCGAGGGCGGCCCGGGTCATTTCGCTGCGCTGGTCGTCCGTGAGGTCGCGCTCGCGGGCGAGGATGCGTTCGGCGGCGGCCGGTCGCTCGGTGGCCGGCAGGTCGGGCAGGATCTGCAGCAGCTTGTGGATCAGGTCGCCGCGCCGGAACCGGCCCAGGCCCTCCGTACGGACCAGGGGCGAGGTCGCCGGCGTGATCGTCGCCTCGCCGAGCTGCGAGGGAGAGGCGTAGCGGGCGAAGGCCTCCGGCGGCGCCTCGACCTGGGCCCAGGCCGGCAGGGGCGCCCTGGACGCGGCGAGTGCGGTCGCGGCGCCGAGCGGAACCGGATCGGGGCCGAAGCGCAGGAACTCAAGGTCGCCAGCCCTCACGATGCGCCTGTCGCCGGCGACGTCGGCGTGGTCGAAGGCGGCGGCGACCGCGCCCCACCAGCCCTTGACGTTCTCCTCCTTGGCGGTGGCCGACAGCCGGCCGCAGAGCACCAGGCGGTCGCGGGCGCGGGTGAGGGCGACGTAGAGCAGGCGGGCGGCCTCGTCCTCTTCCTTCTTGGCGCGCCATTCGCGGGCCTCGCCGGAGGCGGCGCAGTCGGTGGCCTTGGAGGCGCTCCAGAGGAAGCCGCCGGCCTCGGTGGGCATCAGCGGCGCGCCGCGGGCGGTGCGGGAGAGCGTGGTCTCCGGCAGGAAGACGATCGGCGCCTCCAGGCCTTTGGCGCCGTGGGCGGTCATCACCCGCACCTCGTCGCGGTCGGCCTCCATCTCGCGCTTGACGGTGATGTCGAGGCTGGCGAGGCCGGCGGCCAGGCTCTCCAGGTCCTCGACGCCGCGCCCCTCGGCGGCCAGGACCTGAGCCAGGAACTCGTCGAGGGCGTCCTCGGCCTCGGCGCCCAGGCGCTCGAAGAGGCGGCGGCGCATGGAGCAGCCGGCGGCGTCGCGAAGAGCCAGCAGGCGCGAATAGAACTCAAAGGGGCGCAGGTTGCGCGCGCCTTGCGCCCAGTCGGCGAAGGCGGCGGCAGCCTCCCATTCCGGCCGCTCGCCCCGGCGGCGGCGGAGAACGCCCGCCAGGTCGCCGGAGCGGCCCTTGGCCAGGGCGTAAAGGCTGTCGTCGGAAAGTTCGCAGAACGGGCTGCGCAGCAGGGCCGCCAGGGTCAACTCGTCGTGCGGGAACTGGGCGAAACGGGCCACGGCCAGCAGGTCGTCGAAGATGATGTGCTCCGACAGCGCCAGGCGGTCGGCGCCGGCCACCGGGATCTTCCGATGCTTCAGGGCGCGGAGGATTTCTTCGAATAGCGCCTTGCGGCGGCGGACCAGGATCAGGACGTCGCCTGCGGTGGCCGGGCGGGGCTGGCGCGTCTCCTTGTCGAGCACGGCGTCGCCGCGGGCGATCAGGGCTTCGATCTCGGCGGCGATCTTGCCGGCCAGGCGCTTGTTGGCGCTGGCCTCGCCCTCCTCGTCCAGGGGCGCGTCCCAAGCCTCGCGCAGGTCGCCCTTGGCCTCGCGCTCCAGGGGCCAGAGATCGACGCAGCCATGGTCGGTGCGGACCGCCTCGTGGCGGATCGGCTCGATCTCTACCCGGGGCAGGATGGCCGAGGCCAGCTCGACCGGGGCGAAGGCGGCGTCGACGAAGCGCAGCACCTGGGGCGTGGAGCGCCAGGAAGCCAGCAGATCGACACGTTCGAAGCGGAAGCCTGCGCCGGTGGCGCGGTCCTTGTGGAACTCGAATTCCTGGATCAGCAGCTCGGGCCGCGCGCCCTGGAAGGAGTAGATCGACTGCTTCTCGTCGCCGACCACGAACATGTTGCGCTCGAGGGCGCGGTCGGTGGGGCGGCCGGTGCCGGAGAAGAACTCCTCGGTCAGGGCGCGGACGATGGCCCATTGTTCAGGCGCGGTGTCCTGAGCCTCGTCCACCAGGATGTGGTCGATCCCGCCGTCCAGCTTGTAGAGCACCCAGGCGGCCATGGGACGGGAGGCGACCAGGCCTTGCGTCTTCTCCACGAGGTCGGTGAAGTCGAGGGCGCCGGCGGCGGCCTTTTCGATGGCGTAAGCGGCCAGATAGGCGCTGGCGAGGACGAGGGCGCCTTGGGTGTCGTGGGCTACGCGCGCGGCGCGGCGGCGTTCGCGGGCCAGCTCCAGGCGGTCCTGCTCGGCCAGCAGGAAGAAACGCAGGTCTTCGCGGACCTTGAGCCCGCTGGTCTTGGCGACCCAGGCGACCGGGGTGCTCTCGCCCTTCTCGGTGAAGAGGGCGGCGAGGCAGGCTTCGAAGCCGCCCTCGGGGCCGAGGGCCGCTATCAGCTTCTGGGCGTTGGCCTGGTCGGCCTTGCCGCCTTGCACGAGGATTTCGGCGCAGTCCTTCCAGGCCGAGCGGTTCAGCTCCGCCATCGCCGTCGCCTCAATGGCGTCGGGATCGGCTGGCGCGTCGAATCCGCAGACCTGCCAGATGTCCGCGACCGCGCCTTCGAGCCCGCCGCAGCGGTCGAGATAGGCGCCGAGCGCGCCGCGCTGGGCTTCGAAGGCGGCGAACATCCCCTGGAAGCTCTGGAAATCCAGGGCGACGGAGAAGCGGGCATAGGCCTGGGCGACCAGGCCCTCGCCGCGCAGGGCGAGCCTGGCGACGGCCTTGCGGGCGGCGTCGGCCACGGCGGCGCTGGCGGTGTCGTCCATGACCCGGAAGCCCGGCGAGACCCCGGCCTCAAGCGGGAAGCGCCGCAGGAGCTTTTCGCAAAAGGCGTGGATGGTCTGGATCTTCAGACCGCCGGGGGTCTCCAGGGCGCTGGCGAAGAGGGCGCGGGCCTTGGAGAGGGCGTCGCAGTCGTAGTCACCGGGCGCTCGGCCCTCCAGGCGGGCCAGCTCGGTGCGCAAGGCGTCATCGTCGCGGACCGACCAACCACCCAGCAGGTTGTAGAGCCGGCGCTGCATCTCAGCGGCGGCGGCCTTGGTGTATGTCACGCAGAGAATGGTCTCGGGTCTGGCTCGGGCCAGCAGCAGGCGGGCGACCCGGTCGATCAGGGTCTTGGTCTTGCCCGAGCCGGCGTTGGCGGTGACGAAGGCCGAGAGGCGCGGGTCGGCGGCGGTCCTTTGCGGGTCGGGGCTCATTCGCCGTCCTCCTCGCCGCTGGTGGACCATTCGAAGACGCGGGCCAGGTGGTCGTAGTCGCTGACATGCAGTTTCACGAACTGCGGGGCGACGCGGGAGGCGTAGGGACGGCCGCGGTCGAACTGGTCGATCAGCTTGGCCAGGCCCTCCAGGGCGCGGGCGGCGGCGTCGGCGCTTTCCTCGCCGGCATGGGCGCGAATCTCCTCGCGACCGGCAGGTTTTCTGCCGGTGACTTCCAGATACGTCAGCTCTCCGGGCTCGACACGGCCGATTTCGGGGAAGCCGCCGGCGGCGAGGATCGCGGCCGTCAGGGTGAGCTGCGGCGAAAACCCTGAATCCACGACCTTTTTCGACGGGGCCTTGCCGGTCTTGTAGTCGAGGATGTGGCCATAGCCGCTATCGTCAACCTCGATGCGATCGGCCTTGGCGGTGACGATAAACGGTCCGCCGGGCGCCCCGATGGTCCGCTGGCCCGACAGCTCCACATGGATGGCGCGGCCGTCGGCGCGGCGCCGGGTCTCCAGCTCGGCCACCCAGAGCGCGGCTTCGCGGGCGAGCGCGGCCTCCCGCGCCAGGGCCTCGCGCGGCATGCCGGCGGCCTCCAGCTCGGCGACGTAGAGGCCCTCGAAGATCTCGGCGGTGTTCGGCGGCAGGTCGCGCGGAAAGTCGGTGGCGAAGCGCTCGAAGGCGGCGTGGATGGCGGTGCCGCGGGCGCGCGCCTCGACCGCCTCGTCGGGCCGCTCCAGCGGGTAGAGCCGAAGGATATCGCGGGCCCAGACGGCGTAGGGGTCGCGGGTCAGGGCCTCGACGCGGGTGACGGCCATCTTGCGAGGCCGGTCCTCCAGCGGCGGCGAGGGCGCCGGGCGCTTGGCGGGCTTGTAGGTCTCGGCGGCGTCGAGGCTGCGCGCCCAGTCGAGCAGGTCGGGGCGGCCGGGCAGCTCGACCCCGGCGCCGCGGGCCAGGGTTTCCAGCCGCCAGAGCCAGCGGGACTTCACGGCCGGCGCGCCTTCGCGCCGTTCGGAGTGCAGCAGGATGACTTCGGGCGCGCAAGCGGCCTGGGCGAAGTCGTGGGCGGCGAGGCCGATGCGGCGCTCGGGCGGCGGCAGGCCCAGCCGCTCGCGCATGGGGCGGGAGAGGAACGGGTCGAGCGGCGCGCCTTGGGGCCAGACCCCTTCTTCCAGGCCGGCCACCACCAGGCGGTCGGCGCGGGTCAGACGGGCCTCGATGGCGCCGAGAATACGCAGGCGCGGATGGGTGGCGCCGCCAGTGCGGACCGTCTCGCCGCTGGTCAGGCGCGAGAGCAGGTCGGCGAAGCCGCGGGGCGTGACCGGGGGCAGGCCGTCGGATTCCTCCATAAGCCCGGCGAGCAGGCGACCGAGCGCTTCGCCGCCGTGACCGGCCCAGAGGCCGCCGAGGTCGCCGGTCTCGTCGGCGGCCAGCGTCTCCAGGGTCTCGGCCAGGCGGCGGGCGACGAGGGCGGGGGGCAGGCGCTCGGCGTCGAAAGCCAGGCGCGATATCGAGCCTTTCAGCGTGGCGACGAGGGCGAGGGCGTCGTCGGCCTGCTTGGTTGCGAGATGCGCTTCCAGGGCGCTCCAGGTGGTGCGCTTCGGACCGCGCAGGCCGTGCAGCTCGAGCTGGGTGCGCCGGAGTTGCAGAACGCCGGGCGGGATGGCGAGGCGAACCAGCGGGTGCTTGAGGATGGCCAGCAGGACGATCGGATCGAGCGGGTCGATCATGGCCCTGGCGAGCAGGCCGGCGAGGACGCCGCTGGGACAGCCGGAGAGCGAGAGGCCGGCCGAGGAGTCGGGGATCACGCCCCAGCGCGCGAGCTTGGCCGAGACCCGACGAGCGAGGGCCTGATCGGGGGCGACCAGGGCGGCGGTGCGGCCGGGCTGTTCGAGGGCTTCGCGCAGCAGGAGGGCGGCGACGGTGGCGGCCTCTTCCTCGGCGCGGGCGCTGATGACGCTGAGGCCGGAGAGGCCCTCGGCGATGGCGTCGACGCCGTCCTTCTCGCCTTCGCGGCGCAGGCTCTCGATGACCGATAGCCAGTCGGCGGTGCGTTCGGCCGGGCGCAGGGCTTCGTTGATCACCCGGCGGCGCCAGCGGCCCTGGGATTCCAGGGTGAAGGAGGCGGGCCAGGGCATGACCTCGCGACGGTCGACGCCGGCGCGGGCCAGCAGGCGTCGCATGGCGCCCTGGGGATGCTGCTCGCCGACCTCGACCCAGGCGGATTCGGCCAGGCTGTCGTCGAGCCCGGGCAGCACGACCGCGCCCTGAGGGGCCCGCGCGACCACGCGCAGCAGGTCGGCGGTGGCCGGGGCCGTGCCGGTGGAGCCGGCGGCGATCAGCACCCCCTGCGGCGGGCGTTCGGTCCAGGCCTCCGCCAGGCGGCGGAGCAGGGCGACTCGGCGCTGGGAGACGTCCAGGAGGCCGAGCTCTTCCAGCCGGGCCGGCCAGGCGAGCTGAGCCATTTCCAGGAACTGGCGGCTGATGCGCCAATGCTCGGCGAGGTCGGCGTCCACGAGGTCGGCGAGACCCTCGCCAGTGACCTCCTCGATCTGCAGGCTGTCGAGGAAGCCGCCGAGGGCGTCGGCCAGCTCCAGGGCCGCTGAGGCGTCGAGCTCGCGGCCGAGCTCGACCTCGTGCGCCTTGACCAGGCGGGCGAGTTCGAAGCGTCGGCGCAGGGGATTGATGGCGGCGGGCAGCTCGACGGCGAGGTCGCCGGGCTCGAACGGCGGCTCCCCCTCGTCGAGGTCGCCCAGTGGCCTGATCTGCGGCGGCAGCACAGCCTTGCCGCCGCCCGCGGCGATGAAGGCGTCGGCCAGCGCCCGCGCGCCGCGCCGAGTCGGGGTGAGGATGATGGCCTGCGACAGGGCGTCGGGGCCGAGCGGTGTCAGGGCGTCATAGAGCCCGGAGGCCAGGTCCTGCACGAAGGGCCGGTGTGCGGGGATGTTGAACCACCGCGGGGCCGGGCGGGCGAAGAGGTTCATGGGCGTGCGCTTCCCGCCCCCTATCCTTTTGCGGGAGACGTGGACTTGGCGAGCTTGGCCTCGGCCGCCTCCCGGGCGGCAGGGTCGCCGACATGCATCCAGAATCCGTCCATGACCGCCCCGAACAGGCGGCCCTGCTCGGAGAGGCGCCACCAGACCGGGACGATGGAGAAGGCGCCGTCGGGCTCGCCGTCGAGGATCTGCGGCTTGAGGATCTGGAAGCCGATATTGGCGTAGGGGGTCGGCGGTTCGGGCTTGGCCGAGTGGGTCAGGCGGCCGGCGTCGTCGCGGAAGAAGCCTTGCGGGCCTTCGAAGCCGATGCCCTGGCCGCGGGGGACCAGCAGCAGGCAGAGGTCCATGCGGTCCGGATCCCAGGCCGCCTTGAGCGTTTGAAGAGCCGGGGTCTCGCCGTCGATCCAGAGGGAGTCGATGTTGGCGATGAGGATAGGCTCGTCGCCCAGAAGCGGCCGGGCGTGCCTGATCCCGCCGCCGGAATCGAGCAGCGCCGCGCGCTCGTCGGAGATCAGGATTTCGAGATCCTTCCGGCCGGCCAGATGGGCTTCCATCTGGTCGGCGAAGTGGTGGACATTGACCACCGCCCGCTCGACCCCGGCCTCGACCAGGCGGTCGAGCACCCGGTCGATCAGGGTGCGGCCGGCCACCTCGACCAGGGCCTTGGGCCGATCGTCGGTGAGCGGCCGCATCCGGGTCCCGAGCCCGGCGGCGAGGACCATGGCGGTCTTGATCCGGCTCATCGGCGGGCCTCGGCCGGGACGTGGCGGTCGAACCAGGCCTTGAGGCCAGTCATGGCCGGGTCCTGGAGGTTGCGTTCCAGGTAGCGCCAGGTGCGGGGCATGAAGGCCTCGTACTGGCGCCGGCCGAGCAGGGCCTGGCGGGCGAAGACCCGGCCGAGGATGCGTGCGGCGTTGGAGGCTGCGAGGGCGCGATAGTCAGTGCGGAAGATCTCGGGATCCAGGTCGGTCCGGGCGGCCAGGAAGCGGTCCAGCATGGCGCCTTCCAGCTCGGCCGAGACGTCACGGCGGGCGTCCTGCAGGAGGTGGGTCAGGTCCCAGGCCGGGTGGGCGCGAAGGGCGTCCTGGAAGTCCAGCAGGCCGACGCGGGCCGCGCCCTGGCGCTCGGGCAGCCAGAGCAGGTTCTGGGCGTGATAGTCGCGGTGGGTGAAGACGCTGGCGCCGGCCTCGCCGCGGACCCAGACGGGCGCCCAGAGTTCATCCCACTCGGCGATGGCCTGGGCCGAGAAGGGGGCGAGGCCGGAGAACTTCGGCCACCATTCGAGAAAGGTGTCGGTCCCGACCTTCAGGGCCAGGGTATCGTAGGTCAGCAGCGGCCAGACCGCGTCGCCGGCGACCAGGACGTCGGGGGGCGCGGCCTCCTGGAGCTGGACCTGCACGTCCACGGCCGCCTCGTAGAGCGGCTGTTCGGCCTGGCCCTCGGCGATCAGCGTGGCGTAGAGGCCATCGCCCAGGTCTTCGAGGACGGCCAGGCCAGCCTCGATGTCGTGGGCGATGATTTTCGGCGCCGAGAGGCCGTGTTCGCTCAGATAGGCGGCGGTGGCGACGAAGGCGGCGACCGAGCCGGCGGCCAGGCGCGCGGCGGCGTTGTAGCCCATGGCCATGCGCTCGGCGTCGGTGGCGCCGGGTGGGCACACCGCGGTCTCGGCGGCCGGCGGCTGGTCCATGAAGATCACCCGCGTCCCGTCGGGCAGATGCAGCCGCTCGTAGCTGCGGGTCGAGGCGTCGCCAGCCAGCAGTTCGCGCCGCGCCGTGTCGAGGCCGGCGGCCTTCAGGAATTCGGCCTTGCGGCCCTCACGATCCGAACTCAATCCCACGTCCTTCCCAGGCCCCCGCCGGGATCAGCCGCGCGCGGCGGGCCTCTCCGCCATCTGGCGACTCATCAGGAATGATCTCTACATCAAGTCGGTCGGGCGGAAGATGGCCCTCCAGGCGCTCGGGCCATTCGATGACCGCCGCGCCGTCGTCGAGGGCCTCATCGAGGCCGATCTCATAGGCTTCGTCCGGCGAGGTGAGCCGGTAGAGGTCGAAATGCGCCACCTTCAGCCGCGGACCTTCATAGAACTGGACGATGGTGAAGGTGGGGCTCGGCACGTCCTCGGTCGGGCCGGTCAGGGCGCGGATCAGGGCGCGGGCCAGGGTGGACTTGCCGGCGCCCAGGGGGCCAGTCAGGCAAACGGCTTCGCCGGGCTGCAACTCGGCGGCGATGGCCGCGCCCAGGCGGGCGGTGGCGGTCTCGTCGTCCAGTCGGAATTCGCCGTCGGCGGGGGTGATCATGCGAAGGCCTGGTCGGGATGGGCGGGCAGGACGCGCTCGACATAGGCCTTGAGCGCCAGGGTGGCGGCGTTCGCGTCCGGATCGAGCGCCTGGGGCGCGATCGTCGGGCCGACGATCAACGAGAACTCGCGGCCCCGCTTGTTCAGCAGCTCATGGAAAAGGGTGATGTCCCGCAGCTCCTTGGAGAAGCGGTTGAAGAAATGGAAGAGGCTCGACCAGGGCCCCGACAGATGCATGGGAACGAGGGTCGCTTCGTACTTGCGGGCGATGGAGATGGCGCTGGCCATCCACTCCGGGTCGGCCAGCACGCCATCGGCTCCATGGCGGGCGATCCGGCCGGCGGGGAAGATCATCAGGGCGCGCTCGGCCTCCATGGCCTCGCGGGTGAGCTGCAGGGTCATGCGCGTGCGTTCGCGGGTGCGCTTTTCCTCGACCCATTCGACGGGGATCAGGATCTCGTCGAAGCGCGGGGCGACCCGATGGGCGTCGGAATTGGCGTAGAAGCAGATGTCCGGCCGCGCGCCCTTGAGCGCATCGTAGACGGCGATGCCGTCGCCGATACCGGTGGGGTGGTTGCAGATCAGGATGGTCCGCCCCTGCTGCGGCAGGCGGCCTAGGCCGTAGATTCCCACCTTCAGGCTCAGGAGGTCGGAGATGTGGTCCAGCGCCGCGCGGCCGGAGAGCGGTGCGATGGCGTCGGCCATGGCGCGCGCCTTGCGATAGTCGAGCATCCGGTAGAGCGGCGGGCGCACCAGCGGCCATAGGGCGCCGCCTGACAGCTTGGGCGCGCGCTCGGCGATCAGCACGTCGATGATGTGGTCGTGATAGGCCTTGCCGGCGGGCAGGGCGGAAGCGGTCGGTGCGAGGCTCGTCATCGGACGCGCAGAATGCGACGGCGGCGGGCGGAGGGGCAAGCGGATCGGCGTCGCCGCTCACCATCTCACCAACGCCGGTGTCATCCCGGTTTCGGCTGTCGGCCGAAGACCCGGACCCATAAGCGCCCGATCAGCAGGATGCGGCTCGGGCGGAGGCAAGCCTTCGATCGCCACGCTTATGGGGCCCGACCTTCCGCTTCGCTCCAGCCGGGATGACACTGCGGGGAAGTGAGGTGATCGCTGACGTGGCGTCAGGCCTACCCAGGTGGCTCGCATAGGCCTAGGGTTCGGCATGCGCGACATCCAGCATTTCATCGATGGTGTAGCTGTTCCTGGCGCTTCTGGCCGGTTCGGCGAGGTTTTCGACCCCAATACGGGTGAGGTCCAGGCAAAAGTCGCCTTGGCTAGCGCGGCCGAACTGGACGCTGCGGTCCAGGCCGCTCTGAAGGCGCAGGGCGCCTGGGCGGCCCTCAATCCGCAGCGGCGAGCGCGGGTGATGTTCGAGTTCAAGCGGCTGGTCGAGGCGCGCATGGACGAGCTGGCCACGCTGCTGTCGTCGGAGCACGGAAAGGTCGTCGCCGACTCCCGGGGCGACGTCCAGCGGGGGCTGGAGGTGATCGAGTTCGCCTGCGGCATCCCCCACGCCCTGAAGGGCGAATACACCGAGGGCGCGGGGCCGGGGATCGACGTCTATTCCATGCGCCAGCCCCTGGGCGTGGCCGCGGGTATCACGCCTTTCAACTTCCCGGCCATGATCCCGATGTGGATGTTCGGGATCGCGGTGGCCGTGGGCAACACCTTCATCCTGAAGCCTTCCGAGAAGGATCCGTCCGTGCCGGTGCGGCTGGGCGAGCTGTTCATGGAGGCGGGGACCAATCTCGGCATGGATCTGGCCGGGGTGCTGAACGTGGTCCACGGGGACAAGGTCGCGGTCGATGCGATTCTGGAGCACCCGGCCATCGCCGCGGTCAGCTTTGTCGGCTCGTCGGACATCGCCCACTACGTCTATCGAACCGGGACGGCCAACGGTAAGCGTGTCCAGGCCATGGGCGGGGCCAAGAACCACGGGATCGTCATGCCCGACGCCGACCTCGACCAGACGGTGAAGGACCTGGTCGGCTCGGCTTACGGCTCGGCGGGCGAGCGCTGCATGGCGCTGCCGGTGACCGTGCCGGTGGGCGCCAAGACCGCCGAGGCGCTGCGCGAACGGCTGCTGGGCGAGATCGAGACGCTGAAGGTCGGGGTCTCCACCGACGCCGCCGCGCAGTATGGGCCGGTGGTGAGCGCGGCCCACCGCAAGAAGATTTCCGACTACATCCAGCTCGGCGTCGACGAGGGCGCAGAGCTGGTGGTCGATGGGCGCGGCTTTGCGCTGCAGGGCTTCGAGAAGGGCTTCTTCATCGGGCCGTCGCTGTTCGACCACGTGAAGCCGACCATGAAGACCTACCGGGATGAGATATTCGGCCCGGTGCTGCAGATGGTCCGCGCCGAGACCTTCGAGGAGGCGGTGGCCCTGCCGAGCCAGCACCAGTACGGCAATGGGGTGGCGATCTTCACCCGCAACGGCCGGGCGGCGCGGGAGTTCGCGGCGCGGGTCAATGTCGGGATGGTGGGGATCAATGTGCCGATCCCGGTGCCGGTGGCCTATCACACCTTCGGCGGCTGGAAGCGCAGCGCCTTCGGCGACGCGAACCAGCACGGCATGGAGGGCGTGAAGTTCTACACCAAGGTCAAGACGGTGACGGCGCGCTGGCCGGAAGGCGACGCCCACGCCGATTCCGCCTTCGTCATTCCCACCATGCGTTGAAGCTTCTAGTCTCGCCCGCAGGTCTTCCTGCGGGGCGCCAATGAAGAAATTCCAGGTCTGGGCGATCCTTGGGCTGGTCGTCGCCCTCGTCGCGGTCGGCGGCTACGCGTACTGGGCCAAAGAGCTGCGCTGGCGGCCCAAGACGATCACACGGAACCAGGCCGAGATCGCCCGGATCCTCGAGACCGCCGGCTGGGTCTCGCCGGGCAAGACCGGGCCCAAGCTCTACATGGTCTCGTTCCGCACCTGCCCCGACTGCATCCGGTTCATGGCCGAGGAGTTCCCGCTGCTGCACGCGGCGAACGTGGACACGCGGGTGATCGTCATCGCGCGCCGCGACGTGAACGGGGTGTCCAAGTCCACGCCGGCCGAGCGGGCGACGGTGGCCGAGCTGTGGCTGAACCGCTCGTGGCCGCTGATGCAGCAGTGGGAAGAGGTTCCGGCGGAGGCCTGGACGGCGCCGGGCGTCGCGGCGGCCGACGGCGACATGGCGCGCACGGCGGTGGTCGAGGCCGGCCGCAAGCTGGTGGACGACCTGCGGCCGCTGCTCAAGGCCAACGGGATCAACTTCGCCTATCCGACCCTGATCTGGTGGACCAAGGACGGGAAGATGCGCGGCTGCGCCTGCGAGCGGCGCGAGACCTATCGCTTCGTGCGCCAGGAACTGGGGGTCACGGGTTAGCCGTAGGGCTTGCCCGATACGATCTGCTTGTTGCGGGCCCGGGTCTTGCGGCCCTGGCCGCGCGAGGCCTCCGTCTTTACCGGGCGGCGGGTGTGCGTCTGGCCGTGGAGGGCGTCGGGGTCGGCCTCGCCCCAGTCGAGCTGCGGGTTGTCGTCCTCCTCCAGGTCGTGAGCGTCAAGGTTGGCGGGCGAGCCGTGCAGCGCCGCGTTCGGCTCGGTGTCGAAGGATCTCGGCTCCTGCTCGGGGCGGCCCGGGCTTGCCTGCTGGTCCAGGTCCCTCTGGCCCATCCCGGCGCCTTGCTGGCGCGCGCGGTTGGCTTCCTGGGTGGTCGGCGAGTAGCTTCTCGGTTTATCGGGCATGCTGGTCTCCTCATCCATCCAAAGACCAAACCGCCATCTTGCGCCCCTGTTCCGCCCTTGAGGCCGGCGGCGTGGCGGGCTAGGCGATGGCGCCATGCCTTCCCCTCTACAATCGGCCTACGACGCCAAGCTGGCGAACGGTGAGATCCGCCCTGATCCGGTCCAGGCCGCGGCCCTGGCGCCGCTGGTGCGGCTGGAGGGCGATCTGGCCCACGCCGAGCCCAGCGGCTTTGCCTCGTTCT
Source organism: Phenylobacterium koreense (assembly GCF_040545335.1). Taxonomy (NCBI): domain Bacteria; kingdom Pseudomonadati; phylum Pseudomonadota; class Alphaproteobacteria; order Caulobacterales; family Caulobacteraceae; genus Phenylobacterium; species Phenylobacterium koreense. The sequence continues at coordinate 1,936,899 of NZ_JBEPLU010000001.1, forward strand.
TCAAGAAGCCCGAAGGTCAGAGGGGGGTCTATCTGATCGGCCCGGTGGGGCGGGGGAAGTCCATGCTCATGGACCTGTTCTTCGCCAATGCGCCGGTGGCGAAGAAGCGGCGGACGCACTTCCACGTCTTCATGGGCGAGATCCACCGCCTGATCGACGCCTGGCGACGGGGCGACGCGGCCGCGCGCAAGGCGAAGTTCGGCCAGGCCAAGGGCGACGACCCCATCCCGCCCGTCGCCGACGTCGTGGCGGGCCAGGCGCGGCTGCTCTGCTTCGACGAGTTCCAGGTCACCGACATCGCCGACGCCATGATCCTGGGGCGGCTGTTCGAGGCGCTGTTCGCCCGCGGTGTGACCCTGGTCGCCACCTCGAACCGCATGCCGGACGAGCTTTACAAGAACGGCATCAACCGCCAGCTCTTCCTGCCGTTCATCGATCTCTTGAAGAGCAAGGTCGAGATCGTCGTGGTGGCGGGGCGGCATGACTATCGGCTGGACCGGCTGCGGGCGGCGGGATCGTGGTTCTCGCCGATCGACCCGGACAACGAGCGCAGCTTTCAGGGGCTGTGGCGGGACATGCTGAACGGGGACGAGGAGACCGGCGAGACCATCGAGGTGCTGGGCCGCAAGATCCACCTGCCCCACACCGGGGGCGGCATGCTGCGGGCGAGCTTCGCCAGCCTGTGCTCGGTGGCCCTGGGGCCGAACGACTACGTGGCCATCGCCGACCGCTTCCATACGGTCTTCCTGGAGGACGTGCCGAAGCTGACCGCCAACCGGCGGGAGGAGGCGCGGCGGTTCGTGATCCTGGTGGATGCGCTCTACGAGGCGCGCACGCGCACGGTGCTGCTGGCCGAGGCCGAGCCTACGCTGCTCTATCCGGAGGGCGACGGGGCCTTCGAATTCGAACGCACCGCCTCGCGCCTGCAGGAGATGCGCTCGGCCGACTGGCTGGACGAGAACGCTCTAGATTCAAAGATTTGAGCACGTTCTAATCGCAAAGCCGGTTTCCACTTTTGCGGAACGCGCTCTAGGTTCGCTGCAGGCTTTCCACGAGCTCGCGGGCGTAGGGGGCGAGCTGTTCGAGACGGCGGACGCAGATGGTGAGTTCGCGCCGCGCCCAATCGTCGGTGAGGTCCACTATACCCAGCTCCATGGTCCTGGAGGCGCGGCGGGCGGTGGTTTCGGGGACGATGCCCACCCCGACATCGCATTCCACCAGCCGGCAGACCGCGTCGAAGCTGCGAAGCTGGACGCGCAGGCGCAGGGGCCGCCCCTCGCGGGCGGCCTTGGCCGAGAGGAAGCGCTGGAGAGAGCTCGCCCGGTCGAGGCCCACGAGATCGCAGCCCAGCACGTCGGCGAAGGTCATGGAGTCCCGCCTGGCGAGGGGGTGCATGGCGCTGGTCACCACCACGAAGCGGTCGGAGCGGAAGGGAAAGGTCTCCAGACTGCCCATGTCGACCGTGCCGGCGACGATGCCGATGTCGCCTACGCCTTCGGCGACCAGGCCGACGATCTCGTCGGACAGGCGCTCTTCCAGATTGATGCTGACGTGCGGATGGTCGGCCAGGAACCGACTGAGCGCCTCGGGCAGGAATTCGGTCAGGGCGTTGGTGTTGGCCAGCAGCCGCACCTCGCCCGAAAGCCCGCCGGCATAGGCGCCGAGGTCCTCCCGCAGCCGGGCGGTCTGGGAAAGGATGGTTCGGGCGTGCTTCAGGAGCGTCCGGCCCGCCGGGGTCGGCGTGACCCCTTGGCGCGAGCGTTCCAGCAGCGGCGCGCCTAGCGCTTCCTCCATATTGCGGATCCTGGTGGAGGCCGCGGCCAGGGCCAGCGCGCAGCGCTCGGCCCCGCGGGTGATCGAACCGGCGTCCGTCACCTCGCAGAACAGCCGCAGGTCGGTCAGGTCAAAGCGCATCCTTCGTCTCCGGCGAAGGATGATTACGGGAAAGACGCATTGCATCAAAAGAAAAAGCGAAGGAACTTCGGCGACGGCGAAGGGGAGGTCGCAAGTTCTTCGATGGGCTTGGGCTGCGTCTTCGTTGACACCCGAAGGCGTCGGCTTAAAAGCGGGCCGCTCCTTCCAGACCGGAACGCCCATGACCTTTGCACCACGTGAACGCCCGCTCTCGCCGCACACCACCATATGGCGCTGGCACGCGACCATGGCCACGTCGATCCTGCACCGCGTCACCGGCTGCGCCCTCTATGGCGGCGGCCTGATCCTGGCGCTGTGGGCGCTGGCCCTTGCCTCCGGCCCTGAAGCCTATGCGACCTTCAAGGCCGTGCTGGGCTCCTTCCCCGGCAAGATCGTCATGTTCGGCCTCACGCTGTCGGTCTTCTACCACCTGGCCAAGGGCGTCCAGCACCTGATCTGGGACCTGGGCCACGGCTACAAGGTGCAGACCGCGACCATGGGCGCGATCGTCTGCATCGCCTTCTCGATCGCCGCCACCATCGTGGTCTGGATCATCGCCGCCATGACGGGAGCGCTCTGATGTCGGGCTTTCGCACCCCCCTTAGCCGCGCCCGCGGCCTGGGCGCCGCCAAGCACGGCGTCGGCGCCTGGATTTCGGAACGCGTCTCGGCCGCGGCCCTGGTCCCGCTCGTCCTCTGGGGCGTCTTCGCCGCCATCCGGCTGGCGAGCCTGGACTATTACGGCGCGGTCGCCTGGATGACGTCGTCGGCGCTGAACCCGACCCTGCTGGTCCTGCTGATCGTCGCCTCGTTCCTGCACATGCATGGCGGTCTGCGGGTGGTCATTGAGGACTACATCGAAAAGCGCGCGAGCCGCGCCGGCCTGCTGCTTCTGAACCTCTTCGCCTGCGCCCTCTTCGGCGCCCTGGCGGTCTTTTCCATCCTGAAGGTCGCGCTGGGAGGCGCTGTCTGATCCCATGGCGAGCTACGAGTTCATCGATCACAAGTTCGACGTGGTGGTCGTCGGCGCGGGCGGTTCGGGCCTGCGCGCGGCTCTCGGCTGCGCCCAGGCGGGGCTGAAGACCGCCTGCATCACCAAGGTGTTCCCGACCCGCTCGCACACCGTGGCGGCGCAGGGCGGCATCTCGGCCAGCCTCGGCAACATGGGCCAGGACGACTGGCGCTGGCACATGTACGACACCGTCAAGGGGTCGGACTGGCTGGGCGACCAGGACGCCATCGAATACCTCTGCCGCAATGCGCCGGCCGCGGTCTACGAGCTGGAGCACTGGGGCGTGCCGTTTTCGCGGACGCCTGAGGGCAAGATCTACCAGCGCGCCTTCGGCGGCATGACCAAGAACTTCGGCGAAGCCCCGATCCAGCGGACCTGCGCGGCGGCCGACCGCACTGGCCACGCCATGCTGCACACGATGTATGGCCAGAGCCTGGCGCACGACACCGAGTTCTTCATCGAGTACTTCGCCCTCGACCTGATCATGGACGAAGGCGTCTGCCGCGGCGTGACCGCGTGGAAACTCGACGACGGCAGCCTGCACCGCTTCCAGGCCCAGCAGGTGATCCTGGCCACCGGCGGCTACGGCCGCGCCTACTTCTCGGCGACCAGCGCCCACACCTGCACCGGCGACGGCGGCGGGATGGCCCTGCGCGCCGGCCTGCCGCTGCAGGACATGGAGTTCGTGCAGTTCCACCCGACCGGCATCTACGGCGCCGGCTGCCTGATCACCGAAGGCGCCCGCGGCGAAGGCGGCTACCTGACCAATTCCGAGGGCGAGCGCTTCATGGAGCGCTATGCGCCGTCCGTTAAGGACCTGGCGCCTCGCGACATGGTCAGCCGCGCCATGACCATCGAAATCCGCGAAGGCCGCGGTGTTGGTCCGAAGAAGGACCACATCTTCCTGCACCTGGATCACCTGGATCCGAAGATGCTGGCCGAACGCCTGCCGGGCATCTCGGAAAGCGCCAAGATCTTCGCTGGCGTCGACGTGACCAAGGAGCCGATCCCGGTCCTGCCGACCGTCCACTACAACATGGGCGGCATCCCGACGAACTTCTTCTCGGAAGTCGTGACCCGCGACGGCGACAACCCCGACAAGGTGGTTCCGGGCCTGATGGCCGTGGGCGAAGCGGCCTGCGTGTCGGTGCACGGCGCCAACCGCCTCGGCTCCAACTCGCTGATCGACCTGGTGGTGTTCGGCCGTTCGGCGGCCCTGCGCTGCGCCGAGACGATCAAGGCCGGCGCGACCCAGCCGGAACTGAAGCCGGCCATGACCGACGGCCACCTCGCCCGCTTCGACAAGTTCCGCAACGCCAACGGCGGCACCCCGACCGCGGCCCTGCGTCTCGAGATGCAGCAGGCCATGCAGGAGGACGCCGCGGTGTTCCGCACCACCGAGGCGCTGGCCTCGGGCGTCAAGCGCCTGGAAGCGGTGCATGCCAAGCGTCCCGACCTGAAGGTCAGCGACCGTGGCCTGATCTGGAACACCGACCTGCTCGAAACCCTCGAGCTGGACAACCTGATCGGCCAGGCGACGGTGACCGTCGTCGGCGCCAGCAACCGTACGGAAAGCCGCGGCGCCCATGCGCACGAGGACTATCCGGACCGCAACGACGAGCAGTGGATGAAGCACACCCTCGCCTGGTTCGACGACGCCACCGGCAAGGTGCGCCTCGATGACCGGCCGGTGCACAGCTTCACCATGACCAACGACATCGCCTACATCCCGCCGAAGGCGCGGGTCTACTAGGCCCTGTCGATGATCCGTCTTCCCTCCATGCTCAACGCGTCCGCGTCCAAGGAAAGCGTCTGATGGTCCAGCTCTCCCTGCCCAAGAACTCCCAGATCCAGAAGGGCCGTCACTTCGCCGCGCCGGCCGGCGCCAAGAAGGTCAAGACGTTCCGGATCTATCGTTACGATCCTGAAGGCACGGAAAACCCGCGCTGGGACACCTATGACGTGGACGTTGACGCCTGCGGCCCGATGGTCCTGGACGTCCTGATCCATATCAAGAACAACATCGACCCGACCCTGGCCTTCCGCCGGTCGTGCCGGGAAGGGGTCTGCGGCTCCTGCGCCATGAACATCGGCGGCCGCAACACCCTGGCCTGCACCCACGGCCACGACGAGGTCCCGGGTGGCCAGTGCCAGATCAGCCCGCTGCCGCACATGGCGGTGGTCAAGGACCTGATCCCGGACCTGACCCTGTTCTATGCGCAGTACGCCTCGATCGAGCCGTGGCTGCACACCACCACGCCCGAGCCGCAGAAGGAGTGGCGCCAGACCCCCGAGGACCGGGAGAAGCTGGACGGCCTCTACGAGTGCATCCTCTGCGCCTGCTGCTCGACCTCGTGCCCCAGCTATTGGTGGAACGGCGACAAGTATCTCGGCCCGGCCGCCCTGCTGCACGCCTACCGCTGGCTGATCGACAGCCGCGACGAGGCCACCGGCGAGCGTCTGGACGAGCTGGAAGACCCCTTCAAGCTCTATCGCTGCCACACCATCATGAACTGCGCCCAGGTCTGCCCGAAGGGTCTGAATCCCGCCAAGGCGATTGGCGAGATCAAGAAGATGCTGGTCGAACGGGTCGTCTAAGGCTTTTTTTGGATCGGCGCACGATCCGAACTGTGTTTGGAAAGTTGACGCCGCCGTCACTTTTCTGCATGGGGCATATATGAGCCAATCGGATGCGCATGTTGTGATCCTTGGGGCGGGCCATGCCGGCGGCACGGCCGCGGCCCTCCTCCGCCAGTACGGCCACACCGGCCTGATCACCATGGTGGGGGAGGAGCCGATCCCTCCCTACCAACGGCCGCCTCTGTCGAAGGCCTGGCTGAAAGGCGAGGCGGACGCCGATTCCCTCGCCCTGAAGCCGCTCGAGTTCTACGGCGAGCAGAACATCGACTTCCGGCCGAACCTGAAGGCCGTAAAGCTGGCCCGGTCGGATAAGACCGTGACCCTCTCCGACGGCTCCATCGTCTCCTATGACGTCCTGATCATCGCCACCGGCATGCGGCCGATCCGCCTGCCGATCGAGGGCGCTGACCTGGAAGGGGTGCTTACACTGCGCTCGGCCGCGGACGCCGAGGTGATCAAGGCGGCCCTGGGCCCCGGCAAGCGCCTGGCCATCATCGGCGGCGGCTATATCGGGCTGGAGGTCGCGGCCTCGGCGCGCGCCCTGGGCGCCGAGGCGGTGATCATCGAGCGCGAACCCCGGATCCTGGCGCGCAGCGCCTGCGAAGCGCTTTCCAACTTCTTCCACGGCTATCACCTGTCGCGCGGCGTCGAGTTCGTGCTGGGCGCGGGCGTCGAAGCCTTCGTGGGTGAAGGCGGCAAGGTGACGGGCGTTCGGCTGGCCGATGGCCGGGTGATCGAATGCGATGTCGTGCTGCTGGGCGTGGGGGCCGTCCCGAACGACGAGATCGCCCGGGAAGCCGGCCTGGAGTGCGCCCGCGGCATCGTGGTGGACCTGGAGGCCCGCACGGCCGATCCGAGCGTCTTCGCCATCGGCGACGTGACCCATCGCCCGCTGCCGCACTATGGCCGCATGTTCGGCCCCGAGAGCGTGCCGAGCGCCCTGGAGCAGGCCAAGCAGGCCGCCAGCGCCATCACCGGCCGGGCGGCGCCCACGCCGGAGGTGCCGTGGAACTGGTCCGACCAGTATGACCTGAAGCTGCAGATCGCGGGCCTGCCCTTCGACGCCGACAAGATCCTGCTGCGCGGCGATCCGGCCTCGGGCAAGTTTGCCGTGTTCCACCTGAAGGGCGATCAGGTGCAGTCAGTGGAGGCGATCAACTCGCCGCCGGAATTCATGATGGGCAAGCAACTGATCGCCAACCGCAAGTCGGTCGATCCCGCCAAGCTCGCCGATCCGTCCGTTTCCATGAAAGAGGTCGCCGTCTAAACGGCGACGAAGGGGAGTAAATGGCCAAAATCACCTATATCGAGCATGACGGCACCGAACATGTCGTCGACGTGAAGAATGGCCTGACGGTCATGGAAGGCGCGGTCAAGAACAACATCCCGGGTATCGACGCCGACTGCGGCGGGGCCTGCGCCTGCGCCACCTGCCACGTCTATGTGGACGAGGCCTGGCGCGAAAAGACCGGTTCGACCTCCGCCATGGAGGACTCGATGCTGGACTTCGCCGAGAACGTCGAGCCGAACAGCCGCCTGTCCTGCCAGATCAAGGTCACTGACGCGCTGGACGGCCTGATTGTCCGCATGCCGGAAAGCCAGCACTAGGCTTGAGCCCAGAACGAAAACGGCCCGGCGTCAGGCCGGGCCGTTTCCATAGCTATGTCCTGAGCTCTCAGGCGGCGTGTTCGCGCAGGCCATCGAGCTGGGAGATTATGGTCACCATGGCGCTCGAAGGCAGGATGTCGTCCTGGCCGTAGTCGCCGGACTCGATGATCGCGGCCAGACGGTCGCGCGCGCGGCTCACCCGGCTCTTGATGGTGCCGATAGCGCAGCCGCAGATTTCAGAAACCTCTTCATACGAAAGACCGCCGGCGCCGATCAGGATCAGCGCTTCACGCTGGTCGTCCGGCAGGCAGGCCAGGGCGCGTCGAACCTCGTCCAGCTCGAGGCTGGCGATGGGGTTGGAGGCCGCCTCCAGCGTGCGTTCGGCCACTTCCGGGTCGAGCTGGCTGGAGCGCCACGAGCGCCGCTTGTCGGAGTAAAACTGGTTGCGGAGGATCATGAAGGTCCAGGCCTTCATGTTGGTGCCCGGCTGATAGCTGCCGCGGTTGTTCCAGGCCTTCAACAGGGCGTCTTGAGCCAGGTCGTCTGCGGCCACAGCGTCCCGGCAGAGAGAGCGGGCGAAGGCCCGCATCTGGGGGATGAGGCCGGTCAGCTCGGCCTTGAAGATGTCGTCCGCGCGATCCTGGTCAGTCATGTGGTCACCTTCCATTCAGGCGGGGAGCCTACGCGCCCCTCGTGTCCTAAACGCGGCGAACCCCCGAAAGCTCCAAAACAGCTCAGAATCCGAGCTCGGGATGGCCGGCAGCGCCCTGGGCCGCCTCGGGCAGGTGACAGGTGAAGGTCGCGCCCGCGCCCGGCTCGCTTTCCAGGGCCACCCAGCCGCCATGCAGCTCGACCAGCGCCTTCACCAGGGCCAGGCCCAGGCCGGGCCCGCCGCGCTCGCGGCCGATGAAGCGGTCGAAGATGTGCGCCTGGACGTGGAACGGGATGCCGCGGCCGGTGTCGGTGACCTGGAGCTGCACCTCGCCCAGCCCGCGGCGCGCCGCCAGGGTGACGGTTCCGTCCGGCGGGGTCTGGCGGATGGCGTTCTCGGCCAGGTGGTCGAGGGTCTGGGCCAGACGGCGCACGTCGCCGCGCAGCAGACCGATGGTCGGCGAGTGCTCGATCCTGATCTTGACCCGCGCAGCGGCCGCTTCGCCCGCCCACCGCTCGGCGGCCTTGGCGATAAGGTCGGCGACGTCGACGTCTTCGAGGTCCAGCGCCATCTCGTCGGCGTCGATCTGCGCCATGTCGAGGACGTCGTCGATGGAGCGGGCGAGCTGGGTGGCGGCGATGCGGACGGCCGCGGCGTGGCCACGGCCCCGTTCCGACAGGTTTTCGCCCGAGCGTTCCAGCAGCTCCGAATAGCCGATGATGGTGGTGAGCGGGGTGCGCAGCTCGTAGGAGACGTTGCCGACGAAGTCGCGCTTCAGGCGTTCGGCCTCGGCCAGGGCGGCCGAACGGTCGGCCAGAGCGCTCTCCAGCTTGCGGGCGTCGGTGACGTCGGCGAAGGCGATCAGGGTCGCCCCGTCCGGCAGCGGGCGGCTCTGATAGACCACGATACGGGAGTCCGAGGTCTTTACCTCGCCCGAGATCGGGGCGCGCGCCTGCGGGTCGGGATCGGCCACCCGGCCCTTCAGCTCGCGCCAGAAGCCCATGTCGTGCAGCCGCGGCACGCAGAGATCGACCACGCCCTCGAAGTCGTGAGCCATGTCGAGCTGGGCCGGGGTTACGTTCCAGAACTGCTCGAAGGCTTCGTTGTGCAGGCGCAGGCGGCCGTCGGAGCCGAACACGGCGACGGCGTCGTTGAGCTTGTCGAGGGTGGCCTGCTGCACCTGGATCTGGGCGTTGTACTGGGCCTTCAGGCGCAGCTCGCCGGTGATGTCGGAGAACAGCAGCACGACGCCGCCCATGGGATGGGGCTGGCGGCCGACCTTGATGGTCCGTCCGTCGGGCAGGCTCCAGAGGTCGTCGGGGCCCGCGGCGGTGTCCTCGTAGCGGTCGAGCTCGGCGGCCTTCCACCGTGCATAATCGACGGTTTCGGGTAGCCGCCGGCGCTGGCGCAGGCGATCGAGCACCTCGCCGTGGGTGGGGCGCTCGACCAGCCAGGCGGGCTCCAGGCCCCAGAGCTCGGCGAAGGCGGTGTTGTGGAATAGCAGGCGCTTGCCCTCGCCGAAGATGGCGACGGCGTCGGCGATGTGGTTCAGGGTTTCGTCATGCGCCTCGACATGGCGCTTGAGCCCTTCGCGCAACTCCTCGGTCTCGGTGATGTCGTCGGCCCAGACGCCGACCCCGCCGCCCTCCAGCGGCTGGGCGGTCAGCAGGAAGGCGCGGCGGCGGCCCTCCACGGCGGTCCAGCGCACCGTCTGGCGACGCGCGCCGAGGTTGGAGGCCTCGGCCACCAGGCTGTCGGCGGCCTTGTCGAAGGAGACGCCGCGGGCCAGGGCCTCGTCGAGGGTGGCGGCGCCGGCGGCCTTCAGCCAGGCGGCGTTGACCCATAGCGGGGCGCCGTTCGCCGCGGCGATCCAGGCCGGGGCCGGGCGGCCGTCCAGGAAGGCGGCGAAGCGCGGGGCGGTCGGCAGGCCAGCGTCGTGGCCGATGACGGCCGAGAGCCGCAGCCAGGCCAGGGCGCCGGCCGCGCGGCCCTCGACAGCCACCACGCCCTTGGGGCCGTGGGCCTCGAAGGCGCAGGCCTCGCCGCGTTCGAACAGGGCGAGCAGGCGGCGGGCGTGATCCGGGTCGGCGCGCATGAAGGCCGAGATCAGGGCCTGCGGGTCGCCAGGCGGCGCGCCCATGGCCTGGGCGCAGATGGCCAGGCTTTCTTCGCCCGAGGTGAGGGAGGCGCGGCCGTCCTCGACCGAGAGCAGCGCGGAGTCGAAGGCCTCGACCGAGGCCTGGGCCGCGTCGGCGGCGGCCTCGAGTTCGGAGATACGCCCGCGCAGGGCCGCCAGCCGGGCCTCGTTGCGTCGCCGCTGGTCCACCAACCAGAACATCGCGCAGAGCGCCAGGAGCACGGCGCCGGCTGCAGCGCCCAGGATCAGATCTTGTTCGCTCATCGCTGCTCCGTCGCCGCCCCGGGACGGCGAATCATCTCAATGCGACCATAGTTTGGTCCGCGCATTTGGGCGATGATCGGCAGGTCATGACCGCCGTCCTCTATCCCGTCGCCGCAAACCCTGACGAAGCCTTCCGGACGCCGCGCGGCCGGGCGGCTCGGGAGCGTGAGGCTCGGGCGCTGGCTGGCGAGGCCGTGGCCTTCGTCACCGAGGCGGTGGGGCCGGCCTATGCGACGCGGGAGGCGGCGCTGGACGCCCTGGCCGGACGCATCGAGGACGACCGGCCCGGCCGCAGCGTGCAACTGGCGGCCGAGGATCGCATCCTGGCCCTGGTCGAGCAGGTGGTGCCGCACGGCCGCAAGCGCTCGGCGCCAGCGCCGGTCCAGCCGACCTTCGAGAGCGGACGGCGCTGGCCTTCGCCGCCGCCGGCGCCGGAAACCGTCTGGCGGGCCATGATCTCCTACTGGCGCGTAGGGCTTCCGCCGCCCCGCCCGGAAAGCCGGGACCAGGCCCGGCAGGCGCGACGCAAGGCGAGGGGCGGCGTCGACCAGGAGACGTTGCGCGCCTATACGCGCCAGCCGCTGCGGGCCGTCAAACCTCAGCAGCCCCTTGATATCGGGCTTTTCGAGACCAGATTGCCGGAGGCCCCCCACATAGTCGTGCCTGATGAGTGAACCCTACGCCGGCCTCGCGCCCTCCCTCGACGATCTCGCCGCCCTGGCCGAGGCCGCCTTCGCCGCCCTTCCGGAGGGCTTCCGCAAGCTTGCCGGGGAGGTGGTGTTCCGCGTCGACGACTTCGCCTCCGACGAGGTGCTGGACGAACTCGACATCGAGGACCCGTTCGAGCTGACCGGCCTCTATCATGGGGTCAATCTCGGTCACCGCTCGGTGTTCGACCCGTCGCCCGCTCCCTCGCGCGTCTTCCTCTATCGGCGGGCCATCCTCGACGAATGGGCGGCGCGCGGGGACGTGACCCTGGCCGAACTCGTCGGCCATGTGCTGGTGCATGAGATCGGCCACCACTTCGGCCTGAGTGACGACGACATCCACGCCATCGAGGCCGCCGCCGAATAGCTGACGCCCATCCCTGAAAATGACGGGGGCGTCATTTTCCTTGACTGATCGCTGTTCTCTTGAGAGGCTTTTCGAAAGAGGAAACAGCGGGCGACAACGAGCGCCCTGTCGAGGAGGACGACCGATGGCCGCCGACGGCAACATCACCAAGGACATCATCTACGACGCCGTCGCGCCGGACGACTTCGAGTCCATGCTCGAACTGGACCGCTACAACGCGCGGTCGACGGCCTTCGACAAGATCATCTCGGCCACCCACGACCACTTCTGGGATCCACTCGACAAGAAGTACATCGACTTCGACGAGCCCTTCGACATGGAAAACGAGATGCTCCTACCCGAGGACATGATCGTCTCGCTGTCGACCGACTACGTCTCCAACCACCTCTCGGACTGGAAGACCCGGGTCCGGTTCGCCAACCAGTCGGCGCTGCGCTCTTTCTCGTCGATCCTGCACGGCGAGCAGGGCGCGCTAAACCTCTCGGCCAGCCTCTGTCACGTGCTGAAGGACCAGGGCGCGCAGGAATACGCCGCCAACCAGACGCGCGAAGAGGCGCGCCACGTCACCGCCTTCGCCAAGTACATCAAGGCCCGCTGGGGCCGGCCGGTGGAATGCGGCCCGACCCTGAAGGCTCTGCTGGTCGAGATCATCGGCAGCCCGGCGGTCTACAAGAAAATCATCGGTATGCAGATGCTGGTCGAGGGCCTGGCCATGGGCGCCTTCGCCACCTTCTTCAACAACATCCGCGACCCGATGGGGAAGAAGCTGCTGCAGCTCGTCATGACCGACGAGGCCTTCCACCACAAGTTCGGGAAGATCTGGGCCGACCGCACCATCCCGCACCTGACCGAAGCCGAGCACGAGATCATCGAGACCTGGGCCGCCCACTGCTTCCAGACGCTGCTGTTCAACCTGGTTTCGCCCAGCCAGCAGCGCGACCTCTACGAGGAGTTCGGCCTCGATCCGGACCGCGTGATCGCCGAGATGGCCGAGATGGTCACCGACGAGACCCGCCGCGAGAACATGAAGGAGCAGAGCAATATCTTCCGCGTGCTGGTGAAGACCCTGCTTAACGCGGGGATCATCACCGACCGGACCCGGGCCTTCTACGCCATGTACGTCGACCTCGATGAGCTGAAGAACGAGGGCGAGAAGATGGTCGGCGACGTCATCGCCGAGGAGGGGATCAAGTATCTCCAGGTGGTCAATTTCAAGGACCGCGCGGCCAAGGCGGTCACCATCGCGGCCGAATAGGCGGCGCAGTCGCTTCGGCGGCGCCTCGGCCCGAGAGGGCCAGGCGCCGTTTTCGTCTCTGGCCGTGAACCCGACGCGGGCGCGATCTCCCGGTCCCTTCCCGACAGGGCCGGACTTCTGTTGCCTTGGCCGTGGGCTTGGCGCCTTCTCCGCACATGACCCTTGTCGCCTACGCCGCTGCGGCGCTTGCCGAGATTGCTGGATGTTTCGCCTTCTGGGCCTGGCTGCGGGAGGGCAGGCCGGCTTGGCTGATCGCGCCGGGCATGCTCAGCCTGGCGCTGTTCGCCTGGTTGCTGACCAGGGTCGATGCGGACGCGGCCGGCCGCGCCTATGCGGCCTATGGCGGGGTCTACATCTCCGCCTCGCTGCTGTGGCTCCTGGCGGTGGAGCGGGTGCGCCCCGACCGCTGGGACCTGATCGGGGCGGCGGTGTGTCTTGCCGGGGCAGGGATCATCCTGTTTGGCCCGCGCGGCGCCTGAGTGAACCATGATCATTAAAAATTTGACGGGAGCGTCATTTTGCTTTGACGGCCCGGACCCAGGGTGTTGCAGTTCGTCCAACGATCGAAGGGAGAACCGCCATGGGCGCTGATGGAAACATCACCAAGGACCTGATCTACGACGCCGTCGCACCGGACGACTTCGAGTCGATGCTGGACCTGGACCGCTACAACGCGCGCTCGACGGCCTTCGACAAGATCATCTCGGCCACCCACGACCACTTCTGGGATCCGCTCGACAAGAAGTACATCGACTTCGACGCGCCCTGGGACATGCAGACCCAGCCCCTGGTGAGCGAGGAGCTGAACGTCGCCCTGCAGACCGATTACGTGAAGGCCAAGCTGAACACGCCGGAACTGCGAGCCCAGTTCATCAACAAGTCGCTGCTCTATTCGTTCTCGTCGATCCTGCACGGAGAGCAGGGGGCGCTGAACCTGTCGGCCAGCCTCTGCCACGTCCTGCGTGATCAGGGCGCGCAGGAATACGCCGCCAACCAGACCCGCGAGGAGGCGCGCCACGTCACCGCCTTCGCCCGCTATATCAAGGCCCGCTGGGGCCGGCCGATCCAGTGCTCCAAGGTCCTGCAGGACCTGCTGGTCGACATCATCGGCAGCCCCGAGGTCTACAAGAAGATCATCGGCATGCAGATGCTGGTCGAGGGCCTGGCCATGGGCGCCTTCGCCACCTTCTACCAGAAGCTGGAGGACCCGCTGGGCCGTCAGCTCATGCAGCTCGTCATGACCGATGAGGCCTTCCACCACAAGTTCGGGAAGATCTGGGCCGACCGCACCATTCCGAAGCTGTCGCCCGAGGAGCACGCCATCGTCGAGGATTGGGCGGCGCACTGCTTCCAAGCCGTGCTGTTCAACCTGGTCTCGCCCAGCGAGCAGGTGGCGCTCTACGAGGAGTTCGGGCTGGATCCGAACAAGGTGCTGGAAGAGATCCAGATCATCGCCACGGATGATGCGCGCCGCGAGGACATGAAGGAGGCGACCAACATCTTCCGCGTCCTCATCAAGACGCTGCTGAACGCCGGCATCATCACCGACCGGACCCGCGCCTTCTACGGCATGTATGTCGACATGGAGGAACTGAAGTCCGAAGGCGACAAAATGGTCGGCGACGACATCGCCGAGGAGGGGATCAAGTATCTCCAGAAGATCAACTTCAAGGATCGTGTCGCCAGCACCGTCTCTATCGCGGCCGAATAGCACAAGCGGCGTTTCGCCGTGGAATCGCCGCATTTCATTCGGATACGGTTCATGCGCCCGCGGATATATTCCGCGGGCGTTTCCGTTCCAAAGATCTCCGGCTATCCCATTCGCTCCATGCGCGCCCTGGCCCTCGCCCTTTCCGCCGTCCTGCTCGCCAGCCCGGCGCTTGCCGCGCCGCCGCCGAAGCCGACCCAGCGGATCGACATCAGCCGGATGATGGGCCGCTGGTACGAGGTCGCCCGCCTGCCCAACAAGGTGCAGAGCGGCTGCCAGGGCGGCACCTCGGAATGGGTGAGGGCCGGCGACGGCTTCTCGGTGGTCCAGGCCTGCCACAAGGGCTCGCTCTCAGCGCCGCCGACGGAGTGGAAGGCCAAGGCCAAGGTCATCGACCCCCATACCAACGCGCGCCTGCAGATGACGTTCTTCAACGGGCTGGTGCGCCAGGAATACTGGGTGCTCGACTATCGCACCGACCAGGGCTGGCTGATCCTCGGCACCCCGGGTGGCCGCGCGGTCTGGCTGATGTCGGACCGCCCGACCCTGCCGGCCGCGGCCAAGAGCCAGGCGCTGGCCCGCCTCAAGCAGCTCGGTTACGACGTCACGCGGCTGGAATTCCCGCTGCCCGCGAGGAACTGAGCGCGACGTCGGAGCTGCTTGCGCCTCGAACGAAACCGGAACATGGTTTCAGGATGGACGTCACCATCGTCACGGTCGGCAGGCCGCAGATCACCTTGAACGTCACCCGGGGCGCCGCGCGGCTGCTGGCGGACCTCGGCTATGCGCCGCTGGCGGAGGTCAGCCTGCCCAACGGCCGGCGCGCTGACCTGATGGCCCTGGGGCCCAAGGGCGAGATCGCCATCGTCGAGGTGAAGTCGGGGGTCGAGGACTATCGCGTCGATCGGAAGTGGCACGAGTATCTGCCCTATTGTGATCGCTACGCCTTCGCCGTGGCGCCGGAGTTTCCGCGCGAGATCCTGCCGGAGGAGCCCGGCCTGCTGATCTGTGACGGCTTCGGGGGCGCGGTGCTGCGCGAGGCGCCGGCGACGCCGCTGGCGCCGGCCAGGCGCAAGGCCCTGACCATCGCGTTCGGGCGGCTGGCGGCGATGCGGGCGGCAGGCGTGGCGGCCACTTCCCTGGAAGGTTAGCCCGGAAGGTTAGCGGGGCGCGCGCTTGGCCAGGATCCGCTGCAGGGTCCGGCGGTGCATGTTCAGGCGCCGGGCCGTCTCCGAGACATTGTGGCCGCAGAGTTCGTAGACCCGCTGGATGTGCTCCCATCGCACGCGGTCGGCGCTCATCGGGTTTTCCGGCGGCGCGGGAGACTCGTCCTTGCGAGCGAGCAGGGCGCGGGCGACGTCGTCGGCGTCGGCGGGCTTGGAGAGATAGTCGATCGCGCCGGACTTCACCGCCGCCACCGCGGTGGCGATGTTGCCGTAGCCCGTCAGCATGACGACCTTGGCGTCGGGCCGCGCCTCGCGGATCGCCTCGACCACCTTCAGCCCAGTGCCGTCCTCCAGCCTCATGTCGAGCACCGCATAGGCCGGCGGATTGGTCTTCACGGAGGCCAGCGCCTCGGCCACGCTGCCGACCAGGACGGGTTCGAAGCCGCGTTGCTCTAAGGCCCGCCCGAGGCGGGTGCGCAGGGGGGCGTCATCGTCGAGGACGAGCAGGCTCTTGTCCGGTAGGGCGGCGATGTCGGCGGAGAGATCGGTCATGCGCAACCTCCGATAGGGGCGTTCTTTTTATACGCCTCCTGCGGCACAATGTCGCAGCTTAGCGCCGGACCGCAAGAGGCTTTATGCCGCCGCCGCGCTCTTCACTTCGAGGCGCGCGCGCGGCCAACGGGCCGAAACGACGGCTCCGCGCGGCCTCCCGTTCTGGAAATTCACAACTGCCCCGGTTCGTTCCAGCAAGGTCTTGGCGATGAAGAAGCCGAGACCCATTCCGACGTGGCCCGTGCGCCCGCCCGCGACGCCCGGACGGCTGGTCACATAGGGCTCGCCGAGCTTGGCGAGGACGTCGGCCGAAAAGCCGGGGCCGTCGTCGCGAACCTCGATCCCGACGCTCTCGGCGTCGAAGCGCACGGTCACCAGCACTTCGGAGGTGGCGAAGTCGACGGCGTTCTCGACGAAGGAGGTGATGGCGTGGAGCACCTCGGGCATGCGCCAGATGTCGGGCGCGGCGGCGCCGGGGGCTCCGGAGACGATCGCCTCGACCCGCACGCCCTTCACGTCGGTATGGGGCTCGATCACCTCGTGGACGAGCTGCAGGAGGCTCATGCGCTCGTGGACCTCGTCGGAGGCCGCGGCTGGCGCGTCGCTCAGCCGCCGCAGGATCTCGCGGCAGCGCTCGGCCTGGATAATCAGGAGGTCGGCGTCGTCCTTCACGCTGGGCGTGGGCGCCTCGCGGGCGAGCTCCTTGGCGACGATGGAGATGGTGGCCAGCGGCGTGCCGAGCTCGTGCGCCGCCGCGGCGGCCAGGGCGCCGAGGGCCGAAAGCCGTTGCTCGCGCGCCAGCACCGCCTGGGTCACGTCGAGAGCCAGCGCCATCCTGGCGGACTCGGCCGCGGCCTGCCGGACCGTGCCGGCGATGATCACGACGGCGACGACGTTCGCGATGGCGCAGGCCACCATGTAGATGAACGGCGGCTCGAGCGTGACCCCATTCACCGTGGGCAAGGGCCGGTGGAAGGCCGCGACGATCACGATGACGACGATGGCGAAGCCGGCCAGGCTGGTCACGGCCCGGGGGTTGAGCGTCGCAGCGCCGAGGGTCACGGGCGCGAGCAGCATCACCAGGAACGGATTGGCCGCGCCGCCGGTGAGATAGAGCAGCAGGCCGATGCGGCCGATGTCGAAGCCCAGTTGGGCCACGGCCTCCTGGCCGCCGATCAGGCGCTGACCAGGGGAGGCGACGCCGGTGAGCAGATTGACCCAGGCGCCGAGGCCGACGACCGCGAAGCAGAATGCGAAGGGCGCGGTCAGACCGAAGAAGTAGGCGCTGAGGAAGAACAGCAGCTCGCCGACGATCATCATCCAGCGAAGGGCGACGAGAGTCCGCACGCGCAGACGGCCGCTGCGTCCCGCAGCGGCGTTCCAGCCGTCCGAGGCGAGGTCTGCGACGCCGGCGACGCCTTGCGCCGGTTCGGCAGTTTGCCTATCGAGACCGCGCGCAGGCTGCGGCGAGGTCGTTTTGCCTATCGACGCCATCGCGCCAGAGCATCGCGCCGAACGCAGCCGCTGACGAGCCCAAAGGTCATTCCCGAGGTTAACATATGTCCCGTCGCAACCTGATCCTGATTGTCGCCTGCGTGGTGGGCCTGATCTTCCTGGGCGGCGCGGCCTGGCGCGCGGGCGTGTTCGACCAGGGCGAGGCCGCCGGGACCGCCTTGGTGGGCGGTCCGTTCCAGATGGTCGACCAGAACGGCAAGGCGGTGGACCAGAGCATCCTGAAGGGCAAGTGGAGCGCGGTGTTCTTCGGCTTCACCTATTGCCCCGATGTCTGCCCGACCACCCTGCAGACCCTCGCGGCGGCGCAGCAGGAACTGGGCGACAAGGCCGATAGGCTGCAGGTCGTCTTCGTTTCGGTGGACCCCGAACGCGACACGCCCGAGCAGCTCAAGACCTACCTTTCCAACGAGGTGTTCCCCAAGGGGACCATCGGCCTGACCGGTACGCCCGAGCAGGTGGCGGCGATGGCCAAGGCCTACCGGGCCTATTTCAAGAAGAACGGCGAGGGGCAGGACTACCTGATGGACCACTCGACCGCGATCTACCTGATGAACCCGAAGGGCGAGTTCGCGACTGTCCTGCGGCACAACTCGCCCCCGGCCGAGCTCGCCAAGCAGATCGCCGAGGCGATCAGCTAGAGCAGGGAGCCTGTGGCGGCTTGGCCGCTGGACAGGCTCGCGCTCCGATATGCTATGCTGCGCCGCAGCAAAAGGATGCCGGATGCTCTATTCGCTTTACGAGGCGGGCTATTACGCCTCGACGCCGCTGCGGTGGACCGCCCTGGCCTCGCGCGATTTCTGGTCTTCGCCGCTCAACCCCGGACGGGATTCGGAGATCGGCCGGCGGCTGTTCGCAGGCTCCGATCTGTTCGCCAATCTGACCCGCCGCTATGGCAAGCCGGCGTGGAACATCGACAGCGTTCAGATCGACGGCCACGACGTGCGAGTGCGCCCAACCGAAGTCTGGTCGACGCCGTGGGTGAAGCTGGTCCACTTCGCGCGCGACATGGCCGACATGCGCCGCGCCGGTCGGCGCGAGCTGGAGCCGGCGGTGCTGATCGTCGCGCCGCTGTCGGGTCACTACGCCACTCTGCTGCGCGGCACGGTCCAGGCCTTCCTGCAGGACCACGAGGTGTTCGTCACCGACTGGACCAACGCCCGCGACGTGCCGGTCATGGAGGGGCGCTTCGACTTCCACGACTATCTCGACCATGTGCGCGACATGCTGCGCCAGATCGGGCCGCGCCCGCACGTGGTGGCCGTTTGCCAGCCCGGCCCGGCAGTGCTGGCCGCCGCCTCGCTGATGGCCGAGGACGGCGAGGAGAGCCGACCGGGTTCGATGACGATCATGGGCTCGCCCATCGACGCGCGGCTCTCGCCCACCGTGACCAACAAGCTGGCCGAGGAGCGGCCCTTCGCCTGGTTCAAGTCGAACATGATCGACACGGTCCCGCCGCCCTATCCGGGCGCAGGGCGGCGGGTCTATCCGGGGTTCGTGCAGCTCTACTCGTTCATGTCGATGAACATGGAGAAGCACCAGGACGCCCACCTGCGCTATCTCGAAGACCTGATGAAGGGCGATGGCGACGCGGCTGAGAAGCACCTGGACTTCTATGACGAGTATCTCTCGGTCCTCGACCTGACCGAGGAGTTCTATCTCCAGACCGTCGATTACGTTTTCCAGCAGTACCTGCTGCCGAAGGGGGAACTGGTCCACCGGGGGCGGCTGGTGAAGCCGGGCGCGATCACCGACATCGGCCTGCTGACCGTCGAGGGCGAGAACGACGACATCTCCGGCATCGGCCAGACCCAGGCGGCGCACGATCTGTGCAACGGCCTGCCGGCGGCCCTGAAGGAAGACTACGTCCAGCCCCACGTCGGCCACTACGGCGTCTTCAACGGCCGACGGTTCCGCGAGGAGATCTATCCGCGGGTGAGAGCGTTCATCCGCCGCATGGAAGGCGCTCTCGAAAAGCCCGGCGACGCAGCTTAAATTCCGGGCCGATGAGTCTCTTCGGCCGCTCGCTGGCGGACGGCGATCGGCTGGAGGTGGCCGGCGCGACGGTTCGCTTGAAAGTCCACCGGCGCGCGCGCCGGATTTCGCTGCGCCTTGATCGCACCCGGCGTGAGATCATCGCCACCGCGCCTTCGCAGCGCCGGCTGCCCGAGGCCGCCGCCTTTGCCCACGACCGGGCCTCGTGGATCGTCGAGCGCCTGGCCGAACTACCCCAGTCCCAGGCGGTCGCGCCGGGCATGACCATCACCCTCTTCGGCGAGCCGTGCCGGCTGGAGGCCAGCGACAGGCCGGCCCGCCTGCATCCGGCCGCCGAGGATGCGCCCGCCCGCATCACCGCCCGCGGGGAGGGCGAGGTCTTCGCCGCCGCCGTGATCCGGGTGATCCGGCGCGAGGCCCTGCGGGTCTTCGCCGAGCGGACGGCCTTCCACAGCGAGCGGTTGGGAGCCAAGCTGCCCAGCGTCACGATAATGGACGCCCGCGCGCGCTGGGGCTCCTGCCGGCCCGGCCTGCCGGGCAAGCCCGCCGCGATCCGCTATTCCTGGCGCCTGGCCTTGGCCCCCTTCGAGGTCGCCGACTACGTGGCCGCCCACGAATGCGCCCACCTTCTGGAACTGAACCACGGCCCGCGGTTCTGGGCGCATGTGCATGCGTTGGTCGGCGACGAACGGCCGCACCGGGCCTGGCTGAGGGCCGAAGGCGCGCGGCTGCACGCCTTCGGGCGGTAGATCGGTTACGTCAGTGGCGCGCGCGACTGCTTAGATTACCGCGAATTATCTTTCGCCGCGGTCCCTCCGGCGCGACAAGCGTGGCTGATACTCCCCCGGAGTCCTGGACTTGATCCCCTTCGCCATCGCCGCGTCGCTGTCGCTGACCGCGCCCGAGCTGCCGCCGCTTCCTCCCATCAAGCGCGATCCGCAGGTGACCTATGTCGACCGCGCCGGCGCCGTCCTGGGCGTGCGAGGCGGGCGCTATGGGCCGCCGGTGGACATCGCCAAGCTGCCGGCCCACGTCCCGGCCGCCTTCGTGGCGATCGAAGACCGCCGGTTCTACGAGCACACCGGCTTCGATCCGGTCGGCATGGCGAGAGCCCTGGTGGCCAACGCCGAGCAGGGCCGCGCCGCGCAAGGCGCCTCGACCATCACCCAGCAACTGGCGCGCAACCTCTATCTCAGCCCCGACCAGACCATGGAGCGCAAGGCCCGGGAGCTGATGTATGCTGTCCAGCTCGAGCGGACCTATTCCAAGAAGCAGATCCTCGGGCTCTATCTCAGCCGGGTCTATTTCGGCTCGGGCGCCTATGGGCTGGAAGCGGCCTCGCGGCGCTATTTCAACAAGCCGGCGGCCAGGCTGACACTGCGCGAGGCCGCGACCCTGGCCGGGGTCCTGAAGTCGCCCACCGCCTACAATCCGATCGAGCAGCCCAAGCGCGCCGCCCAGCGCGCCGACCTAGTGCTGGCGGTCATGGTCGAGACCGGGGCGATCTCTCCGGCCGCGCGCACCAAAGCCATGTCCCAGCCTCTGAAGCTCGCGCCTTCGGCCGCGGGCGGCGCCTCGCAGTACTTCATCGACTGGCTGGACGGCGAGCGGCGTCGGCTGGTGGGCCAGCCTAAGCAGGACGTGGTGGTCGAGACCACCCTGGACGCCGGGCTCGAGACCGCGGCGGCCAGCGCCCTGCGCTCGACGGTCGCCAGGTATCAGGCCCAGGCGGTGTCGCAGGGCGCGCTGGTGGCGGTCGACGGCCTTGGCCGAGTGCGGGCCATGGTCGGCGGCCTCGACTATGCGGCCGCGCCCTACAACCGGGCGGTCAGCGCCAAGCGGCAGGCGGGCTCTTCGTGGAAGCCTTTCGTCTATCTGACGGCGCTGGAACAAGGCAGCACGCCGGACACAACGGTCGTCGACGAGCCGGTCGTGTTCGGAACCTGGTCGCCGGAAAACTATGGCGACGCCTATGCCGGAACGCTGACGCTGGAGCAGGCGGTGGCGCAGTCGGTCAACACCGTCGCCGTTCGTCTGGCCGACGAGGTCGGGCGCCCGAATGTGGCGGCGACTGCCAAGCGGCTGGGGATTGTCTCGGCGGTCAACACCGACCCGGCCATGGCGCTGGGAACCAGCCTGGTCTCGCCGCTGGAGATGGCCCAGGCCTATGGCGCCTTCGCCAATGGCGGCAAGCGGGTCTCCGCCTACGGCATCGAGCGCATCCGCACCAATGGCGGGACGGTGCTCTACCAGCGCAAGGCGACGAGTCAGGCGCAGGTGATCGCGAACCCGGCGCTCTCCGACCTGAACCGGATGCTGCGCAACGCGGTCGTCGCGGGAACCGGCGCGCGGGCGCGGGTTCCTGGCTACGACTTGGCTGGAAAGACCGGGACCACCTCCGACTACAAGGACGCCTGGTTCGCCGGCTATACGGGCGGCCTAGCCGCGGTGGTCTGGATGGGCAACGACAACGGCGCGCCGATGAAGCGGGTGACCGGCGGCGCGGCCCCGGCCGAAGCTTGGCGCAGCTTCATGACCGTGGCTCTGAAACGCGGTCCGGCGCAGGCGATTCCCGCAGGGCCGCCGGCGCCCCTGCCGCCGCCGGCGCCGATCCTAGATCCGACGCTGCAGACCGTGGCTGCGCCGGCTGCGCCCACGCCGCTCGCGCCGGTCGCGAACTAGTAGGGCACGTCCGAAGCCGGCGGCGCCTGCTGGGGCTGCGGTTGGGGCGAGGGCTGCGACTCTCCGCCGCCGAGACCGATGGCGTCGCCGATGCCGTCGACCAGGTCGCCGATCGGGTCAGCGGGCGCCGGCGGTTCGTAGGTTCCGCCGGGGATCGCCTGGACCTTCAGTCGAGGCAGGGCCTGGCCCATGAAGTCGCGCCAGATTCCGGCCGGGACGCCGCCGCCGGAGACCCGCTTCATCGGTTTGTTGTTGTCCTTGCCGACCCAGACGGTGGTCACGAAGCCGCCAGTGTAGCCGACGAACCAGGCGTCGCGATAATCGCTGGTGGTGCCGCTCTTGCCTGCGAGGTCGTAGCCTTGCACCCGGGCGCGCGTGCCGGTGCCGGAGGCGACGACCTGGCGCATCATCTGGTTCATGTACTGCAGGGCGGGCGTCCCGATGACCTGGGCGCGCTCGTTCTTCTCGACGCTGTGGTCGTAGAGAATCTTGCCGCTGGCCGTGCGTATCCGCTGAATGCCGTAGCCCTTGGCCAGGAAGCCGCCGTTGGAGAAGGGCGCATAGGCCTGGGCCATTTCCAGCGGGCTGACCTCCACCGCGCCCAGCGCCATCGAGGGATCTAGCTGGATGTGGGAGTTGATCCCCAGCCGCCGGGCCGCCGAGGCGACATTGCCGGTCCCGACTTCGTTAGCCAGGCGCGCGGCGACCGTGTTGATCGACTGGGCGAGGGCGGTCTGCAGGGTCATCGGCCCGCGGAAGTCGTTGGTGTAGTTGCGCGGCGACCAGTTGCCGATGGTGATCGGCTCGTCGACCACCATGTCGGAGGGCGTGCGCCCGGCTTCCATGGCGGCCAGATAGACGAACGGCTTAAACGCAGAGCCCGCCTGACGGCGGGCCATGGTCGCGCGGTCGAACTGGCTCTTCTCGTAGGAGACGCCGCCGACATATGCCCGGATCCGTCCTTCGCCGTCGATGGCGACCAGGGCCGCCTGCTCGACCCCCTGTCCCTTGGCCGCCTCCGCCCCGCGGCGGATCGCCTGCTCGGCCGCGACCTGGATCGGCAGGTCGAGGGTGGTCTCGACCACGAGATCCTCGGTGGGTTCGCCCACCAGACTGCGGACCTGGTCGTCGATCCAGTCCGTGAAGTACTGGGCCCGCTGATTGGCCAGGGTCGGATTGACCCGGACCGGGGTCTTGAAGGCCTCGTCGCGCTCAGCCGGCGTGATGGCGCCGGTGCGGACCATCTCGTCCAGCACGATGGTGGCTCTACGCTCGGCGCGGTCGGTGGCCGAGACCGGCGAATAGCGGTTCGGGCCCTTCATCATCCCGGCCAGCAAGGCGCTCTCGCCCAGGGTGAGCTGGGACGCCGGCTTGGCGAAATAGCGCTGGGAGGCCGCCTCGATGCCATAGGCGCCGCCGCCGAAATAGACCCGGTTCAGATAGAGGGCGAGGATCTCCTTCTTGGAGAACTTGGCCTCCAGCCACATGGCCAGGATCAGCTCCTGGATCTTGCGGCGGTAGTTCTGGGCCGGGGTCAGGAAGAGGTTGCGGGCGAGCTGCTGGGTGATGGTCGAGCCGCCGCGCAGCGGGCCGCCCTCGTCGCGATGGCTCCAGTTGTAGATCTGCGAGCGGACGATGCCCCACGGGTTGAAGCCGGGATGCCAGTAGAACCAGCGGTCCTCGATGGCGATAAAGGCCTTCGGCACATAGGGCGGCAGCTTGTCGATATCGACGGGCGGCGCGTACTGGCTGCCGCGCACGGCGACCATCGCTCCCGACTGGTCGAGATAGGAGATCGAGGGCTGGCGTTCGACGTCGTTGAGCTTGGAGGTGTCCGGCAGGTCCGTGGCGAACACCGCAAGGAACGCGATGAGGAAGATCACGGCCCAGACGCCCAGCACCGCAGTCCAATAAAGCAGCGCCTGCAGCGGGGTGCGCCGGGCCGGCCGCTTGGGGCCCGGTCCTTTCTTGGCCATGTGTCGTCCTAAAAGATACCACCCACCCGGGCGGAGACATAACGCAGACGCACAAAATGCGCGACATGATTGACGAGACGTGAACGACGAGTCGCAGGCCTTGGTCCGCCTCGCCGGGCGCGGTGGTTGACCCGGTCCCTGGGGCCGCCTCGATAAGTCGGGCGGTCAAGCGACAGCGAGGTGATTCGTGAGTTCTTCCGCCGAATTTCTCTATCCATCCGAAGCCGCCCGAAGGCTCGGTGTTTCGCCCAAGGCCCTGCGCCTCTACGAGCAGCGTGGCCTGGTGCGTCCGGTGCGCACCGAGGCCGGCTGGCGCGCCTACGGCCCGGTGCAAATGGCGCAGGCGCGGGAGGTCGCAGCCTTGCGCGCGCTTGGCTTGAGCCTTTCCCAGGTGAGCCGAGCGTTGAACGGCGAGGCGCAGGATCTCGAGCCGGCCCTGGCGGCGCATCAGGCGGCCCTGGAGGGCCAGACCCGCAGGCTGGGCGAGCTGATCGAAAAGGTGCGGGCGGCGCGCGGGCGCCTGACCCGAGGCGAGCGCCCCTCCGCATCCGAGCTGACGGCCTTGCTGGGCGAAGGCTCGGGCGTGGCGTTCGGCCTGCCCTGGCCCTGGCCCTGGGGCGGGGAGCGGTTCGAACTGCGCGACATCTGCGCCCTGAACTACATCATCGGCCCGCTCGGCAGCGGCAAGACCCGGTTGGCCAGGCAGATCGCCGAGGCCCTCCCGGACGCGGCCTTTCTCGACCTCGATCGCAAGGCGCCGCTCGTCGCCGACGAAGGGCTGGCGGCGCGGGTCGAGGAAGCCCTGCGTTGGCTGGTGGAGGACGGTGCGACGGCCTCGGACGCCCTTTCAGTTCTGGTTGCGCATCTGGAAGCCCGGAGTCCCGCCGTCCTGGTGGTGGACATGGTCGAGCAGGACCTGGACGAGCCGACGCAGGAAGCCTTGATCGCCCGGCTCCGCCGGAGAGGGCCGGGCGCGCGGCCGCTGTTCCTGATGACAAGGTCCTCGGCGATCCTGGACCTGGCCGCCATCGGGCCGGACGAGGTCATTATTCTTTGCCCGGCGAATCACAGTCCGCCGAGCCGCGTTACGCCACACCCCGGCGCGCCGGGCTATGAGGCGGTGGCTACCTGCCTGGCGAGTCCGGCTGTCCGGGCCAGGACCGAGGGCCTGATCGCCGTCGTGGCCGCTTCCGGGTAGGGGAGCCCGGCGGTAGCCGCGATACATAGGAAACTGGGAGCAGCCCCGCACCTCTGCATTTTCGTATAACGGCGTTGCGAAAAAAGCGATTGCCGCCGATCTTAACACTGTTATCTTAGCGATGCTTAGTTCAGCTCGCGCCGCCGGTGGGGATACCGGTTGCGAATCCCCGGATTGGACCGGGCCGGGCCCCTCGCCAGGGCCCGCCATTCTCCCCGAAACGCTGGAGGGCTTTCGATGAAGCTCCGTACCTTTGCGGCCGCGTGCGCCGCTATGATGTCCGTCTCCTTCGCCGCCGGCGCGGCCCTGGCTGACGATCCGATCACCGCCAAGCTTCAAAACCCGGTCGCGGAAAAGACCAAGTTCATCGCCGGCGGCGCCGTCTTCGTGTGCGAAGGCGACACCTGCCTGGCGGCCGCCCCGTCGTCTCGCACCTTCGCGGCCTCGACCTGCAAGGAAGTGGCGAAGAACGCTGGCGCCGTGGCCTCGTTCGGCGGCGCCCGCCGTCAGCTCGAAGGCGCCAAGCTGGAGCAATGCAACACCGCGGCCCTGGCGGCTCAGCAGGTCGCCAACCGCTAAGGCTGAAGGATCAGGTTCGCGCATTTTCTAGGCGCGCCTCCCAGCCGCTAGTCAGTCGAGCCTGCCACTTGCGGGCGCCGGGACGAACTCCCCGGCGCCCTTCTTCTTGCCCGCTTGGCGCGGCCGTCCGCCGCCTTTATGAGACGCGGCCATGTTTGATCAGATTTCCGATACGACCATTTCCCTGCCTGAAGGGCCGGGGGCCGCAGCGCGGTTGCTCGAGCCCGCCCTGTCCCAGGCCGCCGGCCCCGGCGTCGAGCCGGTGTCGCTCACGATCGATTTTGCGGCGCCCGCAATCGCCGGAACGCAGGTCTCCGTCGAGGCGGAGCTTGAGCGGGCAACCCGCACCCTGGCCTTTGTTTTTGGCCGCGTGCTGGACAGCGCAGGGACCGTCCTGGCGACCGGTTCGGCTGTGTTCCGTAGGGTAAGCCAAGCAGCTTAATCACAAGGTGTCGCGGCCGGTTTGGTTGCGACGCTGAAAAACGCGTGCTATCAGGCGCGCGGCTTCGGGCCAGGGGCTTTTCCAGTCTCGATGGCCATTGTGCTTTTCCAAGCGCTTTCAAGCCTTTAGGGTCGCAGTGGAGAGTTTCTTCGCCGCGGCCTTTTGCGCGCACCGGGCGGACATAAATAGTGGCGGACGATTCCAAGACTTCGAATGTGGGCGGCAGATATGCCCAGGCCCTGTTCGATCTCGCGAACGATGAAAAGAAATTGTCGGCCGTCGAGGCCGACCTGAGGGCGCTCAAAACGATGAGCGCCGAGAGCAAGGATCTGCGGACCTTGCTGGCTTCGCCGGCGTTCAGCGCCGACGACAAGGGCAAGGCCTTGGCCGCCCTCGCCGTCAAGGCGAAGCTCAATTCCACGACCCAGAAGTTCCTGGGGCTGCTGGCCGCGAATGGCCGCGCCTCGGCTCTTCCGGCCGTGATCGCGGCCTTCGAGGATCTTGCGGCGAGCGCGCGTGGCGCGGTTTCCGCCAGGGTCACGACGGCCGTGCCGCTGACGGCCGCCCAATCCAAGGGTGTGGCCGCGGCCCTGCGCTCGGCGCTCGGCAAGGACCCCGAAATCGAGACCCGCGTTGATCCGGCCCTCCTGGGCGGCATCAAGGTGCAGGTCGGTTCCCGTCTGTTCGATGCTTCGCTGCGTTCGAAGCTCGACTCCCTCAAGTTCGCCCTGAAGAGAGCGTAAGCCCATGGATATCCGCGCCGCCGAAATTTCGGCCATCCTCAAGTCGCAGATCGCCAATTTCGGCGAGGAAGCCGACGTCTCGGACGTCGGTTCGGTCCTGTCCGTCGGTGACGGCATCGCCCGCGTGTTCGGGCTCGACAACGTCCAGTCGGGCGAAATGGTCGAGTTCCCGAAGGCCGGCGTGAAGGGCATGGCCCTGAACCTCGAAAAGGACAACGTCGGGGTCGTTATCTTCGGCGAAGACCGCGCCATCGCGGAAGGCGACGAAGTCCGCCGCCTGTCGGAAATCGTGGACGTTCCGGTCGGCAAGGGCCTGCTGGGCCGCGTCGTGAACCCGCTGGGTGAGCCGATCGACGGCAAGGGCCCGATCCAGAACGTGGCCGAGCGTCGCCGCGTGGACGTGAAGGCGCCGGGTATCATTCCGCGGAAGTCGGTGCACGAGCCGGTGCAGACCGGCCTGAAGGCCATCGACTCGCTGATCCCGGTCGGCCGCGGCCAGCGCGAGCTGATCATCGGCGACCGTCAGACCGGCAAGACCGCCGTCGCCGTCGACACCATCCTGAACCAGAAGTCGGTGAACGCCAGCGGTGACGAGAGCGCCAAGCTCTACTGCATCTACGTCGCCATCGGCCAAAAGCGCTCCACCGTCGCCCAGATCGTCAAGACGCTCGAAGAGCGCGGCGCTCTCGACTACACCATCGTCGTTTCGGCGACCGCCTCGGAACCGGCCCCGCTGCAGTTTCTGGCTCCGTTCGCCGGCTGCGCCATGGGCGAGTGGTTCCGCGACAACGGCATGCACGCCGTCATCATCTATGACGACCTTTCCAAGCAGGCTGTCGCCTACCGCCAGATGTCGCTGCTGCTGCGTCGTCCGCCGGGCCGCGAAGCCTATCCGGGCGACGTCTTCTACCTGCATAGCCGCCTGCTCGAGCGCGCTGCGAAGCTGAACGAAGACAACGGCTCCGGCTCGCTGACCGCTCTGCCGGTCATCGAAACCCAGGCCAACGACGTGTCGGCCTACATCCCGACCAACGTGATCTCGATCACCGACGGCCAGATCTTCCTGGAAACCGACCTGTTCTTCCAGGGCATCCGCCCCGCCGTGAACGTCGGTATCTCGGTCAGCCGCGTGGGCTCCTCGGCCCAGATCAAGGCGATGAAGCAGGCCTCCGGTCCGATCAAGGGCGAACTCGCCCAGTATCGTGAAATGGCCGCCTTCGCGAAGTTCGGCTCCGACCTCGACGTCACCACCCAGCGCCAGCTCGCCCGTGGCGAACGCCTCACCGAGCTGCTGAAGCAAGCCCAGTACTCGCCGCTCGCGGTCGAAGAACAGGTGGCGGTGATCTACGCCGGCACTCGCGGCTACCTGGACGGCGTCGCGACCGCCGACGTGGGTCGCTACGAATCGGAGCTTCTGGCCCGCCTGCACGCCAAGCACCAGGGCATCCTGGACACCATCCGCACCAGCAAGGAGCTGAAGGCGGACACCGAGGCCAAGCTGAAGGAAGCTCTCGACGCCTTCACCAAGAGCTTCGCGTAAGGCCTTGGCGGCGGAGCTTTAGGAGATGGCCAGCCTCAAGGAGATGCGCAATCGGATCGGAAGCGTGAAAGCCACGCAGAAGATCACGAAAGCGATGCAGATGGTGGCGGCGGCGAAGCTGCGCCGTTCGCAGGACGCCGCCCAGAACGCCCGGCCCTATGCCCAGCGCATGGCCTCGGTAATCGCCAACCTTGCGGCGGGCGTCTCCGGCGACGACGCGCCCAAGCTGCTGGTAGGGACCGGCCGCAGCGACCGCCACCTGGTGGTCGTGGCGAGTTCGGACCGCGGCATGGCGGGCGGCTTCAACACCGCGATCATCCGCGCCGCGCGCGAGAAGATCAACGAGCTGACCGGCCAGGGCAAGGACGTCAAGCTGCTGGTCGTCGGCAAGAAGGCTCGCGACCAGCTCAAGCGTCAGTACGGTGATCGCATCGTCGAGTTCTTCGAAGCCGGCGTGCCGTCGATGGCGACCGCCCAGCCGGTGGCCGACAAGATCACCGAGCTGTTCGAGGCCGGCGAGGTCGACGTGGCGACCCTGGTCTTCAGCCGGTTCCAGTCGGTGGTCTCCCAGGTCCCGACCGTGACCCAGCTCATCCCTGCCCAGGTTCAGGCCGGTGGACAGACCGTCGATCTGAAGGGCGCGGCCTACGAGTACGAGCCGGACGAGGAGGCGATCCTCGAAACCCTGCTCCCGCGGAACCTGACCGTTCAGGTGCTGTCGGCGATGCTTGAGAACCAGGCCGGGTTCTATGCCGCTCAGATGACGGCGATGGACAACGCGACCCGCAACGCCGGCGACATGATCGCCAGCCTGACCCTGCAATACAACCGTTCACGCCAGGCGCAGATTACCAAGGAGCTGATCGAGATCATCTCCGGCGCCGAAGCGCTCTAACCCGAAAGAGTCCGACTCATGGCTACGACCCCCAAGGCTCCCGCCAAGAAGCCCGCCGCGCCGAAGGCGGCCGCCGCCAAGGCCGCCGCTCCGAAGGCTCCGGCCGCCAAGAAGGCCGCCGCGCCGACCCCCGCGGTCGCCGCCGGCGCGGCCTCCGGCCGCATCTCGCAGATCATCGGCGCCGTCGTCGACGTCGAGTTCGACGGCCACCTGCCGGCGATCATGAACGCGCTGGAAACCACGAACACCGACCAACGGACCGGCGCGCCGTTCCGCCTGGTGCTGGAAGTCGCTCAGCACCTCGGTGAAAACACCGTCCGCACGATCGCCATGGACACCACCGAGGGTCTGACCCGCGGTCAGGCCGTGACCGACACCGGCCGCGTGATCACCGTGCCGGTCGGCCCGGCGACCCTGGGCCGCATCATGAACGTCATCGGCGACCCGATCGACGAAGCTGGCCCGATCGCGACCGAGTTCTACGCGCCGATCCACCGTGAAGCCCCGAGCTTCGCCGAGCAGTCGACGGCGGCCGAAGTGCTCGTCACCGGCATCAAGGTCATCGACCTGCTCTGCCCCTACACCAAGGGCGGCAAGATCGGCCTGTTCGGCGGCGCCGGCGTGGGCAAGACCGTGACCATGCAGGAGCTGATCAACAACATCGCCAAGGCTTACGGCGGCTACTCCGTGCTGGCGGGCGTTGGTGAGCGGACCCGCGAAGGCAACGACCTCTATCACGAGATGATCGAGTCGAACGTGAACCAGCCCGGCGGCGGCGGCGACAGCCGTTGCACCCTGGTCTACGGCCAGATGAACGAGCCGCCCGGCGCCCGCGCCCGCGTCGCCCTGACCGGCCTGGCCCAGGCCGAGTACTTCCGCGACCAAGAGGGCAAGGACGTGCTCCTCTTCATCGACAACATCTTCCGCTTCACCCAGGCGGGCTCGGAAGTGTCCGCCCTGCTCGGCCGTATCCCGTCGGCGGTGGGCTATCAGCCGACCCTCGCCACCGAGATGGGCAACCTGCAAGAGCGCATCACCTCGACCTCCAAGGGCTCGATCACCTCGGTCCAGGCCATTTACGTTCCGGCCGACGACCTGACCGACCCGGCGCCGGCCGCCTCGTTCGCCCACCTGGACGCCACCACCGTTCTGTCGCGTGACATCGCCGCCCAGGCCATCTTCCCGGCCGTGGACCCGCTGGACTCGACCTCGCGGATCATGGACCCGCTGGTGATCGGCGAGGAGCACTACGGCGTCGCCCGCCGCGTTCAGGAAACCCTGCAGGCCTACAAGGCCCTGAAGGACATCATCGCGATCCTGGGCATGGACGAGCTGTCGGAAGAGGACAAGCTGACCGTGGCCCGCGCCCGGAAGATCCAGAAGTTCCTCAGCCAGCCGTTCCACGTGGCCGAGCAGTTCACCAACATGCCGGGCATCTTCGTGAGCCTGGAAGACACCATCCGCTCCTTCAAGGCGGTCGTGGACGGCGAATACGACCACCTGCCGGAAGCGGCCTTCTACAATGTCGGCACCATCGACGACGCCGTCGTGAAGGCCGAGAAGCTGGCCGCGGAAGCCTAATCAACATGGCCGGAAAGCTTCACTTCTCGCTGGTCTCGCCGGAGCGCGAACTGTTCTCCGGCCAGGTTGACCAGGTCGACGCGCCGGGCGCCGAAGGCGACTTCGGCGTGCTGGCCGACCATGCGCCGTTCATGACGACGCTGAAGGAAGGCCGGGTGAAGGTCTACAACGGCGGCGCTGTCACCACCTACGTCATCCAAGGCGGATTCGCCGACGTGACGCCGGACGGCCTGACCATCCTGGCCGAGCAGGCCGAAGAGGTCGCCGCCTAGGCGGAGGCCGCAAGAGTACGAGGCCCCGGTGTTCCGCACCGGGGCCTTTTTCTTATTGAGATGCGTCATTGTAACGCTTCACGATTGAGCTAGATCGACACCTATCGGCCTACTTGTGACGGTATAGGGGTTGCGAGCGGCGCTCAGTTTCGCTTGTTATGCGGCACGTCTAGTTTGGGGACCTTGCAATGCGCACCGCCTTCGTCAGTCTGATCGCCCTCGCCGGCCTCGCCACGGCCGCCAACGCCCAGCCTGCTCCGCCGACGGATGCCGCCGCCGCCCCGCCGCCCCCGACCGCCGAGGCCCCTGCGCCCGCCGCCGCGCCGGGCGAAGCTCCTCCGGTGCTGCCGACCACCGGTCCGGAAGCGCAGATCATCGACGTGATCAACCGGGTCTGCAAACCCCTCGTCCAGGGCGGCGACTTCGACAAGCTGGCCGCCGCAACCGGCTACAAGAAGAACAAGCGCGAAGGGACCTATGTCGGGGCCCTGGTCGAGAAGCCCTACACCCTGACCATCTGGCCGCAGGGCTCCAACAAGGACGTCTGCCGTCTGACGATCAACTACGCGGTGGGCGGCGAGAAGCCGATCATCGTTGGCCTGAACATCTTCGCCTACCTGCACCAGCCGCGTCTGGAACCGCAGCGGAACGACTTCGTCCCGGCGACGGACTTCAAGCGCATCACCAACTCGTGGGAATATTTCACCGACAAGGAATCCACCGGCCTGGTGTTCCTCCAACTGAAGAAGCCGGACGGCTCGCCGGTCGGCAAGAACTACGACACAGGCGAAATCCTCTACTCGGAACGCACGTTCTAAGGCCGCGTGGCCTGGCGTCGTTTCGCGGACGCTTCCATTTAGCTTCGGGCGCGGGGGACGACCCCCGCGCCTTTGTATGTTTTCCGGGGACGACCCCATCAGCTAGGAGGCGAAAGCCATGGCTTGGGTCATCCTCTTCATCGCGGGCCTTTGTGAAGTCGGCTGGGCCGTGGGCCTGAAGTACACGGACGGGTTCACGCGCCTGGCGCCTACCATATTCACCGGCGTCACCCTGGTGGCCTCGATGGCCCTGCTGGGCATTGCGGTGAAATCGCTGCCGCTCGGCACCGCCTATGCCGTCTGGACCGGGATCGGCGCTGTGGGCACCGTCATCCTCGGCATCGTCCTCTTCAAGGAGCCGGCGACCGCCATGCGCCTGGTCTGCGTCGGGCTGATCGTCTCGGGCATCCTGGGGCTCAAGTTCTTCGGTTCATCCGGACACTGAAGCCAATTGACGTGGAGCGCGCGTCGCGGCCACGGTTTTCTTCCAGCTCAACCTTAAGCCGTTTGGAGTCCCGAACCGATGACGACGCGCGCTCTGTTGCTCGGCGCCGCCCTGGCCCTGACCACCGCGACCGCCTCAGCGGCCGCCGACCTGCCCCGTCGCGAGGTGGGCCAGATCGTCTATGACAACGTCCCCGAGACCCCCGAGGCGCTGAAGCGGGCGATCGCCCCGTACTACAACGCCCGGTCGGCGGTGTTCGAGGATTGGCTGGCCGACGGCTCGATGCTGATCGCCACGCGGTTCGGTGACGTCAACCAGATCCACCATGTCGCAGCTCCCGGGGCCGACCGCACCCAACTCACCTTCTTCGACGAGCCGGTGAACCAGGCCAAGGTTCAACCCGGCGGAACGCGCTTCGTCTATCCGCGCGACGTCGGCGGGGCGGAGTACTACCAGGGCTATCTGCGCGACCTGAGCGGCCAGGAGGTCCAGCTCACCGCGCCGAAGACCCGCAATTCCGACTTCGTGTTCTCGCCCGACGGTAAGCGCGTGGCCTGGAGCCAGGTGACGCCCGGCGATCCCAACTATGACATCATGCTGGCCGACGCCGACCAGCCCGAGGGCCACGTCGTCCACGAGGGCACGGGGGCGATGAGCGTGCTCGACTACGCCGCCGACGGCAAGTCGCTGCTGGTCAGCCGGTTCAATTCCTCGACCTTCGTCGAGCTGTTCGTCCTGAACCTGGAGACCGGGGCGCTGACCCCGGTAGGCCCGGCCGGTCGCAAGGTCGGCTATGTGGGCGGCGCCTTCACGGCCGACGGACGCGGCGTGGTCACCCTGTCGGACGACGGTTCGGAGGTGGCGCGGCCGGTCGTGCTGGACATCGCCGGCGGGCCGACCCGCAACCTCGATCCCGCCGCCAAGTGGCCGGCCGAGATGTTCGACGTCTCCAAGGACGGCCGCCTCGTCGCCTACATGGTCAATGAGGAAGGCTATTCGAAGATCGTGGTGCGCGAGATCGCCACCGGGCGGGAGCTGCCGACCCCGAAGCTGCCCCTGGGCGTCCTGACCGGCTTGGGCTTTTCTCCGGACAGCAAGCAGGTCGGGTTCAGCATCTCGACCTCGACCGCCTCGGGTGACGCCTGGAGCTTCGGGCTGGCCGATCAGAAGCTGGTCCGCTGGACCCGGAGCGAGCTGGCTGGCCTCGACCCGGCCAGCCTCGTCGAGCCGACGCTGGTCCATTACACGACCTTCGACAAGCGCTCGATCCCGGCCTTCATCTACCGGCCGGCGGCGGCCAAGGCCGGCCAGAAGCTGCCCGTGGTCATCCAGATCCACGGCGGCCCGGAAGGTCAGGAGCAGCCGAGCTTCAACCCGCGCCGGCAGTCATGGGTGAACGAACTGGGGGCGGCGGTGATCATCCCGAACGTCCGCGGCTCCACCGGCTACGGCAAGACCTACCTCGGCCTCGACAACGCCGAGAAGCGCGAGGACTCGGTGAAGGACATCGGCGCGCTGCTCGACTGGGTCGCTGCCCAGCCGGACCTTGACGCCAGCCGGATCGCCATCGTCGGCCAGTCCTACGGTGGCTACATGTCGCTGGCGGTCGCCGCGCACTACAACGACAAGATCGCCGGGGCCATCGACCTCTACGGTATCTCCAACTGGACGACCTTCCTGCAGAACACCGAGGGCTATCGGCGCGACCTGCGCCGGGTGGAGTACGGCGACGAGCGTGATCCGAAGATGCGGGCCGTGTTCGACAAGATCTCGCCGATCAATCTGAGCGATCGGATGAAGAAGCCGATGATGATCTATCAGGGCGCCAACGACCCGCGCGTGCCGCGGACCGAGTCCGAGCAGATGGTGGCCAAGCTGCGCGCCCAGGGCACCGAGGTCTGGTATGTCATGGCCAAGGACGAAGGCCACGGCGTGGCTCGCAAGCAGAACGCCGAAGCGGTTCGGGCCAGTGAGATTGTCTTCCTGAAGAAGGTGCTGGGCGTCGAGTAGGGGCCTGCCCGCGGGGCGGCTCAGGCCGCCTCGTGCAGCCCTTCGAGCCAGCCGAGGGCGATCTCGGCGACCTCCCGCCAGCCCGGCTCGCCGGGCAGCCAATGGCTCATGCCGGGCGCCTCGATGAAGGTCGCGTCGAGCTGGGCGGCTGTCTGGCGCACGGTGGCCGGCGGGTGGACGACGTCCCGCTCACCGGCGATCACCAGGCAGGGCGCACCGGTCGGGCCGACGCGGGTAGTCATGAACGGGTCGAGCCACCAGTTGAGCGTTTCCCATAGGGCGCGGCCGCTCTCGGGCCGCAGGCGTGCGACGATCGCGTCGCGGTCGGCGCGATCGGTCCGGTCCAAGCTGTAGCGCTTCATGAGCTCGGCGTCCGGCGCGACGCTCTGGGCCCAGAATGGCCCCAGCAGGTGCAGGCCAAAGGCGGTGATCGCCTCTTCCATGGACGAGGCCGAGACGCCCCAGGGGGCGGACGGCGCCAGCAGGACCAGGGCCTGGACCTGCGTCTTCGCCGCCGCCATGGCCGCTACCAGGCCACCCATGGAGTGGCCGATCAGGATCGGCGGATGGGCCTGTTCCTCGCAGAGGCGCGCGATGTCGTCGGCATAGTCGTGCATGGAGACGTTGATAACCGCCTCGGCGGCCGCGCCGGCGCCATGTCCGCGCAGGTCGGGGGTCAGCACCTGGTGGCCCGCCGCCTCGAAAGGCTGGCGGAACCGATCGAACGCCCAGGCGCCACAGAAGGCCCCATGGACCATGACAATGGGCGCTTTCATCGCTCGGAAGGTGTCAGGCGGGCAGGCCGGCGAAGTCGTGGAAGGCCACCACGACCTGTTCGTAGATCGACTTCTTGAACGGCACGACCAGGCCAGGCGCCTCGTCGAGGCGTCCCCAGCGCCAGGCGTCGAACTCGGGATGTCCGTCGCCGGAAAGGTCGATCTCGCTCTCCAGGCCGTCGAAACGCAAGGCGAACCAGACCTGGCGCTGGCCTTTCCAGCCCCTCGCGACCTTCGATCCGTTGTGCCCGGGCGGAAAGTCGTAAGCCAGCCAGCCGTCTGTGCGGCCGAGCAGCGTGGTGGTGACGACGCCGGTCTCTTCGGCCAGCTCGCGCTTGGCGGCGAGGAACAGATCCTCGCCGGCGTCCACCCCGCCCTGCGGGAATTGCCAGTTGTAGGGGCCGGCGGTCTGGAAGCGCCGACCCAGCCACACGCGTCCATCCGGATGGAACAGAACCACCCCGACGTTCGGGCGATATGCAGTCAGGTCAGTCATCAAGTTCATTTAGCGACCCACCGTCAAAGCGGAAGCCGGTGCGAGCTGATATCCGCGAGATTCGACCGTTCCAGCCCATTTTCCGACCTGCGACAGTGTCACAGGGTAGGCAAAGCCCGAGCCCAGAGCCTGGCCGTGCTGCAGGGCGCCGGCCTCGATCGCCAGGAGTTGCTGGTCGATCGCCTCGCTGGAAAGCTGATCGTCGATGATCCGTAGGGCCGAAGCCCGTCCGGGGCCGCCGTGGCGGGCGGCCTGGCCGTCGTCGATGAAGTCGAGCCCCCGCCCCCGCAGGGCGGTCAGGAAGGCGGTCATGCCAGGATCGGAGGTCATGAACCGCGAGCCCAGATAGTTCGTGACGCCGAAATAGCCAGTGGCGCGCGACAGCACCCACTCGAGCTTCTTGACGGTCTCCTGGCCCGGCGCGTCGGCCATCAGCGTGTAGGGGCCAGGATCGTTGTCCGGATAGTCGGCCGGCTCCATCGGGGCCTCGAGGAGGACCTCGTGGCCGGCGGCGCGAGCCAGGTCGATCCAGCCCTGCAGGCCTTCCGAATAGGGTACGAAGGAGAGGGTGATTTCCGGCGGCAGGGTCTCGATGGCCTGGCGGGTGACGGCCGCGTTGAGGCCGAGACCGCCGATCACCAGGGCGACCTTGGGCCGTCCGTTCGGGGCGAAGGGGCGGGCATAGGCCTGGGCCGGCGTCCGGCCGTCCGCTGCGATGATCGGCAGCGGGCCGTTGGGGCCTTGGCTATGCAGGCCCGCTAGCGGGGCCGGCGGCAGCGGCCGTGCGTCGCCGTGCGCGCCCTGCATGGTGATGGTCGCCTCGCCGCCCAGGGGATCGATCGGCGTCTCGGAAAGGCGGAAGATGTCCTCGGTCACCGCCGGCTGATCCCCGCCGCGGGCAAGGGCCTCGCGCCAGCCGTCAGGCGTGGCCCCGCCGCTCACCTTGGCCAGGGAGAGCCTCACCACGGGCATGGCCGCCTTCGGGTCGCCCACCAGGGCGATCAGGGCGACAAGGGTGAGGATCAGCAGGGAGCCCGCCGCGCCTGCGCCCACATAGGGGTTGGAGAACAGGCGCAGGAGCGAGTCCGAAAACGGTGCTTGCGGCGCAGGCGCTGCGGCGGCGGTCGCGAATTGCTTTTTCGAAAACATGACCATGATCACGGAACGTTCCGGCATTGGAGCGTCCGCAAATATGGTTAACAAACGACTCATACAGTGAACATCGCCGTAGTGGTTGTTAACCACCACGGCGCGTCCGGCAGAGCTTATTTCTTTTCAGGCAGAGGCTTAGCGTCGCCTTCGGCCGGGACCGGCGTCTTTGGCGCGACCACGGCCGCCATCTTCGGCGCGGGCTTGGGAAGCTTGGGCGTCGCGGCGACCGATCCGTACTTCAGGACGTCTTTGGCGCGGGCCATCTGGAAATCGCCCTTGTCCTCGTCGAAGCTCTCGGGAGGCGATTCGGCAGGGACGTGCGCGCCACGGCGGGCCTTGCCCTCCTCGGCGTTCAAGGCGTTGCGGAAGGACGCCTCCGAGAACTGGAAGGCGCGGTTGGCGATCCGCTGGGCCTGGTCGCGGGTCTCGGCGACTTCCAGGTCCGGCTCGATGCCGGTC
The DNA here is from genome assembly GCF_040545335.1 of Phenylobacterium koreense. Taxonomy (NCBI): domain Bacteria; kingdom Pseudomonadati; phylum Pseudomonadota; class Alphaproteobacteria; order Caulobacterales; family Caulobacteraceae; genus Phenylobacterium; species Phenylobacterium koreense. The sequence continues at coordinate 1,974,451 of NZ_JBEPLU010000001.1, forward strand.
TTTTGGATGGAGCGGCCGGACGGCGTGTAGTAGCGCGCCGTCGTCAGCTTCAGCGCGCCGTCCATGCCGCCGCGCAGCGGGATGACGGTCTGGACCGAGCCCTTGCCGAAGCTAGTCAGGCCCACCACCTCGGCGCGCTTGCGGTCCTGCAAGGCGCCGGCCACGATCTCGGCCGCCGAAGCGGAGCCGGAGTTGATCAGCACCACCATGGGCAGGCCGCTGGCGGCGTCGCCGGGCCGGGCGTTGTAGCGTTCGATGTCGCGGGGGTCCCGGCCGCGCTGCGAGACGATCTCGCCGCCTTCCAGGAACATGTCGGAGATGCCGACCGCCTGGTCGAGCAGCCCGCCCGGATTGTTGCGCAGGTCGAGGATCAGCCCCTTCATCTTGGGGTTCTTGGCGCGCAGGTCGGCCAGGGCCGCCTCGGCCTCGTCCGTGGTCTTCTCGTTGAAGCCGGAGACGCGCAGATAGCCGTAGTCGCCTTCCATCTTGGCGGTGGCGGACTTCGGCTTGATGACCTCGCGCACCACCTTCACGTCGAACGGATCGGTCTTCTCGCGGGCGATGGTCAGGGTCACCGCTTCGCCGGGCTTGCCGCGCATCTGCTTGACCGCGTCGTTGACCGAAAGGCCCAGCACGCTCTCGCCGTTGACGGCGGTGATGTAGTCGCCGGCCTTGATCCCCGCCTTGAAGGCGGGGGTGTCGTCCATGGGCGAGATCACCTTGACCACGCCCTCTTCGCTGGTGACCTCGATGCCCAGACCGCCGTACTCGCCGCGCGTCTGGTCGCGCATGTCGTCGAAGCTGTCGGGGTTCAGATAGCCGGAGTGCGGGTCGAGCGAGGTCAGCATGCCGTCGATGGCGGCTTCGATCAGCTTCTTGTCGTCGACCTCGGTCACGTACTGGCGCTCGACCGTGTCGAGCACGTCGCCGAAGAGCTCTAGCATCTTGTAGGTATTGGCCTTGGGAGCGGCCTGGGCCGAGGCCATCGCCTGCTGGCTCACATAGGCCATGGACCCCGCGCCGAGCACGAAGGCCGAAACACCGATCAGAAGATACTTACGCATTTGCGGCTCTTTCAGCCTCCCTTGCGGCGAACGGCGCCGCACCGGAATTCCTGAACCTACGCTCCGCAAGGAATCCGGCGGAATTGGGTTCGGTTATTTGCCCTGTTCGACCAGCCAACGTCCTGGATCGACAGGAACGCCACGCTCGCGGACCTCAAGATAGAGCTCAGATGGGGAGTCCTTTCCATCCGGCATCCATCCCACAGGCGCGCCTGCCGCGACCGATTGTCCGACGTCGACGTCCGTTCGGTCCAGGCCTGCAAGAACCAGATGGTATCCGCCGGCAAGTCGCAAGATCAAAATATCGCCCCAGCCCTTAACGGGACCCACATACTGGACGAGCCCGCCGTCCGGGGCGCGGACGCGCGCGCCTTTGTCGGCGGCGTAGGTGATCCCGGATATCTCGGCGCCTCCGCCGGCGTCCTGGCCGAAGCGGCGGGTGACCGCGCCCTCCACCGGCTGCAGCAGGGCGTGCGGCGGCGTTATCGGCATGCCGGGCAGGGGCGCGGCGCCGGGGGGCGTGGCTTCCTGCCGCTCCCGCTGCTCGGCCAGGGCCGAGTCGGTCGTGAAGAGCGTCTCGCTGGCGACTGCGGCCAACCGCCGCTGGCGGGCGATCTCGCTGGCCTGGGCCGCATAGGCCCGCGCGCGCTTCTGGAGTTCCGGGGTAATCGCCTTGACGAGGATCGCGGCGCGGACGGCGTCGGTGGCGTCGGCGGGGCTGACCATGAGGGCCGGCGGCGGATCGCGCCGGAACTGGGCCAGGACGGTCAGCAGGCGGGACATCCGGTTGAGGTTGCGGCCCTGCTCGGCGCTCAGCACCGTCTCCTGCACGTTCAGCCGCTCGAGACGCGCGCGGGTGTCGTTTGCGGCATAGGCGGCCAGGCCCAGGCTGGCGGCCATCGCCACGCCGATCGAAACGATGAGCCCGCGGGAACGCATGGCCCCTCGATATCGCCGCACAGGCCCGGTCTCAATCGCGGTGATAAGGGCCTCCCGCCAGAATGGTCACGGCGCGATAAACTTGTTCGGCCAGCATCGCCCGGGCCAGGGCGTGCGGCCAGGTCTGCGGGCCGAAGGCCAGCTTGCCCCTGGCTTCCGCCAGCAGGCCGGGATCCAGCCCGTCAGCGCCGCCGATCAGGAACGCCAGCCGTCGGACCCCGTCGTCACGCAGCCGGCCGATCTCGGCGGCGAAGGCGCGCGAGGGGCGGGCCGTGCCGTGCTCGTCGCAGGCGATCACGTGAGCGCCTTCCAGGTGCGGGCGCAGGACCTCGGCCTCGGCGGCCTTGCCCGGCTTGCGGGCTTCGACCTCGACGACCTCGACCGGGCCGAGGCCGAGCGAACGCCCGGCCGCCGTCGCGCGATCGACGTACAGCTTCACGAGCTCGACCTCGGGCGACCGAGGCAGGCGGCCTATGGCGATGATGGAGATCTTCATCGGCCGGACGCGCTCCCGCCTATACGAGCGGGGAGCGCGGCAAACTCAGCTCGCCGTCCGATGCGGCGCGTCGACGGACCAGATCTTCTCGATGTTGTAGAACTGGCGGACTTCGGGGCGGAAGAGGTGGATGATCACGTCGCCCGTGTCGATCAGGACCCAGTCGCAGTGCGGCAGGCCCTCGACGCGGGCCTTGCCGTGGCCTTCTTCCTTGAGGGCGCGCAGCAGGTGGTCGGCCATCGCGCCGACGTGACGGTGCGAACGCCCCGACGCCACGATCAAGGCGTCCGCGACGGCGCTCTTGCCTTTCAGGTCGATGAAGACGACGTCCTGCGCCTTGTCGTCATCCAGGCGCTGCAGGATCAGTTCGCCCAGGGCGGTGATCTTCGCCTCGGGGTCGGGGGAAGCCGCGTGGATCGGGGCTTCGTGCGCTCTAGGCGCAGGGTCAGGGCTCAGCGGGGTCGCTCCTTTGTTGCCTCGCTGGGACAGACATAGCACGCGCAGGCGCTCCGGTCAGCCCAGGCTCACAAAGTCTTCAAGAACCACGTCGTCGCATTCGTTCCCGCAGCAGCGTAGACGATTGAAAATTAAGCGGTCCTGTCAGGAAGACCCAGCGTGGGGGCTTGGCCGTGGGCACCAGCTTGGCCTGTTCGATCGGTACGCGCGCGCCCGCAAAGCGCTGGGCGGCGGGCGAAGAGCGGCTTTTCAGCGAGATCCACGGACGCGAGACGACGGCTACCGGGACCTCGGCCATGATCTGCGTCCAGCCGCGCCAGCGATGGAAACTGGCCAGGCTGTCGGCGCCCATGATCCAGACGAAGTGGACGCCGGGAAAACGGGCCTTCAGGTCGCGCACGATGTCGATGGTGTACTGCGAGCCGATGCGGGTCTCGGCGTCGCTGACGATCATGCTGCGGCCGCGGGCGAAACGGCGCGCTCCGGCCAGCCGCTCTGCGAGGCTGGCGGTCTCGTGGTGGTTCGTTTTCAGCGGATTCTGCGGCGAGACCAGCCAGATGACCCGATCGAGCTGCAGCCGCCGCCGGGCGGTCTCGGCCACGTGGGCGTGACCCTCATGGGCCGGGTTGAACGAGCCGCCATAGAGGCCGACCCGCATGCCCGGCGTCAGGTCGAAGCCGAGGCGCAGGGCCTGCTGTCGCCCCGCCACGGGCCTGCGCCTAGCGGGCCCGGCGAACCACATGGGCGTTCTCAGCGGTCGGTAGGCTCAAAGCGTCTTCGCCGTAGCCGGATTTCGGTCGAGGTTGCGGTCGCTCTGGCGCACGCGGGCGCGCACGGTGAACACCCCGTCGCCGGACAGCACCCCTCCGCGGGCGAAGAGCCGGCCGTGCTCCCAATTGGAGAGGCCGAGTTCGGGCCGGTCGAGGGCGAACTGTCCGTCCACCCAGCGGGTGAAGCCGTCCCCGACGAAGGGGGCGTTCACGGCTGCGTAGAAGCGCTCGTGCGCCTTCGGGTCCTGGGCGATCAGGCTGGCGGCGAACTGCGGGCTGTAGCGGTTGAAGAGGGCGACAGCCTCCTCGACGCTGTCCACCAGCACCAGGGTCAGCTCGGGCGTCTCTTCCCATTCCCACTCGCGGCCGAGATCGCTCGCCGCCAGCAGCTCGACCTTGGGCTCCTCGAGCTTGCCTTCTGGACGGCCCACCTGGACTCTGGCCTCGCGCCAGGCGGCGGGCAGGGCGTCCTGCGAGCCTTCGACCACGTGCAGCTTCACGCCTTCGCGGCGCTCGCCGGCAAGGTCCAGGGCTTCTAGGAAGGCGGGGATCAGGTCGCCCGCCCGTTCGCGCACGATGGCGCAGACATTGAGGGTGTTGCAGACCTTGCGGTCGAGGGAGTGGTAGACGGCGGCCTTGAACCGGTCGGCGTCGGCGTCCGGGCCGGCCACCATCCAGGCGCCGCCGGTCCCGTGCAGGCTGACCGGAACCCCGGCCTGGCGGGCGATGGCCCCGAGCTGGGCGACGGCGGGCCCCGAGCCGCGCGCTACGGCCAGCGCCAGGCGCTGATCGGAGAACATCGCCCATCCCGCCGCGTGTGCGGGGCTGTCCACGAGGGCGGCCGAGCCTTCGGGCAGGCCGGCGACCTTGAGGGCGGGATCCAGGGCATGCTGGACGATGGCGCGCGCGGTGCCCAGGGCGTCGGAGCCGATGCGGAAGACGACGGTGTTGCCGGTGCGCAGAACGCCGGTGGCGTCGGCGAAGACGTTCGGACGCCCCTCGAAGATGAAGCCGACGACGCCCAGTGGCGCGGCCACCTGCTCGACGGTCCAGCCGGCGTGTTCGACCTTTTCGACGATGCGGCCGCGGGTGGCGGGCGCGTCGCGCCAGACCTGCAGTCCGGCGATCATGTCCGCGCGCATGGCCGCGCTGACGGCGAGGCGCGTGGTCGAGCGGCCCCGCGCCTGGGCGCTGGCGACGTCCTGGGCGTTGGCCTGCGCGATGCGGCTCCAGACCGCGTCGTCCGCCAGCCGCGCGGCGAAGGCCTCGAAGAAGGCGGTGACGGCGTCGTCGGAAACGCCGGCGAGCTCGCCGAAAGCCTGGTGGGCGCGCGAGACCGCGGCGTCGGCGATGGTCTGGACGCTGGCCGGGACGTGCAACAGGTCGCCTGTTTCCTGCACGACGACCAGCCGGTCGCCGGCCTGGAAGGCCTGGGCCAGCGCGTCGGACACATAGGCCACGCGGTCGCCGCCGAACGGGATCGCCATGCCGGGGCTCAACGCCTCCAGCCGGCCCGTGCGGCCTCCGTTCTCAGCCTTCGATCTCGCCGCCGCGTCGTCCATTACGCGCCCTAATGCTCAGTTTGAGGTTTAGTAGGCTCCTTTAGAGCCTGTCGCAAATCCGCAATCGGCCGTTCAGGCCGCCGTGCGCGCCGAGAGCGCCAGGTCGTCGGCGTGGATCATCGGCCCGTAGTTGAAGCCCAGCACCGCCTCGATGCCGTCCGACTTCAGCCCGCGGATGCGCTCGGCGTCGTCGGAATCGTAGCGAACCAGGCCTCGGCCGATCTCACGGCCCGCCTCGTCCAGCACGACGACGGCGTCGCCCTTGTCGAACCGGCCCTTCACCGCCTTGACCCCGGCGGTCAGCAGGCTCTTGCCGGTCTGCAGCGCCCGCGCCGCGCCTTCGTCCACGACGACCGATCCGGAGCTGGCGAGCGAGCCGGCGATCCAGGCCTTGTATGCCGCCTGCACCGAGACCGCGGGCTCGATCACAGTGGCCTTCTCGCCGGCCTCGATGGCGGCGAGCGGCGAGGGACGGCGGCCGAGTGTAATGATGGTGGCGCAGCCGGCCGATTGGGCGATGCGGGCGGCCATGATCTTGGTGGCCATGCCGCCGGTGCCGACCCCGTCTGCAGCGTTGGCGCCGCCGGCCATGGCCTCGATCTCGGGGGTCAGGTGGCTGACCCGCGGCATATGCCGGGCGTTCGGGTCGCTGCGCGGATCGGCGGTGTAGAGGCCATCTATGTCCGACAGCAGGACCAGGACCTCGGCGCCGATCATCTGGGCCACGCGTGCGGCCAGCCGGTCGTTGTCGCCGTAGCGGATTTCCTCGGTCACCACGGTGTCGTTCTCGTTCACCACCGGAATGACGCCGAGCGAGAGCAGGGTCGAGAGCGTGGCGTGGGCGTTCAGCCAGCGACGGCGGATCTCGGTGTCGTTCTTGGTGATCAGCACCTGGGCGGCGGCCAGGCCGTGCGGCTCCAGGGCTTCCTCCCAGGCACGCATCAGGGCCGACTGGCCGGCGGCCGCGCAGGCCTGCTTCTCAGGCAGGGTCAGCTTGCGCCGTCCCATGCCCAGGCGGCGCCGGCCCAGGGCGATGGAGCCGGAAGAGACCACCAGCACCTGCTGGCCACGAGCGCGGAAGCGGGCGAGGTCGGCGGCGAAGGCGGCCAGCCAAGCGGTGTCGGCGCCCGACTCGCCCGCGACCAGGGCTGATCCGACCTTGACGACGATCCGGCTGGCGCGGTCGAGGGCGATCACGGCGTCCAGCCCGCGCCGCCGGATTGATCAGCCTCTTCCTGGGCGATCTCGGCCTTGCGGTCCTGGACCATGGCGTAGGCCTCGCGCAGCAGCTCGGTCACGCCCTTGCCGGAGACGCCGGAGACCAGCCGGACCTTGTGGCCCACGGCCTCTTCCAGGGCCTCGCGCTGCATCTCGATGACGCTGTCGTCGAGGGCGTCGATCTTGTTGAGGGCGACGATTTCGGTCTTGTCGCCCAGCTCTTCGCCATAGGCTTCCAGTTCGCCCCTCACCGTGCGCCAAGCCTCGGCGACGTCGGTCTGGGTGGCGTCGATCAGGTGGATCAGCACCGCCGTGCGCTCCACGTGGCCGAGGAAGCGCGTGCCGAGCCCGGCGCCTTCGGAGGCTCCTTCGATCAGGCCCGGAATGTCGGCCAGCACGAAGCGTTCGCTGGGCGAAAGGTCCACCATGCCGAGGTTCGGGGCCAGGGTGGTGAACGGATAATCGGCGATCTTCGGCTTGGCGGCGCTGGCCGCGGCCAGGAAGGTCGACTTGCCGGCGTTGGGCAGGCCGACCAGGCCGACGTCGGCGATCAGCTTGAGGCGCAGCCAGATCCAGCGCTCCTCGCCCTCCTGGCCGGGATTGGCGTGCCGCGGGGCCTGGTTGATCGGCCCCTTGAAGCGGTCGTTGCCCCAGCCGCCATTGCCGCCGCGCAGCAGCAGCACGCGCTTGCCGGGCTCGTCCATGTCGGCGATCAGGGTCTCGTGGTCCTCGTCCAGCACCTCGGTGCCGACCGGAACCTTCAGCACCACGTCGTCGCCCGCCGCGCCGTGGCGGTTGCGGCCCATGCCGTGGACGCCGGTGCCGGCCTTGAAGTGCTGCTGGTAGCGATAGTCGATCAGGGTGTTGAGGCCGCCGACAGCCTCGATCCACACGTCGCCGCCCTTGCCGCCGTCACCGCCGTCGGGGCCGCCGTATTCGATGTACTTCTCGCGCCGGAACGACACAGCGCCGCCGCCGCCGTTTCCGGAGCGGATGTAGATCTTGCACTGGTCGAGGAACTTCATGGGGGCCTTTTGTAACACACAGGGGCGAAGGTCGAGGGTGGAGCGAATATTTCGCCCTCGACCAAGCGGGATTGCGCCTTCTCTTCCTCCCCCGCTGCGCAGGGGAGGAAAGAAGGTCAGGCCAGCCACACCATCATGCGGGTCGGGGTCGCCTGGCCGCCGCGCGCGACGGACTTCCGCAGCTCGACGTCCCCCGTGTAGAGGAAGCCGGCCTTGCACAGGACCTCTCCGGACGCCGGGTTGTCCGAGAAGTGCCCGGCCCGCAGATAGCGCCGGCCCCAGGTCTGGTGCGCCCAGACCAGGGCGCCCTTGGCCGCCTCGGTGGCGTAGCCGGCGCCCCAGTGAGGACGGCCGATCCAGTAGCCGAGCTCGATTTCCGAGCCCTTGGCGTCAAAGCCGATGACCCCGATCGGGCCATGGTCCGGGTGATCGATGATGAACACCGCCTCGCGACGGAAGTCCTTCTCGCTCACCGCCTCGAGAAAGCCCTCGGCGTGATCGAGGCCGTAAGGATAGGGCATGCCCGTGGTCATGCGCGCCACGTCGAAGTCGTTGGCGTAGAGAGCAATTTGCGTCGCGTCCGTGCGGCGCGGCTTACGCAGCCTCAGGCGCTCGGTCGCGACGACCGGCTCGAAGTCGATTGCACACATCGTCTACCTCCCGACCCTCTCTCGGGGCCATTCCAGAAAGCAAGAGGGGGAGTCCGGCGGTCCGGACTCCCCCTCGGAAGCTTCCTGCCCGGTCCGCCTTACAGCGAACCCGGTTTCAAGAGGTTCGCCTGATTATTCAGCCGCTTGTGCCACGACCACGTTCACGTAGGTGCGGTCGTCACGCTTGGTGACGAACTTCACGGAACCGTTGGCGGTGGCGAAGAGGGTATGGTCCTTGCCCATACCGACATTGTCGCCCGGGAAGAACTTGGTGCCGCGCTGGCGCACGATGATGTTGCCGCCGACGACAGCTTCACCACCGAACTTCTTCACGCCGAGGCGGCGGCCAGCCGAGTCGCGACCGTTACGCGAGGAGCCGCCAGATTTCTTGTGAGCCATAGCTCTCTCCTAAATCCTAGAGGACGCGCTTATTCGGCGGCGTCGTCGGTCTTCTTGGCGGCGGCCTTCTTCGGCGCAGCTTTCTTCGGCGCAGCCTTGGCCGGAGCGGCTTCGGCGGCCGGAGCAGCGGCTTCCAGTTCGGCGACCACGTTCTTCAGGTTGCGGGCGCGGGCGTCGAGCAGGGCCTTCGGGGCCAGGTTGACGGTTCCGTCCCACTTGTCGGTCTTGCCGACGCCGGCGATCGAGGTCACGCGCAGCACGGTTTCCGACTGGCGGTGACCGCGGGTGCGGCGATAGCCCTGACGACGGGTCTTCTTGAAGATCTTAACCTTCTCGCCCTTGCGGGTTTCGATCAGGGTGGCGGAGACCTTCGCGCCGTCGACCAGCGGAGCGCCGACAGTCACGGCCTCGCCGTCGCCCAGCATGAGGACGTCGCCGAACGCGACTTCCGCACCCGGTTCACCGTCGAGCTTTTCGACGACCAGCAGGTCACCGGCTTGAACCCGGTACTGCTTTCCGCCGGTTTTGATCACCGCGTACATCGTTGGCGCCTTGGACTTATAGCAAAATGGATTGCGCCCGCGAGATGGCCCGCGGGCGAGAGGCGCGGACTTATACAGAGGGGCCGATGAGAGTCAACGCATCTGGCGTGTTTCTACGGTCACATGGCCGAGGCTGGGTGAACCGGCGCTGGCCATCGCCTCGAAGGCGGCGGACCTCGCACGTGAGCTCGGGCGCGTCCCACATATGTAGGAGACGCCGGGCGCGGCGTTATTCGATAACACCTATATGGTGGTCAAGCGGTGGAAGGCCGCAGCCTGTTCCCATGACCGATTTCAATGACTAGATGGCGTCCATGACCGACAAGACACCCGTCACCGTCCTCACCGGCTATCTCGGCGCCGGCAAGACCACCTTGCTCAACCGCATCCTGACCGAGGACCACGGCAAGAAGTACGCCGTCATCGTCAACGAGTTCGGCGAAGTGGGGATCGACAACGACCTCATCGTCGGCGCCGACGAAGAAGTCTTCGAGATGAACAACGGCTGCGTCTGCTGCACGGTGCGCGGCGACCTGATCCGCGTCCTGTCGGGTCTGATGAAGCGCAAGGGCAAGTTCGACGCCATCGTCGTGGAGACCACGGGCCTGGCCGATCCCGGCCCGGTCGCCCAGACCTTCTTCGTCGACGACGACGTGAAGGCCAAGACCCAGCTCGACAGCGTCACCGCGGTGGTCGACGCCAAGCACCTGCCGCTGCGCCTCGCCGATTCCAGGGAGGCGGTCGAGCAGATCGCCTTCGCCGATCAGATCGTCCTCAACAAGACCGACCTGGTGACCGAGGACGAACTGCGCAGCGTCGAGGCGGCGATCCGCCGTCTGAACCCGCTTGCGCCGATCCATCGCACCCAGCGGTCCCAGGTGCCGCTCTCGGCCATTCTGGGCCGCGGCAGCTTCGACCTGGCGCGCATCACCGAGGTGCAGCCGGAATTCCTCAATCCCGCCCATGGCGAGCCGGGCCACGTCCACGACGAGAACTGCGACCATGATCACGACCATCATCATCACCACGGCGATCATGACCACGGTCACCACGACCATGATCATGAGGACCATGCGGCGGCAGCGGGCATACGCGGCGTCTCGCTCACGCTCGACAAGCCGATCCACGGCCAAAGGGTGACCAACTGGCTGAACCAGGTCCTCCAGGACCAGGGGCCGGACATCCTGCGCGCCAAGGGCATCCTCGACGTCGCGGGCGAAGATCGCCGCCTGGTGTTCCAGGCCGTGCATATGATCCTCGAGGGCGATTTCCAGGGGCAGTGGAAGGAAGGCGACAAGCGCTACAGCCGCCTGGTCTTCATCGGCCGCAACCTCGACGAAGCCAAGCTCCGCGCCGGCTTTGAGGCCTGCGCCGCTTAGACGCTTCCATTCTAGTTCGCCATGGCTGGGCCGGTAGGTCCCGGCCATCCAGGACGCCGACGATCGCCGGAGACGCTTGTGCGCATGGATCTCCGGCCCGCCGACGCGGCCGGGGATGACGATCGGAACGGTGGGCGATCTGTTCGCGAGCCACGGGACAAGCAAAAAGGCCCGCCCGGGTTTCCCTGGGCGGGCCTTCCTGTGCCTGGCCGAAGGGCTGCTTAGAGCTCTTCGTTGATGAGGGCGACCTGATAGAAGCCGTTGCCCTGCAGGGTGTTCATCACCGCCATGAAGTCGCCGTAGCGCACGGTCCGGTCAGCGCGGATGTAGACGCGCTCTTCGGTCGGCTCCGGCTTGTTCAGGATGCGGGTCAGATCGGCGGTCAGCGTGTCCAGGCTCGTCGGGCTGTCGCCGATGAACAGCTTGCCGCCTTGCTGGACGTTGATCAGCGTCGGCTCTTCGATCTTCGCGCCCGGGGGCGGCGGGATCGCCGGCGGCAGGTCGAGCTTGATCGACACCGTCGCTGCAGGGATCGACACCATGAAGATGATAAGGAGCACCAGCATCACGTCCACGAAGGGCGTGACGTTGATGTCGCTGTTCTGGCCGAGGTCGAACTTTCCGCCGCCTCCGCCGCCCAGCTTCGCACCCATATGAATTTCCTTCCCTTGGGCCCGAACTTGGGCCGCCGCACAGTCGCCGACACCCTTCGCTAAACAGAATGCGATTGTAAAGCCCGAACCTGCGAAGTTTCCCGCCGAAAGCGCAGCTCCGGCGCGGCGCCTCTTTGGCGGGCGGCGCGGGGTGGCGATTCCGCCTCTCGCCAAGACCCGCGTTAGGCCGCTATGACGCCAGCCATGACCTTCCAATACGACGCCTACGTCACCGCCGCCTTGTTCCAGAAGGCTGGAGCGGCCGTCTTCGCCCTCGGCGACGGCACGGTTCGATTCGAAAATGGCGAGGTGATCGAGGCCCACGACGGCGCGATCCTGAGCGCCTGCCTGCATCCCAGTGGCGAGGGACTGGTCACCGGCGGAGATGACGGCCGCGTCGTCTGGTCGCGCGTCTCGGGCGCGCAGGAGATCGCCAGGCTTCCCGGCCGCTGGATCGACGCGGTGGCCGCCTCGCCGGAGTCCAAGCTGATCGCCTTCGCGGCGGGCAAGGAACTGCACGTGCGCGACTCGGCCGACCCGGCCTTTCAGCGCGTCTTCCTGCACGAGAAGTCGGTGGCCGAGATCGCCTTCGACCCCAAGGGGCGCCGCGTGGCCGCGGCCACCTATGGCGGGGCCTGGCTCTGGTACGCCAAGATCGCCGAGCAGAAGCCCTATGTCCTCAAGTGGGCGGGCAGCCATGTGGGCCTGGCCTTTAGCCCGGACGGGAAGTTCCTGATGTCGTCGATGCAGGAGAACACCCTGCATGGCTGGCGGGTGGCCGACGACAAGAACCTGCAGATGGGCGGCTATCCGGTGAAGGTGAAGAGCATGACCTTCGTCGCCAAGGGCCAGCTCCTGGTCACCTCCGGCGCCAACGGCCTGGTGGCCTGGCCCTTCGTCGGGGCGACCGGCCCGATGGGCAAGCAGGCGGCGGAAGTGGGCTTCGACGAAAGCGCCATGGTGGTGCGCGTGGCCGGCATGCCGAACGGCCAATGGGTCTGCGCCGGCCTGGACGACGGCCGGGTCTGGGCCTGCGACCTCGCGGGCCAGAAGATCGTTCCGCTGAAGGCCGAGAAGGGCGCGGCCATCTCGGCGCTCGCCATGACCGCCGACGGCAAGCGCGTAGCCTGGGGCGACGAGGACGGCGCGGCGGGCGTGGCCGAGGTGGCCTGAGCCTTTTCCTCTCTCGTGAACGAGGAGGAAAGGATCAGTCGAATCCCCTCAGCTCGCCCCAAACCTCGAACGGATCGCGTGACGAGCGCAGGGTGTTGATCGGCGCTGCGTCGTCGCGCCAACCCAGCGCCATGCCGGAGAACACCATGTGGTCCTCTGGCAGGTTCAGGTGCTCGGCAAGGGTCTTCGGGTAGCGGGCCCAGTATTCCTGGGCGCAGGTGTCCAGCCCCCGCTCGGTCGCCAGCAGCATCAGCGTCTGCATGTACATCCCGAGGTCCGACCATTGCGGCGGACCCAGCTTGCGGTCCAGGCAGAAGAAGATCCCCACCGGCGCCCCGAAGAACTCGCCGTTCCTGGCCAGTTGCCGCAGGCGGGCGGGCTTGTCCTCGCGCGGGATGCCGATGGTGGCGTAGAGGTCTTCGCCGTTCTGGAAGCGCCGGGTGCGGAACGGCTCCCAGAGATTCGGCGGATAGACGTCGTATTCGGGCGACTCGCCCATCGGATTGGCCGCGACCTTGGCCTTCAACTCGGCCAGGGCCGGGCCGGCCAGGGCGTAGACCCGCCAGGGCTGCAGGTTGCCGCCGGACGGCGCGCGGGCGGCGGCTTCGAGGATTTCGCGGACCAAGGCGGCCGGCGGCGTGTCGGGCTTGAAGGCGCGGATGGAGACGCGGGCGGCGACGGCTTGCGAAACGTTCAACAGATTGCGTCCTTGCGCGGCTTGACCGTGAGACCTCTCGGTCGCATCGCTACCATCTGGCCGTCGGGTAAGGGCAAGGGTCTTGGCGAGGTCGTCGAAAAAAGGGTTCTTCGGCCGCCTGCTGCGCGGCGTGCTGCTGCTCGTGCTGGTCTTCGGCCTGATCGGACCGGTGATGGTCACCGCCATCTACCGCTTCGCGCCGCCGCCGATCACCTGGCTGATGATCCAGCGGGTTTTCGAGGGCAAGGGCTTCGACCGGCGCTGGAAGCCGCTGGACGAGATATCGCCCCGCCTGGTCCGCGCGGTGATCGCCGCCGAGGACGCCAAGTTCTGCGACCACAACGGCTTCGACTTCGACGCGATCGAGCAGGCCTACGAGAGCAACGCCAGGGGCCGCACCCTGCGCGGCGGCTCCACCATCAGCCAGCAGACCGCCAAGAACGTCTTCCTCTGGCCCGGCCGCTCCTATGTGCGCAAAGGGCTGGAGGCCTATTTCACGGTGCTCATCGAGGTGATCTGGGGCAAGCCGCGGATCATGGAGGTCTATCTGAACTCCATCGAATGGGGGCCGGGGATCTATGGGGCCGAGGCCGCGGCCCAGAAGAACTTCGGCGTCAGCGCCGCGAAGCTGTCGGCGGCCCAGGCTGCGCGCCTGGCCGCCATCCTGCCCAGCCCCCTGAAGTGGCGGGCGGCCAAGCCCGGACCCTATGTGAAGCGGCGTTCGGGCAAGATCACCCGCGCCGCCGGGACCATTAACCGTCAGGGCATGGCGTCCTGCGTTCTGGGTTGACCAAACATGGATATGCCCCCAAATCGGTCATGAAGAGGAAATAACGTCCCAAGGAGGCGGCCCCATGAAAGTCGGCGTTCCCAGCGAGATCAAGCCGAACGAGCACAGGGTGGGCCTCACGCCGACCGCTGTCCGCGAGTACGTGACCCACGGACATGAAGTGCTGGTGCAGGCGGGCGCGGGGGCGGGGGCCGGCTATTCGGACGAGGCCTATGTCCGCGCCGGGGCCCAGATCGCGCCGGACGCCGCGGCCGTCTTCGCCGGCGGCCAGCTCATCGTGAAGGTCAAGGAGCCGCAGCCCGTCGAATGGGCCCGGCTGACCGACCAGCACATTCTCTTCACCTATTTGCACCTGGCGCCCGATCCGGCCCAGGCCGAGGGCCTGATCGCCTCCGGCTGCGCGGCCATCGCCTACGAGACCGTCACCGACTCGAATGGCGGCCTGCCGCTGCTGGCCCCGATGTCGGAGGTCGCGGGCCGGATCGCGGTGTTCTCGGCGGGCGAGACCCTGCTCAAGCACAATGGCGGCATGGGCCTCCTGATCTCCGGCGTGCCGGGCGTGCCGCCCGCGCGGGTCTGCGTGCTGGGCGGCGGCGTGGTGGGCATGAACGCTGCGCGCATGGCCGCCGGCCTGGGCGCCGAGGTCGTGGTGCTGGAGCGCTCCATTCCCCGTATGCGCCAGCTCGACGACATGTTCCTTGGCCGCATCCTGACCCGGTACTCGACCCTCGACGCGGTCGAGGAAGAGGTGCTGAAGGCCGATGTGGTGATCGGCGCGGTGCTGACGCCAGGGGCCTCGGCGCCCAAGCTGGTCCGCCGCGAGCACCTGAAGCGCATGAAGCCCGGCTCGGTGCTGGTGGACGTCTCCATCGACCAGGGCGGCTGCTTCGAGACCTCACATCCCACGACCCACGCCGACCCGACCTATGTGGTCGACGGGGTGGTGCACTACTGCGTGGCCAACATGCCGGGCGCCGCGCCGCGGACCTCGTCGGAGGCCCTGGTCCACGCCACCCTGCCGTTTGGCCTGGCCTTGGCGGACAAGGGGCTGGAGGCCCTGCGCGCCAATCCGCACCTGGCCAAGGGACTGAACGTGCTGAAAGGCCAGATCACCCATCCGGCCGTGGCCGACGCGCTTGGCAAGGCGTTCGTGGACCCGTTCGAGGTCTGGGCCCGCTAAAGGGAAAAGGGCTTAGGCCGCGGCCCAGGCGCGGGGGTCCAGGGCGACCGGATCGTCCAGGGCCATCTCGTCCCAATCCAGGTCGGGAACCGGCGTCGAGGCTGCGGCGATCACCGCCGACAGCTCGGCCGGCGAAGTGACGCCGACCAGCACCTTGGCCGCTTCCAAGCGCGAGAGGGCGAAGCCCAGGGCCGCCTGCAGCGGGTCCGAACGGCCTTCGGCGATCAGGCGACGGGCGCGCGAGATCCGGCTGGCCGCGGCCTTCAGGTGGCGCGGGGCGCGGTCGGGCGGCAGGAAGAGAAGGCCGTTCAGGAAGATCGAGCGCAGGTGGACCTCGACCCCGATCCCGGTCAGGGCCGCAAGCGTGCCGTCGATCAGCAGCCGCTGGTCGAGCAGCGAGGCCGGCGCCTGGACGACGTCCGGACGGAAGCGACGGGCGACGCCCAGCGGATCGTCGGAAGCGAAGACCGAGACGCCGATCTTGCGGGTGAAGCCCCTGTCCTTCAGCGACTTGAGCCGGTCCCACAGGGCCATGCCGTGCGGACCGAAGAGGTCGGCGGCGCAGGGCACCAGGATCGCGTCGGCGCGGTCGACGCCCAGGCGGCGCAGGGCGGCGTGCACCTCGGCCTCCACATGGTCGGCGCCGCGGTCGGGGCGCACGGTGGAGATCGAGATGCGGAACGGGTTGGGGCGCGGCATCACCTCGCCCAGGGCGAGCTCGGCGGCGGCGGAATGACCGTCGACGTCCAGCACCTCCAGCTCGGCGCGGGAGGCGATCTCCAGGATCTCGCGAGCTTCGGACTTCGGCGAACGGCCGCGCACAAGGGCGTTCTGATCGAGGCCGAATTGGCCGGAGCCGAGACCGAGCTTGGAGAGCGGTGAAATCATGTAGCCGGGACGCTGGATACGGACACGAGGAAACGCCATCTTCCGGCCAATGCCTAAAGAAGCGGTGTCTAGGACCTTTCCAGGGAGTTAAATTCCAGCATGCGAGAACCGCTTCCCGAATGGCCGCTGTTCGGCATGTCCGACGACGCCAGACCCGCGCTACGCCAAGCCCTGCAAGGGAAAAAGCCCGTCGCCCTGGCCACCCTGACTTCCGTCGAGGGGGGCGGACCGCGGCCGCCGGGGACGCAGATGGTGTTCGCCGAGGAAATCGTCTCCGGTTATTTTTCCGGCGGCTGCGTCGAGAGCGACGTGGCCGATCACGCCTTCGCCTGCCTCGAGGACGGCGAGCCGCGACGTCTGGTCTATGGCGCCGGCAGCCCCTGGCCCGACATCCAGCTCCTGTGCGGCGCGCGGATCGAGATCTTCGTCGAGCGGATTGATCCCGACGACGCCGCGCTGGCCGAGCTCCTGACGGCCGAGACCGAGCGCCGGCCGGTCACCTGGGTCAGCGACGGCCATCGCCGCGTCTGCGGGTCGGAGCCGGAGGTTTGGGAAGGGGCCATCGTCCAGGCCTTCGAGCCGCGGCCGCGGCTGGTCGTGTTCGGCGCCGATCCGACCGCCATGGCGATCGCCTCGCTGGGGGCCCAGGCGGGGTTGGAAACCACCCTGGTCCGGCCCAAGGGCCCGGCGACCCCGCCGCCCCTGCCGGGCGTCGCCTATCGCCGCGACGAGCCGGCGGCGGCCCTGGCCGCGATCGGCGTCGACGCCTGGACCTCCATCGCCATCGCCACCCACAATCTCGACATGGACCGCGAGGCCCTGGCCGCGGCCCTGCCTTCGCCGGCCGGCTATGTCGGGCTGCTGGGCGCGCGCAAGCGCCTGCCCGAGCGCCTTGCGCCCTTGCGGGCCGCGGGTTTTTCGGAGGCGCGGCTGCAGCAACTGCACGCGCCGATCGGCCTCGACATCGGCGGCAAGGCCCCTTGGGAGGTCGCTCTTTCGGTAATCGGCGAAATCGTCGCCCTGCGCTACGCCCGCCTGACCGAAGAGCCGCGCAAGGCGACGCCCGCGCGCCAGACGGCTTAGCCCCGCGGCAGCGGCAGCACCTCCACCAGGCCGCCGGCCTCCAGCGCCGGGGCGTCGGCGGGGCGGCGGAGGAGGGCGTCGGCGGCGGCGAAGACGCTGACCAGCGAGGAGTCCTGGTCGCGATAGGGCTCGGCGATGATCGCGCCGTCGGCAAAGGTCAGCTTGGCGCGCATCCAGTGTTCGCGAGGGCCGTTGGCGGCCATCGGCAGGGCGGTTTTTGCGTGGATTATCGGCAGGTTTCCTGCCGATCCCTGCAGCTTGCTGACGATGGGACGCAGGAAGAGTTCGGCGCAGACGAAGGCCGAGGCCGGGTTGCCCGGCAGGCCCAGCAGCTTTCGCCCGTCGGCGAGCACCCCGAAGAAGGTCGGCTTGCCCGGCCGCACGCTGACGCTGGCGACTTTCAGCGACAGGCCGAGCGCCTGCGCCGCCGCGCGGACCAGGTCGTGGTCGCCCACCGAGGCGCCGCCCACCGTGACGATCAGCTCGGCGTCGGCGCCGCGCAGGGCCTCGATCACCGCGTCGAGGTCGTCGCGCACGGGCTTGAGCTTCGAGGCGAGGCCGCCCCAGGCGGCGACCATGGCGGCGAGGGCCGGCGCGCCGGAATCGTAGATCTGGTAGGGGCCCGGCGCGGCCGGCGGCTCGACAATCTCCTCGCCCGTCGAGATCAGCGCGACCCGGGGCCGGGCATGGACCTTCACCTCGCCGCGCCCGGCCGAGGCCGCCAGGGACAACCGCCACGGATCGATGCGAGTTCCGGCCGAGAGCAGGGCCTGGCCGGCCTTGAAGTCGCCGCCGGCGGGACGGACGTTGTGGCCCGGCGCGGCGGCCGGGACCGCCACCAGGTCGCCTTCGCGCTGGGCGTTCTCCTGGATGACGATGGTGTCGGCGCCCTTGGGCAGGGCCGCGCCGGTGAAGATGCGGACGGCCTGGCCGGCGTCGACCTCGCCCTCATAGCCGTGGCCCGCGGCGCTCTCGCCGACGATCCGCAGGGCGGCGGGGGCGTCGGCGCTGCGCAGGGCCCAGCCGTCCATGGCCGAGGCGTCGAAGGGCGGCTGGTCGCGCACGGCGGTGACGTCCTCGGCCAGCACCCGACCAACGGCCTGGCGCAGGGGAACGGTCTCGACGCCGAGGGCCGCGACCTCGGCCAGCATCCGGGCGCGGGCCTCGTCCACCGGCAGCAGCTTCATTGGCGAACCCAGTCCCCGGACTTGCCGCCGCTCTTGGCGAGCAGGCGAACGTTCTCGATGGTCATGCCTTTGCCGGCGGCCTTCAGCATGTCGTAGACCGTCAGGCAGGCGACGGAGACCGCGGTCAGGGCCTCCATCTCGACGCCGGTCTGGCCGGCGGTCCTCACCCGGGCGGTGACCGCCAGGCCGCCCTCCGCCGGGGCGACCCGCACCTCGACCTTGCTAAGCGCCAGGGTGTGGCAGAGCGGGATGAGCTCGGCGGTCCGCTTGGCCGCCATGATGCCGGCGATCTCGGCGGTCGAGCGGACGTCGCCCTTCTTGGCGTCGCCGGAGAGGGCGAGCGCCAGGGTCGCGGCGTCCATGCGCACGAAGCCCTCGGCGAGAGCCTCCCGCGCGGTGACCGCCTTCTCGGACACGTCCACCATGTGGGCGCGGCCGGTCTCGTCGATGTGGGTGAGCTTGCTCACTTTTCGAGCAGGCGCGGCATGAGTTCGACCATGTTGCAGGGCCCATGGCGGCTGTCGAGCTGGGGCGAGATCACCTTGTCCCAGCCGTCGCGCACCGCCCCGTTCGAGCCCGGCAGACAGAAGACGAAGACCCCATCGACGATGCCGGCCGTCGCGCGGCTCTGCAGGGTCGAGAGGCCCACGGACTGGTAGCTCACCAGGTGGAAGATCACCGAAAAGCCGTCGAGCTTCTTGTCGAACAGCGGCTCGACCGCCTCGGGCGTCACGTCGCGGCCGGTGATGCCGGTGCCGCCGGTGGTGATGATCGCCTCGACCGAGCCGGAGGCGGCCCAGGCTTTGATCTGCTGGCGGATCTGGGCGACGTCGTCGCGCACAATGGCGCGGTCGGCCAGTTCGTGCCCGGCGCCGACGATGCGTTCGGCCAGGACGTGGCCGGAGGTGTCGCTTTCCTCGTCGCGGGTGTCGGAGATGGTCAGCACCGCGATGCGGACCGGCTTGATCGCCTGGCTCTCGTCGATCCGGCCGCCGGGGGTGAAGGCGTTCATGGTTTTTCGGTCTCCCATCGGGCGATGTCGGCGTGGTCCTCGGCGCGCGGCTCGATCCAGCGCGCCCCGTTCGGACCGGTCTCCTTCTTCCAGAAGGGGGCGCGGCTCTTCAAGTAATCCATCAGGAAGTCGCAGGCCTCGAAGGCGGCGCGCCGGTGGGTGGACGCGGTGGCCACGAAGACGATGGGCTCCCCCGGAGCGATCGCGCCCACCCGATGGACGATCTGGAAGTCGTCGAGGGAGAAGCGGGCCGTCGCCTGGTCGGCGATCTTGCCGATCTCCTGCTCGGTGAAACCGGGATAGGCCTCCAGCTCGAGCGTGGTGGTGGCGCCGGCCTCCGCGCGCGCCAGGCCCGTGAAGGTGGCCACCGCACCGGTCTCGCTGCGCGAGCGGCAGAAGGCGGTCAGCAGGGCGCCGGGGTCGAAGGGCTGGTCGGTAAGAGTGATCATCCGCCGCTCATCGGTGGCAGGAAGGCGACTTCGGAACCGCGCGAGAGCGCCGCATCGCCGCGGACGATCGCCTGGTCAAGGGCGACCTGGACACCCGGGGCGGCGAGAGCCTCGGCGAGCAGATCGTCTTCCGAAAGCAAGGTCCGAAGGTCGGCGATAGTGTCGGCCTCCATCTCGCGCGAACGCCAGCCGGCGATGTCGCCGAGACGCCCGAAAAGCAACACGCGGGCCACGTCCTCAGCCTCCGGTGGTCGACATGTGGCGCGCCACGGCCGGGGCGGCGGCGCGCTCGATCTGGAAATCGTGCCCCTTGGGCTTGGCGTCCACCGCCATGCGGATAGCCTCGACGAGGCCGGCGTCGTCAGCGCCCGAGCGCAGAACCGCCCGCAGGTCGCTGGCGTCCTCGCGGCCCAGGCAGGTGTGCAGGACGCCGGTGCAGGTCAGCCGCACCCGGTTGCAGGATTCGCAGAAATTGTGGCTCAGCGGGGTGATGAAGCCGAGCCGCCCGCCGGTTTCCTTCACCCGCACGTAGCGGGCGGGGCCGCCGGTGCGATGGTCGATCTCGTCCAGGGTCCAGAAGCTTTCCAGTCCGCGCCGCACGTCCTTCAGCGACAGGAACTGGTCGGTGCGGTCGACCTCGATCTCGCCCAGGGGCATGGCTTCGATCAAGGTCATGTCGCAGCCGCGGGCATGGGCCCAGGCGATCAGGTCCGGCAGTTCGGCGGCGTTGTCGTCCTTCAGCGCTACGGCGTTGATCTTCACCGTCAGGCCGGCGGCCTGGGCGGCCTCGATCCCGGCGATCACCTTGGGAAGCTGGCCGCCGCGGGTGAGCTTGCGGAATTTCTCCGGGTCGAGGGTGTCCAGCGAGACATTGACCCGCCGCACGCCCAGTCGGGCCAGGCCCTCGGCGAAGGTTTCGAGCTGGGTGCCGTTGGTGGTCAGGGTGAGTTCGTCGAGGTCGCCGCTCTTCAGGTGCCGCGAAAGGCGCTCGAAGAGATCCATGACGCCCTTGCGGACCAGGGGCTCGCCGCCGGTGATCCGCAGCTTGCGGGTCCCGAGGCCGACGAAGGCCGAGGCGATGCGGTCCAGCTCCTCCAGCGTCAGGACCTGCGCCTTGGGCAGGAAGGTCATGTGCTCGGACATGCAGTAGACGCAGCGCAGGTCGCAGCGGTCGGTCACCGACACGCGAAGATAGCTGACCGTACGCCCGAACCCGTCGACCAGGGCCGGAGCGCGCGGCTCTTGCACAGAAGCGGCGTCGTAGGGCGTCATGCTGACCCTAACATAGAGGGGAACATCGGTTGGCGACAGGGGCCGGAGACTTCGAAGCGATCGTGCTGGCCGCAGGCGCCGGCAGCCGCTTCGGCGGGGGCAAGCTGCTGACGCCCTGGGCAGGCGGGGTGCTGCTGGACGGGGCGCTGGCCGCCGCGTTTGCGGCTCCGGTTCGGCGGGTGATCCTGGTCACCGGCGCGGACGACCGGGTGGGCGCTGCGGCCGGCGCCTTCGCCGAGGGGGCAGGAGAGGCGGGAAGGCTGGTGATCGTCCATGCGCCCGATCACGCCGAGGGCATGGGCGCGTCCCTGCGGCGGGCGGCGGCCGAGCTTGGCCCGGACTGCGCCGGGGTCTTCGTTTTCCTGGGCGACATGCCGCGCATCCCCCACGCCGTGCTTGCCGCCTTGGCGCAGGCGGTTCGCGAGGGCGCGCCCGCGGCGGCGCCGGTCTTCGCCGGCCAGCGGGGCCATCCGGCCCTGATCGGGGCGGGGCTGCTGCCGCACCTGCGCGAGCTTTCGGGCGACGCCGGCGCGCGGGGCCTGCTCAAGGGCCTGGGCGATCGACTGGCGTTGGTCGAGGCGCCCGACGACGGCGTGCTGTTCGACGTGGATCAGCCGGGTGACCTCGACCGGCGGTGACGCCGACCTGGATGCTGACAGCCCGTCTAGGCCTTCACCAACGGTTGGCTCAGGTGGGGTTGGCCCGTGATGGCGAGGAGGGCGTTGGCGACGGCGGGGCCGATGACCGGAGTGCCCGGTTCGCCCACGCCGCTGGGCGGATTGGCCGAGGGGACGATGTAGGTCTCCACCTGGGGCGCCTCGCTGTGCCGGAGGACGCGGTAGGTGTCGAAGTTGGTCTGCTCGACCGCCCCATCCTTCAGGGTCGTCTGGCCGAAGAGCGCGCCGGAGAGGCCATAGCAGGTCCCGCCCTCCATCTGGGCGGCGATCTGGTCGGGCGAGACGGCCAGGCCGCAGTCGATGGCCGTAACCACGCGGCCGACCCTGGGGACGCCGTTCTCGAGCTTCACCTCGGCGATCTGGGCGACCACGGAGCCGAAGCTCTCGTGCACCGCGACGCCGCGGGTCCAGCCGGCCGGAGCTGGGGTCGCCCAGCCGGCCTTGTCGGCGGCGAGGTTCAGCACCGCCAGATGCCGGTTGGCGCCGGCCTTCGTATAGAGCGCCCGGCGATAGTCGATCGGATCCTTGCCGGCCTTGCGGGCGAGCTGGTCGATGGTGTGCTCCATCACATAGGCGGTGTGGGTCGCGCCCACCGAGCGCCACCACAGCACCGGCACGCCGATGTCGGGCTGGATGAGCTGGGCGTCCACAATGGGTGTCGCCTTCAGATAGGGCGAGCCCTTGGTCCCCTCGACCGCCGTCTCGTCGAGCTTCGGCTGGCCCATGGGCGAGCCTTTCATGATCGACTGGGTGACGACCCGGTGGCGCCAGCTCGCCGGGAAGCCATCCTTGTCCAGGGTGATGCGGACCGTGTGGTGGGTCAGGGGCCGGAAATAGCCGGCGGCCATGTCGTCCTCGCGGGTCCAGACCAGCTTCACCGGCCGCTCGCCGCCGACCTTCTTGGCGATGTGGACGCACTCGGCCACGTAGTCGGACTGGAAGTTCGCCCGCCGCCCGAAGGAGCCGCCGGCGAACAGGGTCTCGATCTGCACCGCGCCAGGCAGCATGCCGACGATCTTGGCGGTGTTGAGCTGGTCGACGGTCGGAATCTGCGAGCCGAAGGCCAGCTTGGCTTTGCCTGCGCCTACCTGGGCCACACAGTTCATCGGCTCCATGGTCGCGTGGGCGAGATAGGGGAAGTCGTAGGCGAGCTCCACCGCCTCGCCGGTCGCGCCGGCGATGTCGCCCTTGGACTCGAAGACCTGCCATTTCAGCTTGTCGGTGGCCGGGGTCTTGTCGGAGGCGAGGTCGTGATAGCTGGCGAGGATCGCGTCGGAGGAGCGTTTCTCGGCTCCATCCTCGTTCCAAGTCACCTTCAGGGCGTCGCGGCCCTGGCGCGCGGCCCAGGTGTTGTTTGCGACCACGGCGACGCCGGTGGGGATCTCGTAGACCTCGACCACGCCGGGGACCTTTTTGGCCTCTGCGGCGTCGAAGGCGGCGACCTTGCCGCCGAACCTCGGCGGGTGGGCGACCATGGCCACCAGCATGTTCGGAAGCTGGACGTCCTGGGTGAAGCGGGCCACGCCGTCGGACTTGGCCTGGCTGTCCTTGCGCCGCACGCGGTCGGTGCCGATCAGGGTGAAAGCCTTGGGGTCCTTCAGGGTCGGCGTCGCGGGGGGCGTGACCTTGGCCGCATCGGGCAGCAGCTCGGCGAAGGTCGCGGACCGGCCGGAGGGCGCGTGGCTGACCACGCTGTCCTTGACGGCGATCTCGCCGGCCGGGGCGTTCCACTTGTTGGCGGCGGCCTCGATGAACATGGCGCGGGCGGCCGCGCCGGCCTTGCGGAGCTGGTCCCAGCTATTGGCGATGGCCGAGGAGCCGCCGGTGCCCTGGGCGCCCATGTTGAGGTTGGCGTAGACCTTGGCGTTGGCGATGGCCTGCTCGACCTTCACCTTGCTCCAGTCGGCGTCCAACTCCTCGGCGACGATGGCCGCCAGGCCTGCATGGTTCCCCTGGCCGAACTCGATGTGCTTGGAGATGACGGTGACCGCGCCGTCGGGGGCGATCTTGATGAAGGGGCCGAAGGCGCCGAAGTCGTTGTTCGCGCCGACGGCCAGCAGGTCGCCTGGCGAGCAGGCGCCCACCAGCAGCGCCCCGCCTACAAGGCTGGCGCCGAGGACCACGTCGCGCCGGGTCGCGCCGACGTCGGAGGATTTCACGGGAGCGTTCATCTGTCTTCCCCCTCTCAGGCCCTGGCCGGCTGCGCCGGGGCGGTCGCAGGCGCGCCGACGGCGTCCTTGATGGCCGCCTTGATCCGCTGATAGGTCCCGCAGCGACAGATGTTGCCGTCCATCGCGCCGTCGATGTCGGCGTCGGTGGGCCGCGGATTGGCGTTCAGCAGGGCGACGGCCGACATGATCTGGCCGGACTGGCAGTAGCCGCATTGCGGCACGTCGTGCTTCACCCAGGCCGCCTGCAGCGGATGGTCGCCGCCCAGCCCCTCGATGGTGGTGATCTTCGCCGCGCCCACCGCCGAGAGCGGGGTCACGCAGGCGCGGATCGGCTGGCCGTCGGCCAGCACCGTGCAGGCGCCGCACTGGGCGATCCCGCAGCCGTACTTGGTCCCGGTGAGCTGCAGCTCGTCGCGCAGCACCCACAGAAGTGGCGTGTCGGGCGCGGCCTCCACGGCCGTCGGCTTGCCGTTGACGTCGAGGGTCGTGGCCATGGGATCTGCCTCCCGAATTTAGAGAAGAAGCGAATCTTAACAGCGTTTAGAGCGACCGGTAAAGCCGGCTGCGTTTTGTGCGCGGCGCCGCTAGGTTAGGTCGATCGAACCGCAGGGGCCGCCGTGGACGCATTTCCAGCCTTTTTCCCTCTGGACGGCCGGACCGTCGTGGTCGCCGGATCGGGCGCGGCGGCGCAGGCCAAGCTGCGGCTGTTCGAGGGCTCTCCGGCGCGGCTGGTGCATCTGGAGGGCGAGGCGGCGCGCGAGCCTGGCGCCTATGAGGGCGCGGCCCTGGCCTTCGTCGCCGATCCCGACGACGGGTTCGCCGCCGCGGCGGCCGCGGCGGCGCGGGCGGCGCATGTGCCGGTGAACGTCGTCGATCGGCCGGCGCTCTGCGACTTCGTCACCCCGGCGGTGATCGACCGGGGCGAGGTGGTGGCCGCCATCGGCACCGGCGGCGCCTCGCCGATGCTGGCGACCATGCTGCGGCACGACATCGAGACCCGCGTGCCGGAAGGGGCGGGCCGCGTCGCCGCCCTCTTCCGCAAGCTGCAGGACGAGGTGCGGGGAGCGCTGCCGGAACTGCACGAGCGCCGGGCCTTTCTGCGGGACGCCCTGTCGGGTCCGGCGGCGCAAGCGGCCATGGCCGGGGACATGGACGGCGCCGCGCGGCTGCTGCGCGAGGCGCTGGCGAGAGGCGGCGGGGCCTCGGGCCGGGTCCGCTTCGTGGAGGGCTCGGGGCCGACCGACCTTCTCACCCTGCGGGCCAGTCGCGCCCTGGCCGCCGCCGACGTGCTGGCGCCCGATCCCGGCGTGGCGCCCGGCGTGCTGAGCATGGCCCGCCGCGACGCCGAGCGGGTGGAGAGCGCAGACGCGGTCGCGGTCGCCGATCTCGCCCGGCGCGGGCTGACGGTGTTGCGGGTGGTGAACGGGCCGCCGTCGCCTGCTGAGCTCGCGGCGCTCAGGCAGGCCGGGGTCGAGGTCGAGGTGATGCCGGCGGCGGTGTCGTGAGCGCGCTTACCCCTGAAGATTTCGGAGCGGTCCTGCTTTCGCTGCGCGTGGCCCTGGTGGCCACGGTGGTCGGGCTGCCGATCGCGGTCGCCGCGGCCATGGCCCAGGCGCGGGGACGCTTCCCGCTGCGGGTGGTGCTGGACGCGGCGGTGACTCTGCCGCTGGTGCTGCCGCCGGTGGCGACGGGCTATGTGCTGCTGCTGCTGTTCGGGCGGCGCGGCCCGATCGGCGAGCAGCTCGAAAGGCTCGGCGTCGTCTTCGCCTTCGACTGGACGGGGGCGGCGCTGGCGGCCGGGGTTATGGCCTTTCCGCTGATGGTCCGGCCGATCCGGCTGGCCATCGAGTCGGTCGACGTCGAGGTGGACGAGGTGGCCCGCACCCTGGGGGCCGGTGCGGTGGTGCGCTTCTTCCGCGTAACCCTGCCGATGGCCGGGCCGGGCGTGGCCGGCGGCGCGATCCTCGGCTTCGCCAAGGCCCTGGGCGAGTTCGGGGCGACCATCACCTTCGTCGCGGCCATACCGGGCGAGACCCTGACCCTGCCGGCGGCGATCTACAACGCCACCCAGGCGCCGGGCTCGGAGAGCCGGGCCGCGGCGCTGTGCGTCGTCGCCGGGATCATCGCCATCGCCGCGGTGCTGCTGTCGGACGGGGTCGGCCGTTGGGCCGGACGGGCGGCGCGGGGAGAAAGACCCTAGTCGTGCAGGGAGCGGCCGCGGGTCTCGGGCAGCAGCCAGAGGCAGGTGACCACCGACAGGGCGGTGAAGGCCACCGGATACCAGAGCCCGGCATAGACGTTCCCGGTCGCCGTCACGATGGCGAAGGCGGTGAAGGGCACGAAGCCGCCGATCCAGCCGGTGCCGATGTGGTAGGGCAGGGACATGGCGGTGTAGCGGATCCGGGTCGGGAAGAGCTCCACCAGACAGGCGGCGATGGGACCGTAGAGCGCCGTCGCCGCGACCACGAACACCATCAGCACCGCAAAGGCGCCGGGCAGGTTCATCCGCGCAGGATCGGCGTGGGCCGGATAGCCGGCCTTGGCCAGCGCGGCCTTGATGTCGCGCTCGATGGCGGCCTTCACGGCCTTGGCGGCGTCGGGGGGCAGGCCCACGGCGCTGGTCGAGGCGACCTCGACCGAGCCGATGCGGACCTTGGCCGGGACGCCCGCCGCGCCGACCTCGTTCGAATAGGAGACGCCGGCATTGGCCAGGGCGGTCTTGGCGATGTCGCAGGAGGAGGAGAACCGCGCCTTGCCGACCGGATCGAACTGCAGCGAGCAGTCGGAAGGATCGGCCACCACGACCACCGGCGTGCGCGCCCGCGCTTCCACCAGCGCGGGGTTCAGGGTGCGCGAGAGCATGTGGAATCCGGGGAAGTAGGCGACCAGCATCAGGGTCATGCCCGCCAGCATGACCGGCTTGCGGCCGACCCGGTCCGACAGGGCGCCGAACACCACATAGCCGACGGCGCTGACCGCCGTGGCCGAGAGCATCAGGAGGTTGATGGTCTCGGGCGCGACCTTCAGGAACCGCTCGATGAAGGTCTGGACGTAGAAGAAGGCCGTGTACCAGACCGCCCCTTGCGCCGACATGATCGCGGCCAGGGCCAGCAGCACGAGCTTGAGGTGGCGCCACTGGCCGAAGGCCTCGGCATAGGGCGCGCGGGAGGCCGCGCCTTCGGCTTTCATCCTGACGAAGGCCGGGCTCTCGGAAAGCTTCAGCCGCATCCAGATGGAGATCGCCAGCAGGCCGGCCGAGACCAGGAACGGGATGCGCCAGCCCCAGGCGTCGAAGGCGTGCGGCCCGAAGAGCGCGCCGACGACGAGGCGGGTGGCGAGGATCACCAGCAGCGCCCCGAAGAGGCCCAGGGCCGCGGAGGTCTGGACCCAGCCGGTGGCGCGGCCGCGGCGGTCGGGGGGAGCGTGCTCGGCCACATAGATCGCAGCCCCGCCATACTCGCCGCCGAGCGCGAAGCCCTGGACGATCCGCATCACCACCAGCAGGGCCGGCGCCAGCAGGCCGACCTGCGCATAGGTCGGCAGGAGGCCGATGGCGACGGTCGCCGAACCCATCAGCGTGACGGTCACCAGGAAGGCGCCCTTGCGGCCGACGCGGTCGCCGATCCGGCCGAAGACCAGGGCGCCCAACGGACGGAACAGGAAACCGGCGCCGAACAGGGCCAGCGCGGCGACATAGCCCGCCGCCTCCGGCAGGTCCGAGAAGAAGGTCCGGGAAATGACCTGGGTCAGGCTTCCGAAGACGAAGAAGTCGTACCACTCGAAGGTCGTGCCAGCAGCCGAGGCCGCCACCACCGTACGCAAGGACGCGGGCTGCTTGCCCGCCGGCGACTGCGCCGTCACGTCCGCCATCCTGTCTTCCCCCGCGGTCTTGGGGTCAGGCTAGCTCGCCGAACGCGGGTCTGGAAAGGGGGTCAGGCGGCGGCGCCGGCGCCGTCCTGGCGGACCTGGCTTTCGGCGAGGCGGACGATCTCGGCCAGCAGGGCGGCAGGCGAGATCGGCTTGCCGACCACGCCGTCCATGCCGGCCTGCAGATAGCCCGCCTGCTGATGGGCCAGCACATTGGCGGTGAGGGCGATGATCGGGGTCGCGCCGACGCCGCCGCCGAGGCCGCGGATGCGGCGGGCCGCCTCCAGCCCGTCGATCCCCGGCATCTGCACGTCCATCAGGATCAGGTCGAAGGCGCCGCGGGACGCGGCTTCGACGCCCATCAGGCCGTCATGGGCGGTCTCCACCGCGGCCCCCAGGTTCTGCAGCAGCCGCGAGGCGATCATCCGGTTGGTCGGATTGTCCTCCACGACCAGCACGCGCAGGCCGTCGAGCACGGCTTCGCCGGCCTCCTGGGCCAGGGCCGCAGGAGCGGCCGCGGACGGCGCCTCGACCTCGAGCCAGAACACCGACCCCAGTCCTTCTGTGGAGGCGAAGCCCACGCCGCCGCCCAACATCTCGGCCAGGCGGCGGGTGATGGAAAGGCCAAGACCCGAGCCGCCGAACCGGCGGGTGGTCGAGGCGTCGCCCTGGTCGAAGCGCTGGAAAATCCGCGGCTGCACCGCCTCGGGAATGCCGACGCCGGTGTCGGCGATCTCCAGGCGCAGCATCTGGCCGCGCTCGCCGCGCCGCAGCCCGATGCGGATCATGACCTCGCCCTTGAGCGTGAACTTCACGGCGTTGCCGACCAGGTTGAACAGGGCCTGGCGCAACCGGATCGGGTCGGAGAGCACCCAGCCCACGCCGGCCTGCGCCTCGACCTTCAGCAGCAGGTTCTTCAACTGGGCCTGCGGCCGCAGCAGTTTGGCGACGTTCTCGACCAGGGCGACCGGATCGAGCGGTTCGCGCGTGGTCTCAAGCTGGCCCGCCTCGATCTTCGAGAAGTCGATGACGTCGTTGAGCAGGTCGGCCAGCATCTCGCCGCAGGACAACGCCTCCTCCAGCATCCCGCGGCCTTCGTCGGACAGGGGCTCGGACTTCAGGAGGTGCAGCACGCCCATCACCCCGTTCATCGGCGTGCGGATCTCGTGGCTGACGTTGGCCAGGAACGCGGCCTTGGCTTCCTTGGCGGCCAGGGCCGCCCGCTGGTTGAGCTCCGCGGCGTCGCGCGCTCGGGCCAGTTCAGTGATGTTCTGGGAGACGCCGAACAGGGCATACTGGCCGCACGGCCGCAGTTCGGTCTGGAAGGTGATCCGCCAGTGCGTCCAGCCGCCGTCGGGCGAGCGCAGGCGATGCTCGAAGGAGGCGGGCTCGCCGGTGAGGACGCCGTTCATTAGCGAGGCCCGGACAAAGGCTGCGTCATCGGGATGGAAGACGGTCGCGACCTGCTCGAGGTTTTGAAGGTCTTCGGCCCGGTAGCCGGTCAGGGCCAGGATGTCCTCCGACCAGGCGATCTCGTCGGCCTCCGGGTCGTAGCGCCAGGAACCGATGCCGGCGGCCTGGCACAGCAGGTGACGGATGCGCTCGGCCTCCGCCAGGCGCACTTCGCCGTCGCTTTCGTGCTGGCTGGTGGTAACCATCCGCCCCCCTCGGCAGCACGCCTAGCTGAAGGGGGTAAACAAACGTTTTAGTTGCGGTTGCGCCGCGATGGCGGCGCGAGGTTGCGTTCTAGAACGCGTTCTCGCCGGTGATCGCCCGGCCCAGGATCAGGGCGTGGACGTCATGGGCGCCTTCGTAGGTGTTGACCGTCTCCAGGTTCACCGCGTGGCGCATGACGTGATAGTCGCCGGAAATGCCGTTGCCGCCGTGGATGTCGCGGGCCTCGCGGGCGATGGCCAGGGCCTTGCCGCAGTTGTTGCGCTTCATCAGGCTGATGGCCTCGGGAACCCAGGCGCCCTGGTCCAGCAGCCGGCCGAGAGCCAGCGCGCCTTCGAAGCCCAGGGCGATTTCGGTCTGCATGTCCGCCAGCTTCTTCTGGACGAGCTGGCGGGCGGCCAGCGGCTTGCCGAACACCGAGCGGGTCAGGGTGTATTCGCGGGACGCATGCAGGCAGAAGTCGGCCGCGCCCATGGCGCCCCACGCGATGCCGTAACGCGCCTTGTTCAGGCAGGAGAACGGGCCGCGAAGGCCGCTTACTCCCGGCAGCATCTGGTCCTCCGGCACGAAGACGTCGCTCAGCGCGATCTCGCCGGTGATCGAGGCGCGCAGGGAAAGCTTGTTCTGGATCTTCGGGGTTTCCAGGCCCTTGGAGCCGCGATCGACCAGGAAGCCGCGGATCACGCCGTCCAGCTTGGCCCAGACCAGGCAGACGTCGCTGATCGGGGCGTTGGTGATCCACATCTTGGCGCCGTTCAGCACGTAGCCGCCGTCGACCTTCCTGGCGACGGTGCGCATGGAGGCCGGGTCGGAACCGCCATCGGCCTCGGTCAGGCCGAAGCAGCCGACGATCTCGCCCTTGGCCATGCCGGGCAGGTACTTGCGCTTCTGTTCTTCCGAGCCGAACGCGTAGATCGGGTACATGACCAGCGAGGACTGCACGCTCATGGCCGAACGGTAGCCGCTGTCGATCGCCTCGACCTCGCGGGCGATCAGGCCGTAGGCGACGTGGTTGACGCCGGCCCCGCCGTATTCTTCCGGCAGCGTCGGGCCGAGGAAGCCGAGGGCCCCCATCTCGTTCATGATCTCGCGGTCGAAGCGCTCTTCGGCGAAGGCCGAGACCACCCGCGGCAGCAGCTTCTCGCGGGCATAGGCGCGGGCGCTTTCCCAGACCATCCGCTCCTCTTCCGAGAGCCGCGAGGCCAGGTCGAGCGGGTCTTCCCAGTTGAAGGTCTTGGGCTGATCGCCGGTGTCGAGGGCCATGTCGCGGGACTCCATGAGGACAGCGCCTTATGCCGTCATTTCGCGGCCAGGGCTACGGCCCAGGAGTTACACCTCGGCCCACATCCGCAACAGGTTGTGGTAGGCGCCGGCCAGGGAGACGAGTTCCGGCGCGCCGGCCCCGACCTTGCCGGCCAGTTGCTGGATGGCGATGTCCATCTGGAACAGCAGGGCGCGGCGGGCGTCCTCGCGCACCATGCTCTGAATCCAGAAGAAGCTGGAGACCCGCGCGCCGCGCGTGACCGGGGTCACCTCGTGCAGGCTGTGGGCCGGATAGAGGATCATGTCGCCGGCCGGCAGCTTCACCTCGTGGACGCCGTAGGTGTCCTCGACCAGAAGTTCGCCGCCGTCATAGTCGTCGGGCTCGGTCAGGAAGACGGTGGCCGACAGGTCGCTGCGGATGCGGACCGAGCCGTCGCGGCTCTGGCGGACGGAGTTGTCGACGTGCATGCCGAACATCTCGCCGCCGGCATAGCGGTTGAAGAGCGGCGGGAAGACGGTCTGGGGCAGGGCCGCGGTCACGAACAGGGGATTGCGCGACAGGGCGTCGAGGATGGCCTCGCCCGCCGCGCTGGCCGCGGCCGAACCCTCGGGAAGTTGCTGGTTGCGCTTGGCCAGCGCCGACTGCGTGCCGGAGGTGGCGTTCCCGTCGATCCACTCGGCCGCGTCGATCAGGGCGCGAAGCTCGCGGACCTCGTCCTTGGTCAGCAGTTGCGGGATGTGCAGCATCATGGCGCGGAAACCTTAGAATGAACGGCCCCGCCAGGGGAGGATGGCGGGGCCGACGCCGTGGCTCTGGTGGGGATCAGAACCGGGCGTTGAGGGTCAGGATCGCCTGGCGGCCGGGGCCGTAGTCGGCGTGGTGAACGCCGTTGGTCCGGGCGATGTAGTCCTTGTCGCCGACGTTCTGGACGTTGAGCTGCAGGTCGAGCTTCTCGTTGATGCGGTAGGCCGCATAGAGGTCGAAGCGCCAGTAGGCCGGGGCGTAGACGCGGTTGGTCCCGCCCCCGGCGCCGCCCTGGTTGCCGCCGTACATCTTCGAGACGTAGTAGGCGCCGCCGCCGAGGCTGAAGGCGTCTGTCACGTTGTAGGTCGTGAACATGCTGAAGGTGTGCTCGGGCGTGTTGGCGAGCCGGTCGCCGACGTTCACCGAGTTGTAGGCGCCCCGCTTCAGCTCGCTGTCCATGTAGGTGTAGCCGCCGAAGACGCTCCAGGCCGGGAGGATCTGGCCGTTCACGCCGATCTCCAGGCCCTGGACCTCGACCTCGCCTACCTGGGCGTAGACGCCCGCGTCGATCAGCACCTGGGCGTTCTCCCGCTTCATGTGGAAGAGCGCCGCCGAGGTCGAGAGCCGCTCGCCGAAGAAGGCCCACTTCACCCCGACCTCGGCCGAGGCGATCTCCTCGGGATCCAGCAGGACGTTCGACAGGTTGCCGCTGCCGGCGCCGGTGGTGTTCTGGTCGCCGCCGGCGATGGTCGGCGGCGTCGAGGAGGTGCCGTAGGAGGCGTAGAGGCTGCCGTTCGGCGTGGGCTTGTAGACCAGCCCGACCTGATAGTTGGTGAAGCTCCAGTCTCCGTCGCGCGGGGTGATGGTCGTGCCGGTGATCACGCCCTGGCTGCTGGCGACGCTGACGTCGCGGCCCTTCACCGAATACTCGTCGTGACGGATCCCGAGGTTCAGGAGGAGCTTGTCGCCGAACGAGATGGTGTCGAACGCGTAGACCCCGACCGTCTTGGCGTAGTTCACCGAAGGGTCGGGCCGGTTGATGGTTCCCTGCCAGGGATCGCTCGGGCTGGGGGCGAAGACCCGGGTGCAGTCGCCGATCCCTGCGCTGGTCGCATTGTTGGTGAAGCCGGCGGGGCAGGCGGCGCCCGCGGTGGTGTAGATCACATAAGAGGCGTTCCTGTTGGTCTCGCGCGAAAGCTCGAGGCCGACGTCGTAGCTATGCTCGATGCCGCCGGTGGAGAACTTGCCGTAGAAGTCGGTGACGTTGGCGACGGTGGTGGTCGGGTTCCAGCGCGACTTGGTCCCGCGCTTCATCCACCACTCGCCGGCGACGAACTGGGCCGCGCCGCCGTCGCCCGGATTGGTGACCAGATAGTCGTTCAGGGTCTTCGAATAACGGAAGACGTTGCGGAAGGTGATCACGTCGTTGATGTCGTGCTCGGCGATCAGGGTGAAGGTGTCGGCCTTGCTCTTCTGGAAGTCGCGCGCGGTCAGGCCGTAGAAGGCGTCGCGCGGAACGTTGAGCACGCCGCTCGCGGTCGGCCGCGGCGCGCCCGCGCCGAGCTTGGTGAACAGCGGCACGCCGTAGTCAGGCAGCTCGTCGCGATCGATGTGCGCGTAGCTGGCGGTGAGGCGGCTGCCCGTTCCCAGGCCGATGGACCCGGTGATCGCCGCGCCCCAGGTTTCGAAGTCGACCACATCGCGGCCGGGCGTGTCGCCTTGGCCGGCCATCAGGTTCACCCGCACCGCGGAGGTCTCGCCAAGCTGGTAGTTGGCGTCGACCGAACCGCGCAGATAGCTGTCCGTGCCGGCTCGGACCTGGCCGCTCGCCGACGTGCCCAGGTGAGCGCGCTTGGTGGTCAGGTTGATGGCGCCGCCGCCCGAGCCCCGGCCGTTGAAGGTCGAGTCCGGGCCCTTGATGACCTCTACCTGCTCCAGGTTGAACAGGTCGCGGATCTGGCCGCCAGAGTCGCGGACGCCGTCCACGAAGACGTTGTTGCCGGAGGCCTGGCCCCGGATGAACGGCCGGTCGGCCAGCGGCTGGCCGCCCTCGCCGGCGCCGAAGGTGATTCCCGGCGAGGTGCGCAGGATGTCCTGCAGCGAGGTGGCGGCGGTCTGCTCGATGATCGCGCGCGGGATCACCGTCACGTTCCGCGGGGTGTCCAGCAGGTCGGCGGTGAACTTGGGGGAGGTGGGCTCGGTGGCGAACTGGCCTTGAACGTGCACGCTGCTGACCTCGGTGGCGTCGCCGGCTCCAGCGGCGTCGTCGGCCAGCGCGGTCTGCGGAACCAGGGCCAGGCCGGCGATGCCGGCCACTGCTGCGGGTGTCAGCGCCTTGCGCGCATAGGCGCGCACCCCGCTCGTGCGTCGAATGTCCACTCAAATAACCCCAGAAGCGAATGAAAGTGCGAGTCGTTATTAGGTTCCGGGGTTGGGCTTAGCAATGAGAATTATTCGCAACTAATCCAAAGGTGGAAAAAATGTGGCGCCGGCGTCACTGCCGCGGCCTTCGTCGCAAGCTGGGCCGTATTTATCGCCGGCCGCTCGCAACCTCGGCTTGTCGGGAGTGTTCCGGTGGTGCGCGACATTCCGCGCCGGAAAAGAGCCGATGACCGAACTGCGCCTCATGGATGTCGCGCGACCCTATCTCTGGGTGGCCGCGACGGCCTTCACGATCGGCTTCGCCGGCTACCTGATCTTCGGCCAGCCGCGAGCCCCCGCCTACGCCGAGCGATCGCCGCCGGTCGCTTCGGATTCCCTGCGGGCGGCTTAGGGCTCCGAGATCCCTCCCTGGGGCGGGGCGTGCCGGGATCCATACGCATCCGCTTTTCCCGGCGATTCTCCGCGTCCATGGATGGCCGGGACCCGATGGCCCGGCCATGACGGACAAGTGTGGCGGGCGCGACGGCGCCTCCCGGGTCTCCTCAAGCCCCGCGGGCGACGAACCAGCCGTTGCGGAAGCCTTCGCCGGTCTTGCCGTAAAGGACGTCTTCGCCTTCGGGAGTCTTCACCTGGCCGCCGGCTGCCGCCAGCACAGCATGCCCGGCGGCGATGTCCCACTCCATGGTGGGGCCGTGGCGGGGATAGATGTCGGCCGAACCCTCGGCGATCCGGCAGAACTTGATCGAGGAGTCCATCGGCTCGCGCAGGTCGAAGCCGTACTGCTCCGCCAGCTTGACCGCGGTCTCTTCCTTCATGGTGTGGCTGACCAGGGCGATCGCCTTGCCCTGCGGCCAGGGCCGCGCCCGCGCCGGGTGGGCCGAGCCGCCGTTGCTGCGCTTCATGGCGCCGGCGGCGGTGGTGAACCAGGTCTCGCCCGTGGCCGGGGCGGTGACCGCGCCGGCGACCGGGCGGCCGTTCTCCACCAGGCCGATGTTCACCGTGAAGTTGGGATCGCCGCGAACGAAGGCCTTGGTGCCGTCCACCGGGTCCACCAGAAAGAAGCGCGGGCCGATCGAATCCGGCGTGCCGAACTCGCTGGCGTCCTCCTCGGACACCACGGGAATGTCAGGAAAGCGCGCCGCCAGCCGTTCGATGATCAGGGCCTCGCCGCGGCGGTCGGCCTCGGTCACCGGGCTCTCGTCGGCCTTGGCGAAGACCGTCAGCTCGGATTTCCAGAGCGGCAGGATCAGGGCGGCGGCTTCTTCGCAGATCTCGGCCAGCGCCTCGCCGATGTCACCGCCGCTCATCGCGCGCCCCGCGGATCGTCGGCCACGAAAACCAGGCGCACGACACTTGCGTCGATCACCTGCTTGCCTGCGTTTTCGAAGTTCACTGTCACCTTGCGTCCCGTAATCGAGTGAATCTGACCGATCCCCCAGTCGTCCTGCGCCGGATGCTTGACCAGGACGCCGGGCTCCAGGAAGGGATCGAGACCGCTCATGCAGCCGTTCTCTAGAGGGAGCGGCGCGTTTGCCAAAGCGCCAAATCAGGACAAGTTCACCGCGCTATGATCGACGGCGAAGACACACCCGAACTCACCGCCCCGGCCCCGCTGCGCACCGCAGAGGTCGCCGCGTATCTCGCCGCGCGCATGTGTCACGACTTCATCAGCCCGGCCAGCGCCATCGTCTCGGGCCTGGACCTGCTGGATGACCCCAGCGCCCAGGACATGCGCGAGGACGCCATGAACCTGATCGCCAGCTCGGCCCGCAAGCTGGCGGACCTGCTGGCCTTCTCGCGGGTGGCTTTCGGCGCCTCGGCCTCGGCCGAGACCTTCGATCCACGGGAGCTGCACAAGCTCGCCCAGGGGGTCTTCAATCACATGCGGGCGGAGCTGGACTGGCAGGTCGAGGCGCCGGCGGTGAACAAGCCGGCCGCCCGCGCACTGCTGAACCTCGCCCAGATGGCCGGCGCGGCCCTGCCCACCGGTGGAACCGCCAAGGTCCGCGCGGTCGCCCAGGGCGCGACCATCGCCATCGCCGTCGAGGCGGTCGGCCCCAAGGCGCGGCTGCGGCCCGAGGTGCTGCGCGGCCTGCGCGGCGAGCCGCTGGGAGAGGGCCTGCACGGCCATTGGGTCCAGGCCTATTACGTCCACCTCTTCCTGGGCGACGCCCAGGGCCGGGTCTTCGCCGACGTGAACGAGGAAAAGGTCACCTTCGCCGCCACGACCCCGGCTTAGAGAGCTCGGGCAGCGGGTCGGATGAGGGGAAGACCTATCGGCGCCTAGGCGCTTGCCGGAGAGGCGGCAGCCCCTCATCGGTCGGCCTTCGGCCGACACCTTCTCCCACAAGGGGAGAAGGATACGGACCGGCAGGCTTAGCTATCTAGTTCGGCGGGAAGGCGGCGCGTTGGCCGTCGAGCTTGGCGACCACGCCGCGGTGCATCACGAAGGTCGGGTGCTCCAGCTCGGTGACGTCGTTCAGCGGGCTCTTGGCGACCGCGATGATGTCGGCGTCCTTGCCGGCTTCCAACGTGCCGATGCTGGCCGAGCGGCCCAGCAGGTCGGCGGCGTTGACCGTCGCGGCCTTGATGGCTTCGGACGGGCTCATGCCGACGCTGACCATCAGGGCGAACTCCTTGCCGTTGTCGCCGTGGGCCGAGACGCCGGTGTCGGTGCCGAACGCGATCTTCACGCCCGAGGCGATGGCCCGGCGGTGGTTGTCCATCGCCGCCTTGGCCGCGATCTCGGCCTTTTCCAGCGAGTTGCGCGAGCGGGCGCCGGCGCGGGCCTGGTCGAGGGCGGTCTTCGGGGCCAGCATGGTCGGCACGAAATAGGCGCCGGTCTTCTTGAAGAGGCTGTCGGTCTGGGCGTTGCCGAAGGTGGCGTGCTCGACCGAGTCGACCCCGGCGTTCAGCGCGCCGACGATGCCGTCCGTCCCGTGGGCGTGAGCGGCGACCTTGCGGCCGAACAGGTGGGCGGTGTCCACGATCGCCTTCATCTCGTCGTCGAACATCTGGGCGCCCAGGCCGCCGGCGACGTTGGACAGCACCCCGCCGGTGGCGGTGAACTTGATCACGTCCGCGCCTTGGCTGATCTGGGCGCGAACGGCGCGGCGGCAGTCCTCGGCGCCGTCGCAAACGTTGTCGCCGTCGCGGTGAGCGGCCTCGGTCAGGTCGCGGTTGAGGTTGTTGGAGCCGTCGCCGTGGCCGCCGGTGACGGTGATCGGGCGGCCAGCGGCCAGGATGGTCGGGCCGGTCAGCAGGCCGTTGTTGATCCCGTCGCGCAGGGCGGTGACGCTGCGGATGTCGCTGCCCAAGTCGCGGATGGTGGTGAAGCCGGCTTCCAGGGTGCGGCGGGCGTTGTCGATGCCGACCACCATGTCGTCTTCGATGTCGCGGGTGGTCGCGGCCATCTGGGCCTTGACCTTGTCGTCGTCGCTGAAGATGTGGACGTGGCTGTCGATCAGGCCCGGCAGGACGAACTGCTGGGTCAGGTCCAGCACCTGGGCGCCGGCCGCGCCGACGGCGTCCGGCGCGGCGAAACCGTCGCGCACCGACTCGATCTTGCCGTTGCGCACCACCAGGGTGGAGGCCCCGCGCGGCGCCTGGCCCGGCTTGTCCAGCAAGGCGCCGGCGTGGATCACCACGACCTTGTCGGCGGGCGCCGGACCGCCCTGCGCTGCGGCATGGCCGGCCAGGCCCAGGCCGACAAGAATGGCAGCGAGCGACGCCGAGACCTTACGCATGAAATATCCCCCCTTGGAAAAGGCGGGCACTCTACCTTGAGCGTCGCCGGCGTCCATAGCCGCGGTGAGGTTCGTGGGGCTCTAGGGCGCGCAATGGGGTTTGCGGCGGCCGCGCTAAAGGTGTTTCAATGGATCGGTACGGCGGCCTCCCCCGAGGGGCCGGCGAATTAAAAACAATCATTTCATTAGGGAGATTTTCGATGGCTGACATCCGGGTGAATTCCGACGGCCCCCTGAAGGGCCGCGTCGCGCTGGTCACCGGCGCCAGTCGCGGGATCGGCGAGGCGATCTGCGCCCGCCTCGCGCAGGAAGGCGCCAAGGTCGTCGCCTCGGCGCGCACCGCGGAGTCCGGAGACAGCCGTCTGCCCGGCACCCTGACCGAGACGGTCGACCGCATCGGCAAGGCCGGCGGCCAGGCCGCCTTCATCAAGGCCGACCTCGCCCTGGCGGCCGATCGCGAGCGCCTGATCCAGGAGGCCGAGGCCAAGTTCGGCCCGATCGACATCCTGGTGAACAACGCCGCCATCACCTACTTCATCCCGGTCGAGGAATTCCCCGAGAAGCGGTTCAAGCTGATGATGGAGGTGCAGGTCTATGCGCCCTTCCATCTGTCGCAGCTCGTCATCCCCGGCATGCGCGAGCGGGGCGGCGGCTGGATCGTCAACATCTCCTCGCCGGCCGGCCTGCACCCGAAGATGCCGTTCCAGCGCGGCCGCGGCGGCACCGTCTACGGCATGTGCAAGGCGGCGCTCGAGCGCTTCACCACGGGCCTGGCTTCCGAGGTCTATGACGACAACATCGCCGTCAACGTGGTCTCGCCCGGACTCGTCGACACCCCCGGCGTGGCCGTTCACGGCCTGATCAACGAGAACAGCAAGGACCGCGTCCAGCCGATCGAATACATCGCCGAGGCGGTCTATCGCCTGGCTTCGGGCGATCCGAAGTCCATGACCGGCCGCATCGACTACGCCGAGCCGTTCCTGAAGGAACTGGGCGTGAAGCCGGCCGAACTGGTCTGATCCATCGCAAGGCAGGCCGGTCCGATCAGGGCCGGCCGCCAGGCGTTTCTAGGCGACGGGCGCCGGGCGGGCGCGCTGGTTGTAGAGCAGCTTGCGCCGGCGTTCCTGTTCCTCGGGGCTGACGGAGGCGGGGTCCTCGACCTCGCCGACGCTGGCCTCCATGCCGCGCTTGAGGGCCGGGCGCTCGGAGAGCTCCTCGAACCAGCGCTTGAAGTACTTGAATTCGCCTAAGTCGATGCCCTGCGCCTTCCAGCCGGCGGTCCAGGGATAGGAGATCATGTCGGCGATCGTGTAGTCGTCGCCGGCGATGTAGCGGCGGTCATAGAGCCGGTTGTTCAGCACCCCGTAGATGCGGTGCGTCTCGTCGTTGAACCGGCGCTGGGCGTAGGACTGGTCGCCGTGCTCGGGCGCCACCCGGCTGAAGTGGCCGCGCTCGCCGAACTTTGGACCCTGGTTGGCCATCTGCCAGATCACCCACTGGATGACCTCGTACTTGCCGCGGACGTCGGTCGGCAGGAAGCGGCCGGCCTTTTCGGCGAGGTAGAGCATGATCGCGCCGGACTCGAAGACGCTCAGCGGCGGCCCGCCGTCGGCCGGCTCGTGGTCGACGATGGCCGGCATCCGATTGTTGGGGGAGATCTTCAGGTAGTCGTCGGTAAACTGGTCACCGCGGCCGATGTTCACCGGCACGATGCGGTAGGGCAGGCCCAACTCCTCGAGCAGGATGGTGACCTTCTTGCCGTTCGGGGTCGGCCAGTAGTGGACGTCGATCATCGCGCGCCTCATGCGGCTTGACGGGAGAGACGCTCAGCCTCCCCCGCGCCGGCGGGCGGCTCAATCCACGATTTCTAAAAGGCGGTCGCCGATAGCTGGAGCGCGTCGGGCCTTAGCGCTTGGCGTCCTCGGCCGTGTCGCTGACCGCTTCGCCTGCGGCCTTCACGTCCTGGCCGGCGCCCGAGACGGTGTTGCAGGCGCTGACCGCGAGGCTGGCGGCGAAGGCCACGAAAATCACGAGTTTACGCATGGGGCATGCCTCTTCTGGGGATCTTGTGTGCGGCGCCATTAACGGTCACGCCGCGGCCTGGTTCCCCCTTCCGCGGTCCTGCCGACCGGCCGCCTCGTCGGTCGGAGTCGGGAAGATCAGCCGCGCGGTGATCCCGCCCTTTTCGTTGCGGAACACCTCCGAGCGGCCGCGAAGCTGGCGTCCGAAGGCGGTCATCAGCGTGCGCCCGACGCCGGAGGTGGCCAGGGCGTTCTCGGGCGCGTCGCCGTCGTCGCTGATCTCCAGCTCCGCCTCTTCGCCGCGGACGGTGAAGTTGACGGTGAGCTGGCCGCCGCGGCCGGCGAAGGCGTGCTTCTGAGCGTTGGTCACCGCCTCGACCGCGAACAGGGCCAGCGGCGCCAGCCGGTCGGGGTCGATGACTAGGTCGTCGACGTGGATCTCGGTCCGCACGTGGGCGCCCTGCACCGCGTCGGCGGCGATCAACTGGGCGGTCAGCTCCTCCAGGAAGGCGCGCAGGTCGACCCGCTTCAGGTCCGGCCCCTGGTAGAGGGCGCGATAGATCAGCGCCAGGGCGGTGATCCGCTGGCGGGTGTCGGACATGGCCGCCCGCGCAGCCGGGTCGGAGAGCGCCCGCTGCTGCATGTTCAGCAGCGAGGAGATGACCTGCAGGTTGTTCTTCACCCGGTGGTGGATCTCGCGCATCAGGTCGTCCTTCTGCGCCAGGGAGTCGCGCAGCGAGGCGTCGCGGCCGACGATGGCGTCGGCCATGTCCTCGAGCGTCTCGGCCAGGTCGCGGATCTCCGGCGGGGCCTGGTCGGCATGGACCGGCCGCACGCTGAGGCGTCCGCGGGCGTAGAGGGCGGCGATCCGCTGGAGATAGGCGATCCAGCGGGTCACCACCCGCTCGGTCACCACCGACACCGCCAGCAGGGCCAGGATGAAGGTCAGGATCGGGAAGACGATGCTGGTCAGCGGGTTCAGCGTCGCCCACGAGAACAGGCCGCCGGACTTCGCCGAGAGGATCACGAACAGCTCGTCGGCCACCAGGGGGGCGGCCGAGAACACCCGCTGCTGGCCGCGCAGGTCGCGGTCGTACCAGACCATGGAGCCCTGCTTCAGGGCCTTGTCGCGCCAGTCGGCGGGCAGGTCGGGAAAGGCCTCCTTGTCGGTGGCGTTGATGTAGTCGCCACGGCCGTCGGCCAGCGCCACCTCCGCGCCCTGGGGCAGCGAGCGGTCGGCCGTGCGCGGCGCCAGGCTCTCCAGCGAGATCACCGCCACCAGGGCCCCGTCGAACCCGACCTGTGGGTCGGAGGCCGGCACCGCCGCCAGCAGGGCGGGCACGTCGGCGTAGCTCGCCCCGGTGTCGCGAGTGATGACCAGGCTGTCGCCGGCCGCCAGGCGGCGGAACCAGGGGCGGTCGAAGCGATCCGGGTCGGCCGGCACGTCACCGGCGGCGCAGGCCACCCGGCCGCGCCGGTCGAAGCGTATGAGGTTGCTGTAGCCGGGAATGCGGTGGGTCACCTCGGCCAGCCGCTGCGCGCAGTTGAAGCCCACCGAACCGGGGGCCAGGGTCTCCAGCAGGATGTCGGCCGCTTCCATGCGGGCCCGCGCGGTCGCCGCGCTACGCTCGGAGGCCGCCGCCAGCTCTTCGCGGAGCTGCACCCCCTCGCGCCGGAACGCGATGCCTGACTGCAGGATTCCCAGGATCAGGACAGGCAGCAGCGCAGCCGCCAGGGCTGCGGTCAATCTGACCCGTATCGTCGACAGGGAACCCCAGGGCGAGCCTTCCATGCGCACCGCCTATCGCGCGGTGCTCAGGCGCTCCGCATCGGCGAGGATAGCGCTCATGGCGTCGCCTGCCGCGCTCCCATCCCGCTCGTATGACCCGTCGTCTAGGATCACGTGCAAAGCCTTTCGCGCCCGGCTAACCCGGCTTTTCACCGTCCCCACGGCGCATCCGCAGATCTCGGCGGCCTCTTCATAGGCGAAGCCGCCCGCTCCGACCAAGATTAAAGCTTCCCGTTGTTCCGGAGGCAGTTGAGCGAGGCTGAGGCGAAGCTCGTCCAGGGCGACCGGCGCCTCCGGGTCGTCCACCGCCACCAAGGTGCGTTCGGCCGCCTCCTGGTCGAGCTGGCTCTGGCGCCAGGAGCGGCGCTTTTCGGAATAGAACTGGTTGCGCAGGATCATGAAGGTCCAGGCCTTCATGTTGGTCCCGATCTGGAAGCTCGCGCGTGCGTCCCAGGCCTTCATCATCGCGTCCTGGGCTAGGTCGTCGGCGGTGGCCGGATCGCCGGCCAGCG
This sequence comes from Phenylobacterium koreense, assembly GCF_040545335.1. Classification (NCBI taxonomy): domain Bacteria; kingdom Pseudomonadati; phylum Pseudomonadota; class Alphaproteobacteria; order Caulobacterales; family Caulobacteraceae; genus Phenylobacterium; species Phenylobacterium koreense. The sequence continues at coordinate 2,016,182 of NZ_JBEPLU010000001.1, forward strand.
TCCTGGCGAAGGCCCGCAGGTGCGGGATCAGCTTCACGAGTTCGCGCTTGAACACTTCATCGTCGTCGGAAAGCCGGGCCTTGCTTTGCTCGGCCATCAGCCGTTCTCCGCCGACTTCTTGTCCGCTTCGCGAAGGATGGCGAGGAACTCCTCGGGCACCGGCTCGGAGACCACCTCGTCGAACATCTGACGGAGGCGCACGCCAATCGCCTGTTGCCGGAGCCGCGCTTCGTCGAGCGCTGCCGGCGACCTGCGTCGATCTTCCGTGGCGTGGTGCTCTATCATGTTCTTGGCGCCCGGCTTTCGCGGAGCCCGCCCCCTCGGTTCGTTCTCGTCGCCGGTCAACGCCTCACCCCACCCAGGGTTCCACACGGTAAAGATTGTAACATGCAGAAAACCGGGCAGTGAGGGAACCGGTTCCCAAAGGCGACGTTTCGGGCAAATGATGCCCAGGGCAGGGGAGCGTCCCTGCTTGGCCGTAATTTCCCATTGGGAGGGGTTGATTTTGAGTCTTCTGGCCCGACTTGCGCCGCACCTGCCTTATGTGCGCCGGTATGCGCGCGCGCTTACGGGTGATCAGACCACCGGCGACCATTATGTTCGCGTTGCGCTGGAGGCCTTGGCGGCCGGCGAGCGGCAGCTCGAGGCGAACCTCACTCCCCGCGTCGCGCTCTATCACATCTTCCACGCCATCTGGCTTTCCAGCGGCGCCCAGCTCGAGGCGCCCGGCGACGACGAGTCCGGCGACGACGCCAGCCGCCGGCTGATGCGGATCGCCCCGCGCTCGCGCCAGGCCTTTCTGCTGACCGCTCTGGAAGGCTTCACCCCCTCGGAGGCCGCCCAGATCCTCGGGGTCGAGTTCTCCGAGGTCGAGCGCCTGATCGCCGAGGCCCAGGCCGAGATCGACGCCGAACTGGCCACCGACGTGCTCATCATCGAGGACGAGCCGGTGATCGCCGCCGACATCGAGGCGCTGGTGACCGAGATCGGCCACACCGTCACCGACATCGCCGCCACCCGCACCGAGGCGGTCGACGCAGTCAGCCGCAAGACGCCTGGCCTGGTGCTCGCCGACATCCAGCTGGCCGATGGCTCATCCGGCATCGATGCGGTGAAGGACATCCTGGCCCGGTCTGACATCCCGGTGATCTTCATCACCGCCTTCCCCGAGCGCCTGCTGACCGGCGAGCGTCCGGAGCCGACCTTCCTGATCACCAAGCCTTTCCAGCCGGAAACCGTGAAGGCGGCGATCGGCCAGGCGCTGTTCTTCCATCCGCGCCACGCGCGAAAGGCGGCCTGAGCCGCCGGAACAGGGGCAGGTCCCCAGCGTTCCCAAAGAAGCACGCCGCGCCGGTCCCGGCGCGGCGTTTTCGTTTGAGGGAGATGCAAGGATGCTCGGCTGGGCGCTGGTTTTCGCCTTGATGGCCCTTGTCGCCGGCTTTCTCGGCTTTGCGGGCCTCGCCGGCTTTGCGGCCACGGTGGCGAAGATCCTGTTCGTGATCTTCCTGGTGCTGCTGGTGGCCACCTTCGTGGTGCGAGCCTTCCGCGGCCGCTCGGTGCTCTAGGGCGCGTTGGAGCCGCCTAGCGCGGCCCGGTCTCGGCGGTCGGCGAGGGCGTCGTCTGCTGAACGCCCGGCGCCGGCTCGCCCATGTCGAAGGCTCGGGCGTCGGACATCTGGCGGGCGTTGTTCGGCGCCGTCGAGGCCAGGTCCTGATGTCTCCACGACCAGGCGCCGAACAGGGCCAGCGCCGCCAGGGCGGTGGAGACGACCAGAACCCAGAACATGTGGACACCGAAGCGGCCCTGGCGCGCACGCGTGGCGTTGAGGCCGGAACGGGAAGAGGGTCGGGTGATCGCCATATGGGAAACCTCCGAAAACGCTAAGGCGATGTTCCGCCAAACGGCCCCGGGGGAACCGGGCGGGCCGTGTCGTTGCGGACCACGGACATGTGGCCCAAAAGCGCGCCGGCCATGGCCACCGCCAGGATCACCGCAATTGCGGTCCAGCGGCGCCTGACGCTGCCGTCATGATCAAGCTGCGAACTGCTCCAGCCTTCATCCTGCCCTTGCGCCATGTTCCTCCCCTGACACGTCTGGCGTTTGTCAGGCTAACGTGCGCGGCCGTAGAGCTGTTCCCTGGCCGGGCCGCGTCGGGGAGGGCGATCGCATTTGCGGCCCGCTCCGGCGCCGGCGCGCGATGGGCGATCCTCGCCTCTTGGCGGGATCGTCCGCATGGATCTGGATGAGGGGGTTCGACATCATCGTCCGTACGCCTATCTATGTGGGCATGAAGCGTATGAAGATGACCACCGGCGCGCTCCTGGGCCTGCTGCTCGCCGGCGCCGCCCACGCCCAGCCGGCCTCCAGCCTCGAGGGCAAGATCGTCCGCGGCCAGTCCGGGACGGTGCTCGGCTATGTGGAGCGGGTGATCACGCGGCGCGACGGCACGCCGGCCCAGGTCCTGGTGCGCCCGAAGGGACCGGCCGCCGCCGGCCCGCGCAGCCTTGCCTACAAGTCGCTGAAGTTCGAAGGCGGCGACCTCACCGCGCCTCTCACCCAGGCCGAATTCAACGCCATGCCGGCCGTCCAGGTGGCCCCCAAATAGGCGCGAAAAAATTTCGGCTGCTCGGGGAACGATTGGACTGGGCGTGGGTTTAGTGATTGCGGAGGCGGCGACGCCCCCCCCGACTTGAGGCCGGCGAACATGCCGGTCTGCCGTCTCCGCACCCCTTTTCTCGATGATGCGCACTTGAGAGGCGGGCCTTGAGCCCGCCTTTTCTTATGCCCGGGTTCAGGCCCGACGGCTTTGGCGGATGGCGCCATCGACCGGCAATCCTTCCACGCCGGAAGGATTGCCGAATTTTCGAGCGGACGCCCCGGTTAGGGCGCGCTGAGCTCGATGGTCACGTCGGCGCGTCGGCGCACCGGCCGGTCCTCGCCGCCGGAGGTGACCGCATCGGCCTGGCCGGCCGCCGTCAGGTCGAACTCGGCGTTCGGCAGGCCGTTGGCGATCAGGGCCCGGGTGACCGCAGCCGAGCGCTTCTTGGAGATGTCCATGTTGGCCTGCGGCGCGCCGACGGCGTCGGCCAGGCCCAGGACCCGCACCCGGTCGATCCTGCACGGCTTGGCCTGGCCCGCGGCCGCGCGAAGCACCGCCTGGCCCTCGCGGGTGAGCTCGGCGCTGTCCGGATCGAAATAGACCTGCACGGTGATGTCGTCGCAGGCGGCGGCTTCCTTGACGATGCTCGCCCGGGTCTTGCCCATGCCCGAGCATCCCGCCAGCGCCAGGCTCGCCGTCAGCATCAGGATCGCTGAAGTCTTCATTCGCAGCCCCATTGAAACAGCCCTTCAATGCAAAGGGGCGGCCAGCTTAGCTGACCGCCCCCTCAAGACTAGTCCTCGCAGCCATCAGCGGGGGCTACCGTCTTCCCAATAGTAACGGCCGCTGCCGGAGTCGTAGTAGTAATAGCGCCCGGCGCGTTCATCATAATATTGCCGGCGCTGATTGCCTTCCGCGCCGCAGCTTCCGTCCTGGCGGCAGCCGCGGACCACACCGGCCGCGCCGCCCAGGGCCGCGCCGATCGCTGCGCCCGTCCCGGCGTCGCCGCCACCCACGTTGTTTCCGATCACGGCGCCTGCCAGGGCGCCCAGCGCGGCGCCGCCGGCGGCGTTGCGCTCGACGTTGCCGGTGCTGGTGCACGCCGAGGCCAGAAGGGCGGCCCCAGCCAGCGCCGCCATAGGCATGAGAGATTTGGCCTTGAGCATTTAGCTCTCCTTACTTTATCCCGCCGACCCGAACGCGCCGCTTAAGGCAGAGTTCCGACCGGAACCGCGTCACGCCGCCCCCGTTAGGGGCTTGCTCAACCCCAAGAGGACTATGGTCGAACGACCTCAAATCTCCCGTATCGAAGTGGTGATCAACACAGCTTCCGGCGGCGCCACGCCCGCGGCGGCCGAGGAGGTGCGGGCGATCCTGAACAAGCGTGGCCTTTCCGCCAACATCCAGGTGGCGGGCGGCGCCGACGTGGCCGAGCTTCTGCAGGCGGCGATCGACGCGCGGCCGGACCTCCTGATCGTCCTGGCGGGAGACGGCACGGCGCGTTCGGCGGCCGAGCTGGCGGGGCCGGACGGGCCGCTGCTGGCGCCGCTGGCGGGCGGGACGATGAACATGCTGCCCCATGCGGTCTATGGCGCGGTCCCCTGGCCGGAGGCCCTGGCCGAGGTTCTCGACCGTGGTGTCGAGAAGCGAATCGGCGGAGGCCGCATCGACGGCCGCAGCTTCCTGGTGGCCGCCATCGTCGGCGCTCCGGCCCTGTGGGCCCCGGCCCGCGAGGCGGTGCGCGAGGGCAAGCTCGGCCTGGCCATGGCGCGGGTGCGCCGGGCCTGGGGCCGGGCCTTTTCCGGCCGGCTGCGCTATTCCATCGACGGCGGCCTGCGCGGCAAGGCCGAGGCGCTGGCCTTCCTCTGCCCGCTGGCCTCCAAGGCGCTGGACGATCGCGAGCAGGCCCTGGAGGCGGCGGTGATCGACGCGCGCAACGTCGCCGAGGCCGCGCGCATCGGCTTCAACGCGCTCATCGACGACTGGCGCAAGGACCCGGCGGTGAAGGCCCTGGCCTGCCGGGAGGCGCGGATCTGGGCGGCGGGCCGTGTGCCCGGCGTGCTGGACGGCGAGCCGGTCTGGCTGCCGGCCAAGGCCAGCGTCGACTGGCGGCCCAATGTCGCCCGCCTGCTGGCCCCGCCGGAGGAGCACGGGATTTGATCCGCATCGCCCATCTCTCCGACATCCACTTCGGCGGGGAGAACGTCGCGGCGGTGGCCGCTGCGGCGGAGGCCTTGAAGGCGGCGGCGCCGGATCTCACCGTCGTCTCGGGCGATCTCACCCAGTTCGGCGAGCCTCACGAGTTCGCCGCCGCCGCCGACTGGCTGGCGCAGGTTCCGGGGCCGCGGCTGGTCTGCCCAGGCAACCATGACTCCCCCTATCTGGCCTGGTGGGAGCGGTTCTACAGTCCTTTCGGCCGCTTCGAGCGGGCCATCGGACCGGCCGACCCGCAAGTCCACGACGCGCCCGGCCTGGCCGTACGAGGTATCAACACCGCCCGCGGCGTCCAGCCCCGCCTCAACTGGTCCAAGGGCCAGGTCTCCGCGGCCCAGGCCCGAGAGGCCGTCGCCTGGCTGGCCAAGGCGCCGGCCGACGCGCTCAAGGTGGTCGTCTGCCATCACCCGCTCGTAGAGATGATCGGCGGCCCGATGACCGCGCGGGTCTGGGGCGGGGAGGCGGCGGCCCGGGCCCTGGCCCGGGGCGGCGTGGACCTCGTGCTCTCGGGCCATATCCACGCGCCCTTCGTCTGGCCTTACGCCTATGGCGACGGCTGTTCCCACGCGGTGGGCGCAGGCACGCTTTCCCTGCGCGAGCGCGGCGTGCCGCCGGGCTTCAACCGGATCGAGGTGAGCGAGGCGCAGGTCTCGGTCATCGCGATGGCCTGGACCGGCTCGCATTTCGAGCCCGCCCGCACCTGGTCCATCGATCGCCGGAAAGCAAAACGCCCGCCCCGGTGAGGGCGGGCGTTCGCAGGTTCTCGTCAATCCTGGCGGCTACAATGAGCTTCGGCCTCGAACCATGTGCATGATCAGAGAAACCACGAATAGCACCAGGAACACGAAGAACAGAATCTTAGCGACACCCATTGCGGCGCCGGCGATCGAGGTAAAGCCAAGTACGCCGGCGATCAGGGCGACCACCAAGAAAGTCAAAGCCCATCCGAGCATGTCGTTCCTCCGGAATTCGTATCACCGGTAAGAACGCCTGGCCCTGACGGGTGTTCCGGAAACTAGACCGGCTTGGGGTGCTGCCAGCCTTCGCCGCCCGACTTGGAGGCTTCATACTGGCTCTGAGCCAGTTCCCAGTTGGGCATGGCGTCGAACCAGGCCTTCAGGAAGCCCTCGCGGTCGTTCTTGTAGTCGACGTAATACGCGTGTTCCCACAGGTCGCAGACCAGCAGCGGGACCAGGTCCTGGGTCAGCAGGTTTTCGCCGTCGTGGGTGTCGACGATCTTGAGGGCGCCCTTGTCGGAGGCCAGCCACACCCAGCCGGAGCCGAAGTGGGCGACGCCCTTGGCGACGAATTCCGCCTTCAGCTTTTCCAGGCCGCCCAGGTCGCGGTCGATAGCGGCGGCGAGGTCGCCGGCCGGCTGCGACTTGGCGGGCGACATGCACGCCCAGAAGAAGCTGTGGTTCCAGATCTGGGCCGCGTTGTTGAACAGCTTGCGGGTTTCGGCCTTGCCGGCGCTCTCGCGGACGACCTGTTCAAGGCTGGCCGGCTTATCGCCCTTTTCGGACAGAATCTGGTTGGCGACGTCGACATAGCGCTTGTGGTGCTTGTCGTGATGCAGGTGCATCGTCTCTTTCGAGATCACCGGCTCAAGAGCGGCGTGGTCGTAGGGAAGGTCAGGCAGTTCAAACATGGACATATCCTGCGAGATCAGCGGTGAACCGCCGCAATGCCCAGCTAAACCCGGAATGTCCAGTTTGGTTCTTTATTTCTTCGAGGCGCGACCCGCCATCAACGCCGAAACGACCGTCGCCGTCGTGCGCGGATTCTTCAACGCCACTGCGGCGATGGCGCCTGCGATGCCCAGCGCCACCAGCGGCTTGGCCTGGACCAGTTCAAACATTCGCGAGGCGAGGTCCTTGGGCTCCTCCTGCTGACGCCGCGGCGGCGAAGCGCGATAAAGCATCACCGCCGATATGGCGGCCGCCAGCAACACCGCCGCTCCGGCGACGATCACGCTGGCCCAGGCGTCGCCCACCAGCGGCCGCATGGCCGCGTGCAGCGACAGGGCCAGGAAGACAATGCAAATGACCGCCGTCGCGGCGAGCGAGACGACGGCCGTGACGTAGTAGATCGCCTTGCGTAGGATCAATGCTTGCGGCCGCTCGACAGCAGCAGGCCGATCAGCAGGCCGACGCCGAGCGCCGCGCCGGTGGCGATCAGCGGACGTTCCTTGACCCGCTCGACCACGTAGCGCTGGGCTTCTTCCATGTGCTCGCCGGCGTTGTCGGCGTAGGTGCGGCTCTGGGCGCGAATCTGCTCCAGGCCCTCGGCGACGACCTTCTCGAACTTCTTGGCGGCTTCGCCGAAGCTGCGCTGGGCTTCCGCGGAGAGCTTGGAGGCGGATTCGGCCACGGCCTGGGCGGCCGCCTTGGCTTCGTCTTTGGCGTGGTCGACGGCGTTGGTGGCCATGTCAGTCTCTCCAGATCCGGGCGGGTGAGGCGTTCCTAGCGTCAGCTTGGCTAATCAAGCCTTGCCGAAACGTCAAAAACCATAAGCGGTTCCTGGTTGTCCGGAAAGCAATTTGGGGCTTCGATCCCTAAATCTCAGCATACAACTTATGGTTCCTGTCGTTCCCACCCGAACCTGGCTTTATGGACCCGCCATGGCGACGCGCGCCGAACAGAATCTAGACCGGGAACGCCTCGAGCTGGCGCTCGAATCCGCACGCCTGGGCGACTACGAGTGGGACATGGTCCGCGACGTGGTTCGTATCAGCCCGCGGATGAGCGAGATCACCGGCCTGCCTGCGGGCGAGTGGCCGGCCGAGAAGGGCGAGCTGCTCTATCGCGGCGTCCACCCCGACGACCGGGCCAGGACCCAGAGCGCCATGGAGAAATCCATGCGCGAGGAGGGGCGATTCGAGGTCGAGTATCGCCGCATCCGCCCCGATGACGGCCGCACCGTCTGGGTCCGCACCTCGGGCATCCTGGCGTGCGACGAGGATGGCCGCCCGATCAGCGCCTGCGGCATCGTCCAGGACATCGCCGACGAGCGGGCCGAGGACGACCGCCATCGCGCCCTGATGGCCGAACTCGACCACCGGGTGAAGAACGTGCTGGCCGCGGTCCAGGCCCTGGCGGTGCAGACCGCCAAGCGCACGACCTCGCTCGACAGCTTTCTCTCCACCTTCTCGGGCCGCCTGAAGGCGATGGCTTCGTCCAACGAGCTGCTCACCGCCGCACGCTGGCGCGGGGCCGCGATCGCCCATCTGGCGGCCGCCGAGCTCGGCGGCATCGCGCCGGGCCAGACCCGCTGGGACGGCCCCGAGCTGTTCCTGACCCCGCGCGCGGCCAACGCCCTGTCGCTCGCCCTGCACGAGCTGGCCACCAACGCGGTGAAGTACGGCGCCCTGGCCAGCGAGAACGGCCGGGTGGAGGTGCGCTGGCATCGCATCGCCGACGGCGGCTTCGAGCTCTTCTGGACCGAGACCGGCGGCCCGCCGGTCTCCCCGCCCACGCACAAGGGCTTCGGCGCGACCCTGCTCGGCCAGGTCACCGGTCGCGAGCTGAACGGCGAGGCCACGATCGAATACGGCCGCGGAGGGGTGCGCGCGCATCTGCGCGCCGGGCCGGCGGCGGTGGTCTCGCGGCCCGAGACGGTCCCCGAGGCGCCCGCCCTGCGCAAGATCGAGGTCAGCCCGGCGGCCGAGGGGCCGACCGATCTGAAGGGCGCCCGGGTGCTGATCGTCGAGGACGCCGTGCTTCTGGCGCTGGAGCTGGAGACCGGCCTGTCGGACGCAGGCGCCCAGGTCGTCGGCCCCGCCTACGAACTGGCCGAGGCGATGAGCCTGCTCGGCAGCCCGATCGACGCCGCAGTGCTCGACGCCAATCTCAACGGCCTGGCCGTCACCCCGGTCGCCGAGGCCCTGGCCGCACGCAACGTGCCCTTCGTCTTCGCCACCGGCTACGGCGACGCCGGCGCGCCGCTCGGCTTCGACGCCCCGATCATCCGCAAGCCCTACGACGTCACTCAGGTCGCCGCCGCCGTCGCTGGCCTGCTGGCGGACCGCTAGGGATCGATCCAAGCTCAATGGGATGCTCAGCAGCGTTGCCTGCAGCGATCCCGCACGCCAGGATTGCGGTTGCCGAAGGGTCCGGAGCTCAACCGTGTTTGCAGACGCATTGGTCACGACGATAGATCGCGCGATCGACGCGCAGATCAAGGCTCACCACTTGCCAGGCTTGGCGATGGCGATCCTCAAGGACGGGGAGTTGGCGCTTTCCCGCACGATAGGTCTGGCCAATCTCGAATGGCCTGCGCCGGTGACCAAAGCCACGCGGTTTCAACTTGCCTCGGTCACCAAGCTTTTCACCGCTGTTCTGCTCATGCGCCTAGTCGAGGAAAAGGCGCTATCGTTGGATCAGTCGATCACCGACCACCTTGAGGGCGCGCCCGCTTCCTGGCGTCCGATCACCATCCGCCATTTGGCGAACCACACGTCCGGTTTGCCGACCGGCATGGCGGCGGGCGGCATCGTCCCGGAGCTGATGACGCCGCAAATCAAGACGCCCCAGGACATTGCGCGCTTCGCCGCAGAGCTGCCCTTGGCACACGCTCCAGGAGAGGCGTCCGAATATGGGCTCTTGGATTACGCCCTCCTGACCGCGGTGATGGAACAGGCCGCATCGGCCAAATACGCCGAGCTCCTTGCTCGCAGGCTCGCCGGGCCGCTGAATCTCTCCGTGGTGTTCGACAATGCGGTGGATCGGGGAATGTCCCGCGTCGCCGACGTTATTCCGCAGCGGGCGTCGACCTATATGTGGGACGGCGCTCAACAACGGCGGATGGAGGTCATCTATCCACGCTGGAGCTATAGCGCAGGCGGCCTCTATGGCTCGCTGGACGATCTGGTCGCCTTCATGGCCGCGCTCGACAGGGGCGTCCTCATGCCCGAGTCCCTGGGCGCGATGTTCGCCTCGTCCGAAGTGAGCGGCGCGCCGCCCGCTCCCTTCGCGCTGGGCTGGATCCCAGGGGAGGTCCTAGGCAGGGCGACGGTGGGGCATAGCGGAGGGCCTGCACTGGCGGATGTCTTGCTAGCGCCCGGCGAAAGGCTGTCTGTGATCGTGCTCTGCAATCAGTTCGCCATGCCTCCTCAGATCGCCCGCGAGGTGATGACGATCCTACTGGAAGCGGCCGCCTGACGGCGCATCATCTGCGCAGGAATTCGATCATGGCCGGGGTGGCGGTGCGGTCCTGGATCATGAACAGGTGGCCGCCTTCGAAGAACCTCAGCTCTGCGCCGGGGATTTGCGAGGCCAGCCGCTCAAGAGTCTGCGGCGGGGCGATGCCGTCGTAGCGGCCACCCGCCACCAAGGTCGGAGCCTTGATCTGGCCCAGGCGATCCCAAGTGTCGTGCCCGGCCCGGGCTTCCAGTTGACGGTGCGCGCCTTGCGCGTGGCCCGGCTCGTCCGCGAACGGGTCGGCGGCGGCCAGGACGATCGCCTTGGCGTAGGCTTCCGGATTGGCCTTGGCCCAGGCCATGTCGCGCCGGGTGTCGGAGATCGGTGTCAGGTATTTCGCGCGGGCCTCGCCCTTCAGGTGCTCGATCTCGTGGAAGGGGAAGGAGGCGCCGCCCGCCCCGCCGGGCGAGGTGCAGGCCAGCACCAGACGCCGCACGCGACCGGGATGACGCAGGACCAGCTCCTGGGCGACCATGCCGCCGAACGAGACCCCGACGACGTTGGCGCGCGCCCAGCCCTGGCTCGCCATCAGGGCCGCGGCGTCGTCCGCATAGTCGGCCATGGAGTAGGGAACGTCCGGCTTGTCCGACCGCCCCAGCCCGCGTTGGTCGTAGGAGATCATGTCGAAGGCCTTGGGGAACGGCCCGTCGAACTGGTTGGGCTTGTTCCTCAGATCGCCGCCGGTGCCGGAAATGAACAGCAGCGGCTCACCCGCCCCGGCGCGCTCGAAATAGATGGAAAGGCCGTTTACGGCGGCTGTGGGCATGGGCTCCCTCCCGGCTGTCGCGCCTACACATTGCAGGCGAAAGCCGGGTTCGTCAGCCCCGTGGACTTTGCGAGCCTAGGCCAGCCGGGGATCGGCTTCCTCTCGCCGGCGGCAGATCAGGACACGCCGCGGGCCCTCCCACACCGTCACGTGGGCCGCGGCCTCATGCTGGGTCAGGATCGTGGCGGCGAGCCAGAGTGCGGCCTGGTCGTCGTCGCAGGCGTGGGCCTCGAAGCTCGGGGACACGCCGTCGTTCTTGGTCGGGTAGAAGACGTAAAGGGGCATTCTGTCCTTTCCAGGCCAGGCCTAGAAGAGGTCGGCGCGACGTCCGATGTCTTCGACACCGGACGCGCAGCCTTGGGCGCCCCCGCGCTTTAGGATCAGGCTTGAAGCTGGCCGGCCGAGTACTTGCCGCTGCGCTGATCGCGCTCGAGTTCGAAGCTCAGCTTCTGGCCTTCGTGCAGGCTCGTCATGCCGGCCCGCTCTACCGCGGAGATGTGCACGAACACATCGGCGCCGCCATCGTCAGGTTGGATGAAGCCGAAGCCCTTTTGGCCGTTGAACCACTTTACAATGCCAGTTTTCATTTTACCGTCCCTTTCCGGACATAAGTTATCGCGCCCAAAAGACAGGGCGCTGATCAAAATTTCGGATAGGTCAGGAAGCAATTGCGAAGCTAAATTCGATAATTTTAGCGGCGCGGCGTCGAGCCAAGACGAGATTTGACTTTTGAATTTTGCGCCAAAAACGGCGCGTCCACAAGTATGATTCGGAAAAACTCGAAATTAAGCCGATATCTGGTAAGATTATCGGATGCAAAAGTCTCCCGCACGCGCCGTTCTGACGGTTGGCCCCCACGACGGCGGGTGGGCCGTCGAACTCGACGGCAGCCTCTTCGGGCACTCCCCGGACAAGGAGGTGGCCAAGGCCAGCGCGCACAAGCGCGCCCGCCAGATGCAGGACGACGGCCGGCCTTGTCAGGTCCGGATCAGCGGCGAAATGGGCTTCTTCGCAAACTGAGCTCCGAGGCGGAGGGTCAGACGACGCCCTTCGCCCGCAGGCCGGCGACGGCTTCCGTGCTCAACCCGATCTCGGCCAGCACCTCTTCGGTGTGTTCGCCAAGGCCCGGCCCTGGCCAGCGCACCGCGCCCGGCGTCTCCGAGAGCTTCGGGAAGGCGTTCTGCATCTTCACCTTCCCGAACACCGGATGATCGACCTCCACGATCGCTTGGCGCGCCTGGTACTGCTCGTTCTCCAGCATGTCCGGCGCCCGGAAGACCCGGCCACAAGGAACGCCCGCCGCTTCCAGGTGTTCGATCAGCTCCGGAAGCTTCCAGTCAGAGCTCCAGGCGCCGATGAGCTCGTCCAGCTCCTGCTGGTTGGCCCCCCGCGCCGCATGGGTGGCGTAGCGGGGATCGGCGGCCAGCTCCGGCCGGCCCATGGCCTCAGCCAGCCGGGCGAAGACCGTGTCGCCGTTGCCGCCGATCAGGATCATCTCGCCTTCCGCGCAGGGATAGACGTTCGACGGCGCGATGCCCGGCAGGATCGATCCGGACCGCTCGCGGACATAGCCGGTCAGGTCGTACTCGGTGACCAGGTTCTCCATCACCGCCAGCACGCTTTCATAGAGCGCCGCGTCGATCATCTGGCCGCGGCCGGTGCGCTCGCGCGCATGCAAGGCCATGGTGATCCCCATGACCGCGTGCATGGCCGTCAGGGAGTCGCCGATGGAGATCCCCGCCCGGGCCGGCGGCCGGTCCGGTTCGCCGGTGATGTGCCGCAGGCCGCCCATGGCCTCGCCGATCAGCCCGTAGCCGGCGCGACCGGCGTAGGGGCCGGTCTGGCCGAAGCCCGAGACCCGCGCCACGATCAGCCGCGGATTGCTCGCCGCCAGGGCCTCGTAGCCCATGCCCCATTTCTCCATGGCGCCGGGCCGGAAGTTCTCGATCAGCACGTCGGCCTGGTCGATCAGCTTGCGGGCGATCTCGCGGCCTTCGGGGGTGCGAAGGTCCAGGCCGACGGAGCGCTTGTTGCGCCCGATCACCGGCCACCAGGGCGACAGGCCCATGGGCAGGCTGCGCCCCCATTGGCGCATGGGGTCGCCGCTCTTCGGGTCCTCGATCTTGACCACGTCCGCGCCGAAGTCGCCCAGAATCTGGCCGCAGAACGGCCCGGCGATCAGGGTGCCCATCTCGACGACCTTCAGGCCCTTCAGCGGCCCACGATTGGCTTCCACCCCTGTTCGTCCTTTTCCGGAACTGATCACGCGCGCGTGAGTTTCGATTTGGTGCGTGGCTTCATGACCCGCCCGCCGCACGGTCTGTCAATCACGTAAGGAGCTTCCAATGCACCGTACCCTGCTTATCGCAGGCGCGGCCGCCGCCGCTATGTCCGTGGCCGCCTGCGGACAGAGGACTGAAACCAAGGGCGCCGCGACCCCGGCCGAACAGGCCGCGACCCCGAGCGCTAATCCTGCCGCGACCATCCCCACCCCGTCGAACGAGGCCGCCGCTCCGGACTTCGTCAACAAGGCCGCCGCCAGCGACATGTTCGAGATCGAAGCGGCGAAGATCGCGCAGAAGCGCGGCCAGAACGCCGAGGTGAAGAAGTTCGCCGATAAGATGATCGCCGACCACACGGCCATCACCGCCAACCTGAAGAAGGCCGTCGCCGACTCTGGTCAGGCCATCACCCTGCCGACGGCGCTTCCCGCCGACCTGCAGGACAAGCTCGACGACCTCAACAAGGCCGGGAACTTCGACCGGGCCTACATGGACAACCAGGTCGACGCTCACCAGGCCGCGCTCGACGTGATGCAGCGCTTCGCCCAGGACGGCGACGTTCCGACCATCCGGTCCTTCGCCGCCGCGACCGCCCCGATGATCCAGCAGCACCACGATCAGGCCAAGGGCATCCGCGACGCCCTGAAGTAGCACGTCCTCCCTGGGGAGGCGGAGAGGGGCCGCCGTCAGGCGGTCCCGCCCTTCGGCGCCAGGCCCCGTTCCCACGGCGGCGGGGGTTCACATCGACCGCCCGGCGGCGTAAGGCGGCGGCATGACATCCTATGTCCTTCCCCCGCTCGCTCCAGCCGCAGCGCCCGTGGAGGGCGAGGCGGCTGTCTTCCCGATCCGCCGTGTCCTTTGCGTGGGCCGCAACTACGCCGCCCATCGCCGCGAAATGGGCGGCGACGACCGCGATCCGCCGTTCTTCTTCTCCAAGCCCGCCGACGCGGTGATCCCGCCGGGCGGCGCCGTGCCCTATCCTACCCGGACCGCCAACCTGCATCACGAGATCGAGTTGGTGGTGGCGCTGGGCGCCGGCGGCCGTGACGTGCCGCCCGAGCGCGCGCTCGATCTGGTCTACGGCTATGCGGTCGGGGTCGACCTCACCCGTCGCGACCTGCAGAACGCCGCGAAGGACAAGGGCCAGCCGTGGGATGCGGCCAAGGGCTTCGACGCCTCGGCGCCCATCTCGCCGATCCGCAAGTGGCGGGGCGCGCCGCCGCAAGGGCGCATCACCCTCAGCGTCAACGGCCAGGTGCGCCAGGACGCCCAGGTCTCGGACATGATCTGGAACGTCGCCGAGGTGATCTCCGAGGCCTCCAAGCTCTGGACCCTGGCCCCCGGCGACCTGATCTTCACCGGCACGCCCGAGGGCGTCGGCCCCATCGTCGCCGGCGACCGGGTGACCGGCGAGGTCGAGGGCGTCGGTTCGCTTGCCTTCGAGGTGACGCCGTGAGCCTGACCCTGCATTCCTACTGGCGCGCCACCGCCCCCTACCGGGTCCGCATCGGCCTGCAGCTCAAGGGCCTCGCCTACGACTATGTCGGGGTGAACCTGCTCAAGGGCGAACAGCACGCGCAGGACTATGTCGCCAGGCGCAACCGCCAGCACCTGACCCCGGCCCTGGAGACCGACGGCCACGTCCTGACCCAGAGCCTCGCGATCCTCGAGTGGCTGGAGGAGACGCATCCACAGCCGGCCCTGCTGCCGGCCGATCCGTTCGACCGCGCCCAGGTCCGGGCCATGGCCGCCCTGATCGCCTGCGACATCCACCCGCTGAACAACATGCGCATCCAGAAGGCGCTGGAGCAGGCCGGGGTGGACGAAGCCGGCCGGCTGGCCTGGAGCCAGCGCTGGATCGTCGACGGCTTCACGGCCTTGGAGCCGATGGTCGCCAGCCTCGGCAAGGGCTTCGCCTTCGGCGAGACGCCGACCCTCGCCGACTGCTGCCTGGTCCCGCAGGTCTATTCGGCCGAGCGCTACAAGGTGGACCTGACGCCGTTCCCGGCCATCGCCGCCGTCGCCGCCCACGCGGCCGGCCATCCGGCCTTCGCCGCCGCCCACCCCGACCGCCAACCGGACGCCGTACATGCTTGAGGATCTGAAGGCCAACAACCGCAAGTGGGCCGCGGGCAAGCTGTCGGTGGATCCCGGCTTCTTTCGGCGGCTGGTCTCCCAGCAGAGCCCGGAATACCTCTGGATCGGCTGCGCCGACAGCCGCGTGCCGGCCAACGAGATCGTCAACCTCGATCCGGGCGAGCTGTTCGTCCACCGGAACGTGGCCAATCTCGCCCCGCCGCAGGACGCCAACTATCTCTCGGTGCTGCAGTTCGCCGTGGACGTGCTGAAGGTGAAGCACATCATGGTCGTGGGCCACTATGGCTGCGGTGGTGTCGCCGCCGCGGTGGACGGTCAGCGCCGGGGCCTGGTCGATCACTGGCTGCACCCGATCCGCGAGGTCTATGCCGAGAACCGGGGCGAGCTGGAGGCGCTGCACGAGCATGAGCGTCTCGACCGCCTGGTCGAGCTCAACGTCGTGCGCCAGGTGCGGAACGTCGCCTCCGACGTCTTCATCCAGGACGCCTGGGCGAGGGGCCAGAGCCTCTGCGTCCACGGCTGGGTCTATTCGATCGCCAACGGCCTGGTCACCGACCTGGAATGCGCCATCTGCAATCAGGCCGACCTCGACAAGGCTATCAACGGCGAGTGAGGCCGGCGGGCGCGGCCGCAAGCCGCGCCCACGCTTCCGTCATTTGGCGGCCGAGGCCAGCTCGACTTCCTCGGCCGAGCCCAGCACCACGGCCACGCGCTGGTGCAGGCCGGTGACCTTCACGTCGAGGATAGGTTGCTCGACATTGGTCGCCTTGCCGCCGGCCCGCTCGATCAGCAGCGACATCGGGTTCCCCTCGTAGAGCAGGCGCAGCTTGCCGGCCCGGTCGGGCTCGCGGGCGTCCCACGGATAGAGGAAGACCCCGCCGCGCATCAGGATGCGGTGTACGTCGGCCACCATCGAGGCGACCCAGCGCATGTTGAAGTTCTTGCCCCGCGGGCCTTCGACGCCGGCCAGGCAGTCGTCGATATAGGCGCGGATGCCCGGCGCCCAGTGGCGGCGGTTGGACATGTTGATGGCGAATTCCTTGGTCGCCCGCGGCACCTTGATGTCGCCGTGGGTCAGCAGCCAGTCGCCTTCCGGCGTCAGGCTGAAGCCCTGCACCTCTCCGCCCAGGGTCAGGACCAGCATGGTCTGGGGTCCGTAGATGGCGTAGCCCGCGGCGATCTGGGCGCGGCCGCCGACCATGAAGTCGGCCTCGGTCGGCGCACGGCCTTCCGGCGCCGGCAGCACCGAGAAGATCGTGCCGACCGAGACGTTGACGTCGATGTTGCTTGAGCCGTCCAGCGGGTCGAAGGCGACCAGGTAGCCGCCCTTGCGGCCGGTGGCCACCATCGCTTCCTGCTCCTCGGAAGCCAGGCCCGCGACCGGATCGCAGGCGCCGAGCGCCGCGCTCATCAGCTCGTCGGTCATGACGTCGAGCGCCTTCTGCTCTTCGTCCTGCACATTGACCGCCCCGGCCAGACCCAGAGCGCCTTCCAGGCCCGCGCCCGCCACCATCTCGCTGATCTGCGCGCAGGTCCCCGCGATGGTCCGCATCACCTCAGCCAGCTCTTCGCCGACCCCCTGTTTCGTCAGAATCTCGTCAAGGGTCGGAAAGCTGGCGCTCATGGTCGGGCGTCCTCTCGTATGGGCTTTGGATGCGGACAGCCAATATCCCGCCCCGCGCCCGGAGGCGACCCCCTAGCCGTGCGGCCGGCCTGATCGACGCTGCGCCTCGCGCATCGGGCCGCGGCCGTCGTCGCCGTGCCAGATCTGCAGGCGAATGTCGGCGGGGCCGGTCACGACGCGGAACTGGCGGCGGGTCAGGTCCGGCGTCCCCAGGATCTCCGCGCCCTCGCCGCCCAGGCCGTGGCAGGCGGCGCAATGGGTCTGGTAGAGCGGCACGGCGCGGATCACCGCCGCCTCGTCCCGCTGGGCGCCGGCGAGGGCCAGGACGTACTCGGTCAGGTCGGAGATCTCGGCCGGCCCCAGGGTCCCGTCGTCGCCGAACCCGGGCATCTCCGCCGGCTGCGGCCAGCCGGTGAGGCGCGCCGGCTCGGGCGTCGCCGGCAGACGCTGAACGGCCGCCGCGCCCCCTGCGAGAGCGAGGATCAGTCCGGTGGCGAAGACGGCGGGCAGGCGGGACATCCGCGTCAGTCTATGCGGCCGGCCGACGCCACGGCTAGACCGTGCTTTGCCCTAGGGCAGACTATCGCAGGGCCAGGGTCAGAGCCTTGACCTGCATGTAGTCCTCGATCCCGTAGACCGAACCCTCGCGACCGTAGCCCGACTGTTTGACCCCGCCGAAGGGGTTGGCGGCGTTGGAGACCAGGCCGGCGTTGATCCCGACGATCCCGGCCTCAATGGCCCGGCCGACCCGCATGGCGCGGTTGAGGTCGTCGGTGAACAGGAACGAGGCCAGGCCGAATTCCGAGGCGTTGGCGCGGGCGATGGCCTCTTCCTCGGTCTCGAAGGAAAAGACCGGGGTGAGGGGGCCGAAGGTCTCTTCGTGGCAGAAGAGCTCGTCGTCGCCGCCGAAGGTCACGGTGGGCTGGAAGAAGTTCCCCTCCATCCGCTTGCCGCCGGTCAGCACCTCGCCGCCGGCCGCCACCGTCCGGGCGATGTGGTCCTCGACCTTCTCGACGCCCTTCTGGTTGATCAGCGGTCCGATGACCACGGAGGGGTCGAAGGGGTCGCCGACCTTCAGCGCCGCGACCTTGGCGGTCAGGGCCTCGAGGTAGGCGTCCTTTATCCCGGACTGCACGTAGATCCGGTTCGGGCAGACGCAGGTCTGGCCGCCGGCGCGGAACTTGCCGGCCACCGTGCCCTCGACCGCGGTCTCCAGGTCCGCGTCGTCGAAGACCAGCAGCGGGGCCGCGCCGCCCAGCTCCATCGAGAGCCGCTTGAGGCTCGGCGCGCACTGGGCGGCCAGCAGCCGACCGACCTGCGTCGAACCGGTGAAGGAGAGCTTGCGGATCAGCTTCGAGCCGGTCAGCCGGCCGCCGACCACGTCCTGCTCGCCGGTGACCACCGAGAAGCAGCCGGCCGGCGCTCCGGCCTCCAGGGCCAGGGCGGCCAGCGCCAGGGCGGTGAACGGGGTCGCCGAGGCGGGCTTCAGCACCACCGGGCATCCGGCGCAGAAGGCCGCCGCCACCTTGCGGGTGATCATCGCCGCCGGGAAGTTCCAGGGGGTGATCGCCGCCACCGGTCCGACAGGTTCATGGAAGGCCAGGATCAAGTCCTGCCCGTTGGGGCTCTCGATCACCTTCCCATCCAGTCGCTCGGCCATGCCGGCGAACCACTCGATGAACGAGTTCGCGTAACGGATCTCGCCCAGCGCTTCTTTCCACGGCTTGCCGTTTTCCAGGCTGATCACCGCCGCAAGGCCTTCTTCGTTTGCGCTGACCAGTTGCGCCCACTTGGCGAGGATCGCGCCGCGGGCCCTGCCCTTGAGTCCGGCCCAGGCAGGGAAGGCCTCGGCCGCGGCCGCGATGGCCCGGTCCACGCTCTCACTGTCAAGTTTTGGCACAGATCCGACGATCGTGGCGTCGGCGGGATTTTTCACCTCGATGACATTCGGCGCCGATGCGGCAATCCAGTCGCCGGCCACCAGGGCCGCTTCCCGGATCAACGACTTCGCCTTGGCTTTCAGGTGATCGGCAGTCGGTTGATCTGTCATCGAAATTTCTCCGGAATGCTCGGCCCAATATAGGTTCCCGGCGCGGCGAATGCCTGGGATGAAATTTTTCGTGTTGCGGCGCAAACCTTGCAACGCTTGACATGACACCGCGTTGGAGTCGTCATTGTACGTACATACTGCAGTGCAGCATGGATCTATGTGGAGGCGCTTGTGACGGATTCGCCGTACGCCTACTCCCTCGCCCACGCCGAAGCCGGCTGGGCCTGGCGCATCTTCGACGAGGACGGCGAGACGATCGCCCAGGGCCTGGACCTGTCCCAATCCGATGCGCAGGCGTCCGTGGAAACCGCCATCCGCATGGCCGCCTCCGAGGCCCGCGCCTAGAGGGCTTAAGCTCAATCGTCTTGACGGCGGGAGCGGCTGACGTTCCCTTCGGGACATGGCGGCCTATCGCCGCATCTCTCGCTAGGGACGCCTCAAAGCATGAAATCCCAGTTGCTGGCCGCCACCGCCGTGGCCCTGCTCGCCTTTGCGCCCGCCTCGGCGCAGGGCTCCAAGCCGACCGCCGCCGAAGCCAAGGCCTTCGTCGACAAGGCCGAAGCCGAACTCGCCGCCCTCAACCCCTATGTCGCCCGGTCCGCCTGGGTGCGGGCGACCTACATCACCGAAGACACCCAGTGGCTGGAGGCCAAGGCCACCGCCCAGCAGAACGAGATGACCGCCCGCTATGCGCGGGAGGCAGCCCGGTTCAACGGCGTCGCAGTCGATCCGGTCACGGCCAGAAAGCTCAAGCTTCTCAAGCTCTATCTGGTCAGCCCGGCTCCGGATCGGCCCGGCGCTGCCACCGAGCTGGCGACCGTCACCACCCGACTGGATTCGACCTACTCGTCCGGGAAATTCCAGCATGGCGGCAAGACCCTGACCCTCAACGACGCCGAGGACATCCTCGCCGACAGCCGTGATCCGGCCGAGCTCAAGGCGGTCTGGGAGGGCTGGCATTCGGTCGGTCCGCAGATGCGCGCCGACTACGCCCGGCTGGCCGAGCTCTCCAACGAAGGCGCCCGCGGCCTTGGCTTCAAGGACACCGGCGCGCTCTGGCGCTCCAACTACGACATGGACCCGGACGCCTTCGCCGCCGACACCGACCGGCTGTGGAAGCAGGTGGAGCCGTTCTATCGCAACCTCCACTGCTACGTGCGCGCCCGGCTCAACGACAAGTACGGGAACGCGGTGCAGCCGCGCACCGGCCCGATCCGGGCCGACCTGCTGGGCAACATGTGGGCCCAGCAGTGGGGCAACATCTATGACGTCGTCCAGCCGAAGAGCGCGGGCTCCAGCTATAGCCTCGACAAGCTACTGGTCGAAAAGGGCTATGACCCGATCAAGATGGTCCGCACCGGCGAGGCCTTCTACACCTCGGTGGGCATGTCGCCCTTGCCGGAGACCTTCTGGCAGCGGTCGATGATCACCCGCCCGCGTGACCGCGAAGTCGTCTGCCACGCCTCGGCCTGGAACATCGACGACAAGGAAGACGTGCGCATCAAGATGTGCACCAAGGTGAACGGCGACGACTTCTACACCGTTCACCATGAGCTCGGTCACAACTTTTACCAAAGGGCCTACAAGGACCAGCCGTTCCTGTTCAAGAACGGGGCGAACGACGGCTTCCACGAGGCGATCGGGGACTTCGTCGGCCTCTCGGCCCTGACCCCGACCTACCTCCAGCAGATCGGCCTCCTGGACAAGGCGCCGGGCGCGGAGGAGGACATCCCCTTCCTGCTGAAGATGGCGCTCGACAAGATCGCCTTCCTGCCCTTCGGCCTGATGGTGGACCGCTGGCGCTGGCAGGTGTTTTCGGGCGAGGTGACGCCGGAGACCTACAACACCGCCTGGTGGAAGCTGCGTAACCAGTACCAGGGCCTGATGCCGCCGGGCGACCGGCCCGCAGACGCCTTCGATGCGGCCGCCAAGTACCACGTCCCGGCCAACGTGCCCTACACCCGCTACTTCCTGGCCCACATCTACCAGTTCCAGTTCCATCGCGCCGCCTGCAACCAGATCGGCTGGAAGGGACCGCTGCACCGCTGCTCGGTCTATGGCGAGAAGGAAATGGGCCAGAAGTTCAATGCGATGCTGGAGATGGGCGCGTCCCAGCCCTGGCCCCAGGCCATGGCCGCCTTCACCGGCGAGAGCCGCGCCGACGCCAGCGCCGTGGCCGACTACTTCAAGCCGCTGAACGACTGGCTGACCGTCCAGAACAAGGGCGAGTCCTGCGGCTGGTGACTATCCTCGGGCGCCGGAAACAAGCGTTGCTTTTAACCTTCTCCGGCGCCCGATCATTTACCGTGAGCTGAGAAGCTGCGCCCTGGAAACCTCCATTATCGAGAGGAACGGGCGTGGACAGGAACAGCGTCAACGGGCGGATCGCCCGCCTTTGTGCTTGGTTGCGTGCCGGCAAGCGTGACGAGCGCGGCGCGACCGCGGTGTTCTTCGCCGTCGGTCTGGTGCTGCTGGCCCCGGCGACCCTGGGCCTCGTCGACGTCTACATGATCACCACCCAGCGGGGGCAGCTCCAGGAAGCCCTGGACACCGCCACCCTTTACGCCGCGCGGTCGAACAAGATGACCACGGAGGACATCCAGATCGTCGGCGACAACGCCCTGCGCGCCAACCTGAAGCTGCCTGAGGGCCAGGAGCTGACCTCCAGCACTTTCACCCTGAGCGACAAGGGCAAGGTCACCGGCCACGCGACGATCGACCCGCCGAACATCGGCCCACGCCTCTGGGCCCAGGCGGACATCGAGGCCAATTCCGAGGTGTTGCGGAACTCGAACAATGTCGAGGTGGCCCTGGTGCTCGACACCACCGGCTCGATGTCGGGCGAGATGGACAACCTGCGCACGGCGGCCAAGGACCTCGTCGACCTGGTCGTGCAGGACAAGCAGACGCCCTACTACACCAAGGCGGCCCTCGTGCCGTACTCGGTGGGGGTGAAGCTCGGCGGTTACGCCGATGCGGCTCGCGGGACGCTGGCAGGCCCGACGGCGATCCAGGCGGTGAGGGGGCAGGACTCCAAGGTCGTCATCCAATCGACCGCCCATGGTTTGAACACTGGCGATCAGGTGGAGTTGTCGAGCGTTTCGGGGGTGAAGCTTGATGGCTCGCAGATCAAGGGGACCTACACGGTCACCTGGATTTCGAATGACGAATTCAGCCTGAACGGCGCGTGGTCGGGTAATCTGAGCGGCTCCTACAAGGGAGGGGGTAAAGCGCAATGCCTGCGGGAAGGCTGCCTCAGGTTCCGCTTCCAGGACGCCACCAGGAGCCACGACTGGCAGACGTTCGGCGCCAGCGACTGCGCGAGCGAGCGCATCGGGTCGGAAGCCTATACGGACGCTGGGCCGAGCGTGAGCTTTGTCGGTCGCGTTTACGGCGCCTGCGGCTCCGGCCAGATCGTGCCGCTGTCGTCCGACAAGACCATGTTGAAGAACAAGATCGACGCCCTGACGTCCAACGGCTCCACGGCCGGCCAGATCGGCGTCGGCTGGGGTTGGTACATGGTCTCGCCCGAGTGGGGCAGCCTGTGGCCGGACGCCAGCAGCGCGCCGGCGCCCTACAGCACCCAGCAGCTTCTCAAGGTCGTGGTCCTGATGACCGACGGCGCCTTCAACAGCCCCTACTGCAAGGGTGTGGTCGCCGCCGACGCCGGCAGCGGCAGCGGCAGCGCTTCGGATCACATCAACTGCAACGCCACCAACGGCGATCCCTTCAGCCAGGCGGAGAAGATGTGCGCGGCCATGAAGGCCAAGGGGATCACCGTCTACACCGTGGGCTTCAACGTCAGCAGCGATGCGGACGTGCAGAACGTGATGCGTAACTGCGCCACCTCGCCGGACTTCGTCTATTTCCCCGAAGGCGGCACGGCGCTGAAGATCGCGTTCCGGGCGATCGCTCAGGACATCAACTCGCTGCGGATTTCCAAGTAGCGGGAGGTCGGGAGAGGCGCGCGCCTCTCCCGTCTTCGTCAGGCGTATTCGGGGCCTTTACCGCCGGTGCGCCGAGCCTTGGCGGCCAGCCGGCGCAGGCTCTCCTCGTGGCCCTCGCGGGTGATCCGGTAGAGCGACACGCAAAGGATCGCCGCGCCATAGAGCGCCGCAAGCACGATCAGATAGACTGCGCCCAGGCACACGAGCACGGGATGGTCGATCTCGCCAGGCTTGGCCTGCTGCGGGAAGCCGACGGCCAGCAGGATCATGCTGGAGGCAAAGATGCCGACGCCGGAGACAGCCTTCTGCACGAAGGCTGAGGCGGAGAAGAACAGGCCCTCCGACCGGCGGCCGGTGCGCAGTTCGGAGTCCTCCACCACGTCGGCGATCATCGAGGAGATGAGGATGGCCGAGGTGATCGAGAAGGCGGTCGAGAACACCGTCTGAACGAACAGGATCGGCAGCAGCGCCGGCGCGCCATTCTCCGGCGCCAGGCCCACCAGGCGCAGGCTGATCGGGCCGACGGCGATCAGGAACGCCAGGACCTTGGTGGCCTGGGCCGCCGACTTCTTGCCGACCCGCTTGGCCAGGGGCGCGGCCAGCATGAAGGCGAGGATGGCCGAGACGAAGTTGCCGGTCGCCAGCAGCGCGATCTGGTTGGAGCTGAGCTCCCAGAAATAGGTGTTGAAATAGAGGTTCAGCGACAGGACCAGGCCGCTGGCCATGGCGTTGAACAGGCCCGCTCCGACCAGCACCAGGAA
Source organism: Phenylobacterium koreense (assembly GCF_040545335.1). Lineage (NCBI taxonomy): Bacteria > Pseudomonadati > Pseudomonadota > Alphaproteobacteria > Caulobacterales > Caulobacteraceae > Phenylobacterium > Phenylobacterium koreense. The sequence goes on from NZ_JBEPLU010000001.1 coordinate 2,039,720, forward strand.
CGACTTGTGGCTAAGGGTCCCGATCATCTCCCTCGCGAGCTCCCCGACCGACAGCTTGCGCTTGGCGGGGGTGCTGAAGCGGGCGATGTGCCGATGGGTGCCCATGGCCGAGATCAGGATCGCCCCCAGCATCACGGCCGAGGCGACATAGGCGTAGGTCTGGTACCCGGCCGGATTGAGCTGTCCCACCGGATGCGCCGCGTCCGGCGCCAGGAAGACACGCAGGGCCAGGACGGTCATCGCCAGCCCGCCGAACCAGCCGAAGAAGTGGCGATAGGCCAGGACCTTTGTCCGTTCGTCGTAGTCGGTGGTCAGCTCCGGCGCCAGGGCCGACGAAGGGATCTCGTACATGGTGATGAAGCTGCGGATGATCACCGCGACCACGATCAGGTAGAGGAATATGGCCTGGTCGGACCAGCCCTGCGGCGGGTTCCAGAGCAGCAGGTAGGAGACCGCCACCGGTATGGCCGCGGCGTACATGAACGGGTGCCGGCGTCCCCAGCGCGAGCGCCAGCCATCCGAAATCTGGCCCATCAGCGGGTCGAGGAAGCTGTCGAAGATCAGGGCGATCATAATCGCCAGGCCGACCGTCGCGGACGGCAAGCCGACCACCTGATTGTAGAAGATCAGCAGAAGGTAGGAGAAGCCCTGGTCCTTCACGCCGAAGGCGACCGAACCGAAGCCGTAGAAGAGTTTGGTCGGGATGCTGAGCCTTCCCGAGGAGGGGCTTGAAGACATGCTGACGGCCACTGGATTGTTTTCCTTAGCGGACCCGCGTCTGCGCGCGGGGAGGGGGCTCGAATTCAACTGGCGTTAGCGATGACCGGCTCGGCCTGGGGCGCCGCAGGCTCGGCTTCCGCGGCGAGCGGCGTCTCGCCCAGGGCGGCGAGGTTGCGCTCGTGGGTCTGCTGGTCGATCCGATAGAAGGTCAGGACCGCGATGGAGAGGGCGTTCATCGCGAAGGTCACCGGCAGGGTGATCATGGCCAGGCGGCGCATGATGTCGGGCGGCACGGCGCCGGCTGCGGCGTCGGTGGGAAAGGCGACCGCGGTCAGCAGCAGGCCGCTGAGGAAGACGCCGATGCCGGCGGTGAACTTGGGCAATAGGCCGTTGGCGGCGAACAGCAGCCCCTCGGAGCGCACGCCCGTCTTCACAGCCGCGTCCTCCACAACGTCGGCTACCATCGACGAGACGATGATGAAGCCGGAGATGGCCAGGGTGGTGGCCAGCAGCGCGTCGCCCCAGAGGATCGTGAACACCCAGGGCGAGCCGTTCGGCGGCATGAGGCCCAGGAGGCGCAGCAGGATCGGCAGCGCCGAGGTGACGGTCGCCACCGAGAAGAGGCCGATCATCGCCCGCTTCTTTCCGAACGCTCGTGAGGTCGGGTTGACGATCGCCACCCCGATGATCGCCGCCAGCACCGCCGCCAGCGCCAGGTAGGAGATCTGCTTGGCGCTCAGGCCCCAGAACTCGATGTAGAAATACTGGCTGAGGGCGCCGTTCATCCCCGAGGCGACACCCGAGCAGAGCCCCGACAGCATCACCACCACCAGCGAGCGGTTCGAGAGCGTGCCGCCGATTTCCCGCAGGAGCTGGGCGAACTTGACCTTGCGCTCCGGCGGCGCGGCCAGGTGCGGAATGTGCCGGTGGGTGCCGAGTGAAGTGACCAGGATCGAGGCCGCCATGATGCCGCCGGCCAGGACGCCGTACTGGCCATAGGCGGCACGGTTGAGGATCCCGCCGTTCTCGGGGCTGAGGAAGACCTGGTAGAGCACCAGGTTCATCCCGAAACCGCCGATCACCCCGAAGAAGAAGCGGTAGCTGAACAGGCTGGTGCGCTGGTGGTAGTCGGTGGTGAGCTCGGGCGCGAGAGCCTGGCTGGGCACCTCATAGAGGCTGACGCACAGCCTCAGCAGAACCAGCATGCCCATCAGGTACGCGCCCAGGGCCTGCGGCGGCCAGTCGGGTGAGTTCCAGAAGGCGATGCAGCTCGCGGCGACCAGGGGCGCGGCGGCGTACATCAGCGGGTGGCGGCGACCCCAGCGGGTGCGCAGCTTATCCGACCACTGGCCGATGGCCGGATCTATAAAGGCGTCGAGGATCAGGGTGGCCATGATCGCCGTCCCGACCCAAAGCGCCGGCAGGCCGATCACCCGGTTGAGGTAGGGCTGCAGGAGCGCCGAGGAAAGGCCCAGGGTGGCCACGCCGAAGGCCACCGACCCGGCTCCATAGAAGAGCTTGGAGCGGACGCTGAGCGGGGGCCGGCTCACCGGGCCGCCTTCGAACGGCCTGGCCGTTCAGACGCCTCTTCCATCTGCTCCTCCCTATATCGGTCAGGCCCGGTCTGCGCCGGGCTCTGACTTCGAATATTCGGTGCGAGCGTCGCCCTGGCAAGCGGAGGTTGCGGCCAGGGCGGAAAATCAGGGTCTGGGCGTGGCCGGGCTCAGGTCGCCGGTCGGGGCGGGCGCCGCGGGCGATGGGTTCTCGGCCGGAGCGGCCTCGGCCGTATGCGCCTCGCTTGCGCCTTCCCGCAGCTTGCGCAGGTTCTCTTCGTGGACCGACTGGTCGATCCGGTAGAGGAACAGGCAGGTGATGGCCACGGCGTAGAAGCCGCCGATCGTCGGCAGGTAGATCAGGGCCAGGTTGCGCAGCAGTTCCGGATCGACCTCGCCAGGCTTGGCGCCCTGAGGGAAGGCGACATAGGCCAGCAGGACGCCGGAGGTGAAGACACCCACCCCCGAAACGATCTTCTTGAACAGGTTGTCGGCGGAGAAGAGCAGGCCTTCCGAACGGCGGCCGGTGCGGACTTCGCTGTCCTCGACCACGTCGGCGATCATCGACTGCAGCATGACGCCGGTCATGATCGCCATGGCGCCGTTGGCCATGAAGTCGATGATCAGGATGCCGAACAGGAGGTTGGTCCCGTTGGCCGGCATGACGCCGAGGATGCGCAGGCCGATCGGCAGCAGCAGGGCGATCACCGCGCCGAAGAACATGGTGATGGCCGCCATCCGCTTGCCGAGCTTGGCCGAAACCTTGGGCGCCAGGGTGACGCCGATGATGCTGGCGGCTACGCCGGTGACGGTCAGGAACGCCAGTTGGCCCTGGGTGAGGCCCCAGAAGTAGAGGTTGAAGTAGAGCTCCAGCGCACCCTTCAGGCCCAGCGAGACGTTCATGAACATCCCGGAGATGGTCAGGGCGACGAACGAGCGGTTGTTCAGGGTGGCCGCCACTTCCTTGACCATGGCGGGCACGGTGATCTTCCGCTGCGGCGGCTTGCGCAGGTAGGGGATCTGGTGGTGCGTGCCGGCCGCGGAGATGATGATGATCGTGAAGATCGTGATCGCCGCGACGATGGAATAGGTCTGCCAGCCGGTCCGCTCGAGCAAGCCGCCGGTGCCGTCGGCGTTCTTCTTGAGGAACACCTGATAGACGAGCAGTTGCATGACCAGGCCGCCGAGCACGCCACAGAACGAGCGAATGGCGATCATGCTGGTCCGCTGGTTGTACTCGGAGGTCAGTTCGGCCAGCAGCGCCGACGAGGGCAGCTCGAAGAAGGTGTCGAACAGCCGGATCGTGAGCAGGCACACCAGCATGTAGATGAACAGCGCCTCGTTCTCCCACCCGACCGGCGGATTCCAGATCAGGTAGAAGGCGATCGAGACCGGCAGGGCCGCGGTGTACATGAACGGGTGGCGGCGGCCCCAGCGGGTGCGCGTATTGTCGGAGATCTGGCCGACAAGCGGGTCGATGAAGGCGTCGAAGACCAGGGCGATCATGATCGCCGTCGACACCATGGTCGGCGGCAGGCCCACGACCTGATTGTAGAACAGCAGCAGGAAGGTGGTGATCCCGCGCTGCTTGATGATGTTGGCGGCGGCCCCCATGCCGTAGAGGACCTTGGTCTTGAGCGTGATCGGAGGGCGCGGCGGCAGGCCTGCGAAATCGGCGGTGGTCATGTCGAACGCCTTTGTGTCATCAAGCTTTCACGCTGAGGGGCGCGGCCCCTCCGGCCGTTCCGGGAACAGCCCCGGCTTCTTCGTCGATACCGGCTTCGTCGGCGAGTTCGGCCAGCCGCCGCAGGTTGTCCTCGTGCTTGGCCTTGTCGATGTTGAAGGCGCTCAGCGCCACGATGCCGAGGCCGTAGAGCACGAAGACGGTGGGAATGTAGATCAGGCCGAGATTGTGGATGATCTCGGGGTCGACCTGGCCGCGCTTGGCGCTCTCGGGGAACTTGACGAAGGCCAGGACCGCGCCGGCGATGAACACGCCCACGCCGGAGACCATCTTCTTGAAGAGGTTGTCGGCGCTCATCAGCAGGCCTTCCGAGCGGCGGCCGGTCTTGACCTCGGCGTCCTCGATCACGTCGGCGGTCATCGAGACCAGCAGCACGCCGGTGCCGGCGGCCAGGGCGGTGTTGATCAGGGTTTCGATCACCAGCAGGACGTAGAGCAGGCCGGTCCCGTTGGGCGGCATCAGGCCGAACAGCCGCAGCACGATCGGGCTGACCCCGACCAGCAGCGCGCTGATGAACATGGCCAGGGCGCCGTGCTTCTTGCCGAGCCTCCTGGCGACCCGGGGCGCCAGGGAGACGCCGATGGTGCTGCCGATCACGCTCACGGTCACCAGGCCGGCCAGTTGGGCCTGGGTAAGTTCCCAGAAGTAGAGGCCGAAATAGAGCTCCATCCCGCCGCGCGCGCCAGCGGCGACGGCGATGAACATGCCGCTCAGGGTCGCGACCACGAACGCCCGGTTGTTCAGGGTGGCCGCGACCTCAGTGGCCATGGCCTTGAAGGTGATCTTCCGCGTCGGCGGCGAGCGCAGATAGGGAATTTGGCTCTGGGTGCCGACCGTCGAGACGATGATGCAGGTGAAGATCAGGATGGCGGCGGTGGCGGAGTAGGCCAGGTAGCCGTCGCGGGCGAGTACGCCGCCGCTGCCGTCCGGGTTCTCCTTGAGGAACACCTGGTAGGCCAGGATCGTCATGCCGAGGCCGCCGATCACCGCGAACAGCATGCGCAGGGAGATCAGGCTGGTGCGCTCGTTGTAGCTCTTGGCCAGTTCGGGCGCGAGGGTCGAGTGGGGCAGCTCGAAGAAGGTGTCGAACAGCCGGACCGTCAGCAGGCAAGCCAGCAGGTAGGCCACGAGCTGGCCGTCGCTCAGGCCCTGCGGCGGGTTCCAGAGCATGAAGAAGGCGATCGAGACCGGCAGGGCGGCCGCGTACATGAACGGGTGCCGGCGCCCCAGCCGCGACTTGAAGTTGTCGGAGATCTGGCCGACCGTCGGATCGACGATGGCGTCGAACACCAGGGCGACCATCAGGACGAAGGTCACCGTCTGCGGCGGCAACCCGACGACCTGATTGTAGAAGATCATCAGGAAGGTCGAGAGGCCGCGCATCTTCACGGCATTGGCGACCGATCCGACCGCGTAGAGCAGCTTGGTCGGCAGGGAAAGAGGAGGTCGGGCGTTCATCGGCCGGCCGGCGGGCTCGCCAAGCGCATACTCGCGCTACCGGAATCCGGCGGAAAATGGCCGCGTGACAAAATCTTCCTCCCGTCGCGCGAAAATACATGCGCGAGCGTCAATTTTTTTCTTTAGCCAGACCGAGGCCTTGAAGCCTTTCGGGCCAGGAAACTATTCAGCCAAATCGTGCGTGAGGGCTTCCCCATCGTCAACGAGTTTCATTTTTCAGCCTGGACACAAAAACTTTCAGTCAAAACAACCATGTGTGTCGAATTTCGCTGAAATGTGACCGCTGTTCGCGAAACATTCCGCCGGACTGGGAGGCGCGGCGGCCGGATTAACCCCCGAACATGCCGAAGCTTAGAACCGGCGCGGAGCTGAGACTGCCTCGATTTTTCCGCCCGCCGGCGACATGCTCTGGCAGGCGTCCGAAACAGAGGCGCCGGCAAGCGGGAGGAAGCAATGGGACGTCTGAGCGGACGGGTGGCGGTGATCACCGGCGGGTGCTCCGGCATCGGCCTGGGAACCGTGGAGCGGTTCGTCGAGGAAGGGGCGAAGGTCCTGGTCGGCGACATCGACGACGCGGCCGGCAACGCCCTGGCGGCGCGCTTCGACGGCGAGGTCGCCTACCAGCGCTGCGACGTGCTGGAGGAAGGCCAGATCCAGGCCCTGATGGACGGCGCAGCCGAACGCTTCGGGGCGCTCGACATCCTCTTCAATAACGCAGGCGCAGGCGGTTCCCCCAACCGCATGGAGGACATGACCGGCGCGGCCTGGGATCTCAGCCACAACCTGCTGCTGCGCTCGGTGGCCCTGGGGATCCGCTACGCCATCCCGCACATGAAGGCGCGGGGCGGAGGCTCGGTGATCAATACGGCCTCCATCGCCGGCACGGCCGCGGGCTACGGGCCGATCGCCTATTCCACCGCCAAGGCGGGCGTCATCCACTTGACCCGCGTGGCGGCCGCGGACCTGGCCCGCGACGGCATCCGCGTGAACGCCATCTGCCCGGGCCTGATCCTGACCAACATCTTCACGCCCTCGGAGACAGTGCCGCCCGGCCTGGCGACGATAATCAAGCAGTCCATGGCCCAGACCGCTCCGGACACCCAGCCGATCGCCAAGGCCGGCCAGCCGCTGGACATCGCCAACGCGGCGCTGTTCTTCGCCTCGGACGAGAGCGCCTTCATCACCGGCGTCCACCTGATGGTCGACGGCGGCCTGTTCGTCGGGACACGTCAGTCCTGGGATCCGGAGATGCGCGCCGAGCGCGCACGGGTGGCCGAGGAGCGGCGCGCGGCCTTCGAGGCCGGCGCGCTCGCCGGAGGTTAGCCGACCGTCAGCATCACCTTGCCCACATGCGCCCCGCCTTCGAGGAAGGCGTGGGCGCCGGCCGCGTCGGTCAGCGGGAAGGTCTTGTCCACGAGGGGGCGCAGCTTGCCCTGGGCGATCCACGGCCAGACCACCTTCTCGACCTCGGCGGCCAGCCGGGCCTTTTCGTCGGCGTCGCGGGGGCGAAGGGTCGAGCCGGTCAGCACCGCCCGCTTCATCATCAGGCGGGAGATCGGCAAGGCCACCTCGCCGCCGCCCTGCGCGGCGATGAACACCATGCGGCCGCCGGTCTTCAGGGCGTCCAGGCCCTTGGCGAAATAGTCGCCGCCGACCATGTCGAGGATCACGTCGACGCCGCCGGCTTCCTTGGCGACCTGGGCGAAGTCCTCGCTCGTGGTGTCGACGCTGATGTCGGCGCCCAGCCGCTTGGCCTCGGCGGCCTTGTCGGCGCCGCGGGCGGTGGCGATGACCCGCGCGCCCGCCGCCTTGGCCATCTGGATCGCCGTTGTCCCAATGCCGGACGTCGCGCCGTGGACCATCAGGGTCTCGCCGGCTTTCAGGCTCCCATGTTCGAACACGTTGGCGAACACCGTGAACACCGTCTCAGGCAGGGCGGCGGCCTCCAGCAGGCTCAGGCCCTGCGGGATCGGCAGGGCGTGGCGCGCGTCGCAGGCGGCGTATTCGGCATAGCCGCCGCCGCCCAGCAGGGCGCAGACCTTGTCGCCGACCTTCCAGCGTCCGGCGGCGGCGACCACCTCGCCCGCGACCTCCAGGCCTGGGGTGTCGGGCGCGCCGGGCGGCGGCGGGTATGCGCCCCGCCGCTGGGCGATATCGGGCCGGTTGACGCCCGCGGCCTCGACCTTGATCAGGATCTGGCCCGGCCCCGGGATCGGCCGCGGAATGGTGACAGGCTTGAGGTTTTCCGCAGGTCCGCGCCCGCCTTCCACAGCAATGGCGGTCATGGTGTCAGTCACAGGGCGCCCTCCAGACGGTTTTGTGCGTAGACTTCCCAGATAGACGCCGATGGAAGGCCCGCAAAGGGAGGACGCAATGGACGAACCCTCAGAACCGCGGATGCTGCGCGGACAGCGGCTGGCCGAGGCGATGCGCGAGGATCTGGAACTCTACGCCGTCGCCGAACTCGAGGAGCGCATCGCCGTCCTCGAGGGCGAGATCGCCAGGTGCCGTGCCCAAATTGAGCGCAAGCGCGCGGGTCGGGCCGCCGCCGACGCGCTATTCTCCAGGCCGTAGCGAGTCATCGCGGCTAACCGAACGTAAAGACCCGTCAAGGATAACAGGTGTTTACGTTTGGCACGGGCGTTGCAGGCCGGGCGGCTGCAGCGCCCCGATGATCCGCGGGCGACAGACGAAGGGCTGGTGGGTTCATGACTGATGGCATCGTGGCGATGGGGGCCTGGCGCGCGGACGTCGTCTCCGATTTCGCCCGCTCGGAGCTGTTCGACCGGACCTTCCAGGAAGGCATGGACCTGGTCGAGGAGACCGCCAGCTATCTCGACGGCGCCGGCCGCCAGGAATCCAAGATGCTGTCGCGCAATGCGGCTCTCGCCTATGCCGGCGAAAGCATGCGGCTCACCACCCGGCTGATGCAGGTGGCGTCGTGGCTGCTGGTGCAGCGCGCGGTCCGCGAGGGCGACATGGCCCCCGAAGGCGCGCGCGAGGAGCGCTATCGACTGGGCGCCGAGGACATCTGCCGGGGGGCCACGGTCGAGGACTTGCCGGAGGGCCTGCTGGAACTGCTCGACCGCTCGGAGCGGCTCTATGAGCGGGTGCGGCATCTTGACCGTCGCATGTACATCGACGCCGCCGAACCGACCCGGCTCAACCCGGTCCTCTCGCAATTCGGCAGACTGCAGGCCGCCTTCGGCGGCTGAGGCCGTCTTCCTTCTCCTCCTGCAGGAGAAGGGCCTGTCACGCACGCAGAAAAAGAACGCCGCGCGGGGCCGCGCGGCGTTCTTTTTCTGCTGCCAGGAGAGGGCGCGCGGCGAGGCGCGCCCGTCGATCCTTACTTGCGGGTGAAGGCGCCGAACTTGGCGTTGAAGCGCGAGACGCGGCCGCCGCGGTCCAGCAGGGCCTGGTTGCCGCCGGTCCACGCCGGGTGGGTCTTCGGGTCGATGTCCAGGTTCAGGACCGCGCCTTCAGAGCCGTAGGTCGAGCGGGTCTGGTAGCTGGTACCGTCGGTCATCACGACCGTGATGAAATGGTAGTCCGGGTGGGTGTCTTGTTTCATCGCGAGGGCAACCGACGTAAAGGAGCGGCAGAAAGATATCGGCCCGCAAGCAGGCGGGCGCGAAAGGAAGCCGCGCGTATACAGGAAAAGGCGCGGTAAGAGCAAGGGCGCTGGTTTCCATGAGTGATTTGGCCGCCGAGGCCGCGGTAGAAGGAAGGCCTGGCGCAGGCGCGGCCCTGGCCCAGGATCTGAGCGAGAGCGCGCAGCGGCGCGGTCGCAGCCGCAACGTCGGAGCCCTGCGCGCCCTGGCGCCCTACCTGGCCCGGCACAAGGGCGACACCGCCTGGGCGGGCCTCTTCCTGACCACCGCCGCAGCCGCCACCCTGGGGCTTTCCGGCGCCGTGCGGACGCTGGTGGACCACCTGACCGGCCCCGGCGTGACCGATCGCAGCGTAGCCCCCTGGTTCTGGCTGATCGGCGGCGTGGCCCTGGCCCTGGCGGCCTCCAGCGCGCTCCGCTACTTCTTTGTGACCAAGCTGGGCGAGCGGATCACGGCCGACCTGCGCAAGGCCGCCTATGGCCACATCCTGACCCTGGACCAGCCGTTCTTCGTGCGCACCCGCACCGGCGAGGTGCTGTCGCGGCTGACCACCGACATCCAGATCGTCGAGAACCTGCTCTCCAGTTCGATTTCGGTGGCCCTGCGCAACCTGCTGACCCTGATCGGCGCCTTGGTCATGCTGGTGGTGGTCAGCCCCAAGCTGACCGGCCTGGTGGTGGCCCTCTTCCCGTTCGTGCTCGCGCCGCTGTTCCTCTACGGCCGTCGGGTGCGCAAGCTGACCGCTTCGACCCAGGACCAGTTCGCCGCCGCCGTCGGCCATGCCGGCGAAACCCTCGACGCCCTGGAGACCGTGCAGGCCTTCGGCCGCGAGGCCTCGGGGGCCGCGCGGTTCGGCGAGGCGGTGGAATCGGCCTTCAAGACCTCGCTGCGCCGGATGACCGCCCGCGCGATCATGACGGCCCTGGTCATCGGCCTGGTGTTCGGCGGCGTGGTGTTCATCTTCTGGCTGGGCGTCCACGCCGGCCTGCGTGGGGAGATGAGCTGGGGGGCGCTCTTCCAGTTCGCCTTCCTGGCGGTGCTGGCCGCCGGCGCGGTCGGGGCCCTGGGCGAGACCTGGGGCGACGTGCAGAAGGCCGCCGGCGCCATGGAACGCATCGCCGAGTTGTTCGCCGCCACCCCGGAGATCGCCGCGCCCGCCCAGCCGAAGGCCCTGCCGAGCCCGGCCCGGGGCGAGATCGCCTTCGAGGACGTGCGGTTCGGCTATCCGGCGCGGCCCGACATCCTGGCCCTGGACGGCTTCTCGCTGCGGGTGGCGCCCGGCGAGCGGGTCGCCCTGGTGGGCCCTTCGGGTTCGGGCAAGAGCACCGTCTTCCGCCTGCTGCTGCGGTTCTACGATCCGCAGAGCGGCGTGGTGCGCCTGGACGGCGTCGACCTGCGCGAGGCCGATCCGGCCCAGGTCCGCGCCCGCATGGCCCTGGTCTCCCAGGACGCGCCGCTGTTCTCCGGTTCGGCGGCCGACAACATCCGTTTCGGGCGTGAAAGCGCGTCGGCCGACGAGATCCGCGCCGCGGCCCGCGCCGCCCAGGCCGAGGGCTTCCTCGACGCCCTGCCGGAAGGGTTCGACACCGCGCTTGGCGACCGGGCCCGCAGCCTGTCCGGCGGCCAGCGCCAGCGCCTGGCCATCGCCCGCGCCCTGATCCGCGAGACCCCGGTCCTGCTGCTCGACGAGGCCACCAGCGCTCTCGACGCCGAGAACGAGCGCCTGGTCCAGAAGGCGCTGGAGGACGCCATGGTCGGTCACACCACCCTGGTCATCGCACACCGCCTGGCGACCGTGCTCAAGGCCGATCGGATCGTGGTGATGGAAGGCGGGCGCGTGGTCGAGCAGGGGGCCCATGCCGAGCTGCTGGCCCAGGGCGGGCTTTATGCGCGGCTGGCGGCGCTGCAGTTCGGGGACGCGGCGGCCTAGGCCCTAACCCCGCGCCTTCACCGCCAGCCCCGGGAAGTCGCTGAACACGCCGTTGACCCCCGCCGCGTAGAGCGCCTTGAAGACCACCTCTGCGTCGCCGTGGGCGCCGGGGCTCTTTCCGCGGCGCAAGGCCGGCGGCAGGAACTGGTTCTCGGCGCGGACGGTCCAGGGGTGCACCTGCAGGCCCAGGGCGCGAGCATCCGAGATCAACGTGCTGGGCGCCGCCAGCGCGCCCTCGGCGGTCGGCAGCACCAGCGACCAGTCCGGGCCGACTCCGTGCGCGTAGCTCGCGATGCGCCGCAGGCCCTCTGGGCTGACCATTTCCGGCCGGTCGGCGCCGACCAACTGCACGAGCTTGGCCTGGGACATGGCCTGGAAGTTCCGCAACGATTCCGGCTCGAAGCTCTGGACGAAGACGAGGGCGTGGACGCTGTCCAGGTCGTTTCGCTTCAAGGCTTCGGCCAGCCGTCGCTCGATCGGCAGGTGGATGCTGGCGAAGTAGGCTGGGTGCTTCATCTCGGGATAGATCCCGATCGGCCGGCCGCAGCAGGCGCTCTGCTGCCTGGCCAGGTCGACCACCTCCTGAAAGGTCGGAATGGCGTCCAGGCCATCGAACCTGGCGCTGGCCGGACGCAGGGCCGGCAGGCGTTCGCGCGCCCGCAGGGTCTTCAACTCCAAGAGGGTGAAGTCCTCGGTGAACCAGCCCTCGATGCGCTGGCCATCGATGATCTTGGCGGTCTTGCGGCCGGCGAACTCAGGGTGCGAGGCGACGTCGGTCGTGCCCGAGATTTCGTTCTCGTGGCGGACGATCAGGTGTCCGTCCTGGGTTACGACCAGGTCCGGCTCGATGAAGTCCGCGCCTTCCTCGATCGCCAGGAGATAGGCCGCGCGGGTGTGCTCGGGCCGCTCGCCGCTGGCGCCGCGATGGGCGATGACGATGGGCTTGCGGCCGTCGAAGGCGGCGGCGGGCGTCGCGGCCGCCGCAGCGGCGCTGGCGAGGGCGAAGGTGCGGCGCGTCAGGTGCATGACCGCAGACTAGCGGCCGGCGGTGACGCTTGCATCACGCCGTCAGCCGGCGGCCTGCAGCTTTTCCAGCAGCAGCGGGTGCAGGTCGAGATTGGCCGCGCAGACCGAGCCAGTGCCCAGTACGTCGTCGCCGCCGTCGGCGTTGGTGACCTTGCCGCCCGCCTCGTGGATCATCAGCAGGCCCGCGGCCGTGTCCCAGGGCTTCAGGTCCCGCTCCCAGAAGCCGTCCAAACGGCCGGCGGCCACATAGGCGAGGTCCAGCGCCGCCGAGCCGAAGCGGCGTACGCCCGCGACCCGCTGGCTGATCTGGTGCAGTTCCTTCAGGAACCGCGCGTGCTGGCCGTGGCCGAGGAACGGGATGCCGGTGCCCAGCACCGACTCGTCCAGGTGCTTGCGGCCGGCGACCCGCAGGCGCTTGTCGTTGACGAAGCAGCCCTTGCCCTTCTCGGCCCAGAACAGCTCGTTGGTGATCGGGTTGTAGGTGACCGCCGCCACAGTCACGCCCTCGCGCTGGAGGGCGATGTTGATGGCGAAGTGCGGGATCGCGTGCAGGAAGTTGGTGGTGCCGTCCAGCGGATCGACGATCCAGGTGTGGGTCTTGTCGGTGCCATCGATCATCCCGCGTTCCTCGCCGAGGAAGCTGTAGCCGGGGCGGGCCTTTTCCAGGGCTTCGAACAGGGTCTGTTCGGCCCGCAGGTCGGCGGCGCTGACGAAGTCGGCCGGGGCCTTGCGTGAAACCTGCAGTTCCGAGAGCTCGCCGAAGTCGCGGTTGAGCCCGCGGGCCGCCTTGCGGGCGGCGTCGGACATGACTTTCAGGAGAGCGGATTGGGTCGACACGGGGGAGATCCAGGTTTCTCGCGGGCAAGCGTCCGCGCGCCGGAAAGGCGGGAAATTCGAGGCGCGGAAACTAGTGGCCGCGGAGCCTCAAGGCAAGGCGGCAAGGCTGCGGCGCTCTAGCTTCGAGCCGCGAGACCCCGGGCGATCGCCGCGTTCAGAGCCACGACCGCGGCCGCTGGACCCTGCGGATGGGTCCAGACCCCGGCCGAGACGGCCAGGAAATCGGCGCCGGCCTTGGTCAGACCCTCGGCGTTGTCGGCGGTGATCCCGCCGATGGCGACGCAGGGAACCTCCATGGTCTCCTGCCAGATGGTCAAGATCTCGGGCTCGGGGCGGGTGAGCGCGTCCTTGGTCGTGGTCGGGAAGAAGGCCCCGAACGCCACGTAGTCGGCGCCGGCCTCCGCCGCCTCCATCGCCAGGTGGCGGCTGTCGTGGCAGGTGACGCCGATCATCGCGTCGCGGCCCATGATCTTGCGGGCCTCCGCATAGGGCGCGTCGGACTGGCCCACATGTACGCCGTCGCAGCCGAGCTTGGCGGCGAGATCGGGCCGGTCGTTGAGGATCACCGCCACGCCGCGGGCCTGGGCGATGGGCGCCAGCGCGTCCACCGCCGCAGCGATCACCTCGTCCGGGGCGTCCTTCAGCCGGATCTGCAGGGCGGCGACGTCGCCGGCGTCCAGGGTCTGGGCGAGTGTGCGGCCGAAGGCGGCGAGGTCGTCGATCTTCGGCGGCGTGATCAGGTAGAGGCGGCATTCGGCGGTCATGACGCGCCTTCTAGCCGTGCGGATAGTCCGGCAACAGCGCCTTCATCGCATAGGCCACGATCATGGTGACGCCGGAGGCGCCCGCCGCGATGGCGACGAACCAGGCCAGGCGCTTCCACAGCGGCGGCGAGGGATCGCCCGGCTCGGGCGGGCCCTCAATGATATCCCGCATCGGCCGTCACCTTGCCCCGGAAGAGCCAGTAGACCCAGAGCGTGTAGCCGATGATCACCGGCAGCAGGATCGCCACCCCCACCAGCATCAGGCCGAGCGCGTTGTCGGCGTTGGCCGCCTGGCGGAAGGTCATGCCGTAGGGGACGATGTTCGGGAAGAAGCCCGCGGCCAGGCCGAGATAGCCCGACAGGAACAGCATGTAGGCGCCGATGATCGGCCAGCCATGGCTGCGGCGGCGCAGGCCGGCGACCAGAACTCCCAGGCCGATCAGGCCCAGGATCGGGATCGGCAGGAGCAGGGCCAGCCGGCCGAGGTCGAACCCGCCGCCGGCGTAGCCCCAGCGCGCGGCCACCGCCGGATGGACGAAGAGCGTGGCGACGCTGACCGCGGCCAGCAGGGCGGCGGTGAGAATCGCGGCGATCCAGGCCCAGCGGCGGGCCGCGCCGTGCAGCTCGTCCTTGGTCTTCAGGATCACCCAGCAGGCGCCGAGCAGGGCGTAGCCGGCGGCCAGGCCCACGGCGACCAGCAGGGTGTAGGGCGTCAGCCAGTCGAAGGGCTGGCCGCCGAACGCCACGCCGTCCAGGGTGATCCCCTGGATGAAGCCGCCGAGGATGAAACCTTGGGCCAGGGCGCAGACCAGCGAGCCGCCGGCGAAGGCCGCCGTCCAGAACGCCTTGCCGCGGCGACGGCCGCGCAGGCGGAACTCGAAGGCGACGCCCCGCAGGATCAGCGCCAGCAGCATCAGGATCACCGGGATATAGAAGGCCGGCATGATCGCGGCGTAGGCCAGCGGGAAGGCGGCGAACAGGCCGCCGCCGCCCAGCACCAGCCAGGTCTCGTTGCCGTCCCAGACCGGGGCGATGGAATCCATCATCACGTCCCGGTCGGCGGGACTGGCGGCGAACGGAAACAGGATGCCGACGCCGAGGTCGAACCCGTCCAGCAGGACGTAGAGCAGGACGGCGGTGGCGATGATCACCGCCCAGATCAGCGGCAGGTCGAGGCTCATGGGCGATCTCCCAGGCCATGGGTTCCAGGATCATCCGGCACGGCGGCCAGGGCCGAGCCCGGAGCCCGCGGGGTGGCGGGCGGCGCTTCGTCGGCGCCGGCGACCGGACCCTCGGCGATAAGGCGGAAGATGTAGATCACGCCGGCCGAGAAGATGATCGCATAGACGATGAGGAAGCCCAGCAGCGAGGCCGAGACCTGGCCCGGCCCGACCGGCGAGACGCCTTCGGTGGTGCGCATCACGCCGGTGATGACCCAGGGCTGGCGGCCGACCTCTGCGACGATCCAGCCGGATATGACCGCGAGGAAGCCGGCCGGTCCCATGGCGACGCAGGAGCGGAGGAAGATCGGCGTCCGCTCCGGCGCGCCGCGCCAGCAGAGCAGCGCGCCCCAGACGCCCAGGGCGATCATCAGCACGCCCAGGCCGACCATGAGGCGGAAGGCCCAGAAAACCACGCCGACCGGCGGCCGGTCCTGCGGCTCGAAGGCCTTCAGGCCCTGCACCTCCGCATCGACCGAACCGGCGGTGATCCAACTACCGGCGCCGGGGATCGAGATCTCCCACTGGTTCTTTTCGGCGACGCGATCGGGCCAGGCGACGATGTGGAAGGCCTGCGCGGCCTTGGTCTCCCAGAAGGCCTCGATGGCCGCCAGCTTGACCGGCTGGAAGCGCAGGACGTCCTTGCCGGACACGTCGCCGACCAGCAATTGGAGCGGGGCGACGATGGCCAGCATGCCGATCGCCATGCGCAGGCCGATCCGCGATTCCGTCTCCTCGGGACGGCGCAGCAGGCGCCAGGCCGAGGCCGCGCCCACCACCAGGGCGGTGGTCAGGTAGGCCGCCAGCACCATGTGGGCCAGACGCGCCGGGAAGCTCGGGGAGAAGATCACTTCCAGCCAGCTCGCTGCGAGCAGCCCGCCTTCGGGCGTGCGCTCGAAACCGGCCGGGTACTGCATCCAGCTATTGGCCGAGATGATCCAGAAGGCCGATATCAGGGTGCCGATCGCCACCAGCAGGGTGGCGGTGAAATGCAGGCCCGGGCCGACCTTCTTCCAGCCGAACAGCATGATCCCCAGGAAGCTGGCCTCCAGGAAGAAGGCGGTCAGCACCTCGAAGGCCAGCAGCGGCCCGATCACCGGCGCTGCGAGCGCCGAGAAGGCGCTCCAGTTGGAGCCGAGCTGGTAGCTCATCACCACCCCGGTCACGACCCCCATGCCGAAGGAGATCGCGAAGACCTTCACCCAGAAGAGGTAGAGGGTCTTGAAGGCCTCGTTCCTGGTGGTCAGCCACAGGCCCTCGAGGACCGCCAGATAGCTCGCCAGGCCGATGGTGAAGCTTGGGAAGATGATGTGGAAGGCGATCGTGAACGCGAACTGGAGTCGCGAGAGCATCAGGGCGTCGAAATCCATGCGCAAACCCCAGCATCTGGCGCACAGGCGTTCACGGCGCCTAGGCGCGGCCCATTCCCGACGAACAACGTGGGAGACCAAGCTTAGGTTCAACTACCTTGACTTGTCAGCAGCGCTCTGACGCCCCACAATTTGCAAATGATTTGCAAGTTCGTTCTTATCTGATAAGGAGAAGAGGCGTCATCGAAGAGGCCTGCCTTGTACGTCTGTAACTGTAACGGCATCCGCGAGCGTGAGGTCCGCGCCGCGATCGAGTCCGGCGCCACGCGGCCGGTCGAAGTTTTCCGGGCCTGCGACTCCAAGGTGCAATGCGCCCGCTGCGTCTGCGACATGCGCAAGATGCTCGGGGAGTACGACGAGGCGATGCGCTACGCCGCCGAATAGGCCGGGCTCATCAGAAACCACCCGCAAACATAGGCTTTGACTTGGCCGGCTCCCGGTAAGACCTTGCTCCGACAACGCAGGCGAGGAGGGTCATATGCAGGGCGACAAGGCGATCATCCGGCGGCTGAACGCCGTGCTGACCAACGAGCTGACCGCGGTCAACCAGTACTTCCTGCACGCGCGGATGTACCAGAACTGGGGCTTCGCCCGGCTCGGCAAGATCACCTACGACGAATCCATCGGCGAGATGAACCACGCCGACAAGCTGATCAAGCGCATCCTGTTCCTTGACGGCCTGCCCAACCTGCAGGACCTGCACAAGCTGAAGATCGGCGAGACCGTGCCGGAATGCCTGGCCGCCGACCTCGCCGTGGAAGTCGCCGGCCGCGCCGACCAGATCGCCGGCATCAAGGAGTGCGAGGAGGCGCAGGACTATGTTAGCCGCCAGATCCTGCGCGAGATCCTGACCGACACCGAGGAACACATCGATTTCCTCGAGACCCAGCTCAGCCTGCTCCGCTCCCTGGGCGAGCCGAACTACCTGCAAAGCGCCCTGGGCGAACTGGAAGGCGGCGAGGGGCACTGAACCCGATCCTCCCCTCTCGCGCGGCGCCTTCCCGGCCGGCCAAAACCCGCTAGGCTCGCCTCAACGATAAAAGAGGGGGAGGAGCCGAATGGCTGGGACCGTGATCGGCGAGGGCGTCGTCGAGAAGAAGAGCCATGGGCTGGTGATCGGCGCGGCGTCGGCCGGCACGGTCTTCGAATGGTACGACTTCTACCTCTACGGCTCGCTGGCGGGCTTCATCACCCAGCACTTCTTCTCAGGGGTCAACGAGACCACCGGCTACATCTTCGCCCTGCTGGCCTTCGCCGCGGGCTTCGCGGTGCGCCCGTTCGGGGCCCTGGTGTTCGGCCGCCTGGGCGACCTCTGGGGCCGCAAGAACACCTTCCTGGTGACCATGCTGCTGATGGGGCTCTCCACCTTCTCGGTAGGCCTGCTGCCCGGCTATGGCCAGATCGGCGTGGCCGCGCCCCTGCTGCTCGTCCTCATGCGGCTGATGCAGGGCCTGGCGCTGGGCGGCGAGTACGGCGGGGCGGCGACCTATGTGGCCGAGCACGCGCCGCCCGGAAGGCGCGGCCTCTACACGAGCTGGATCCAGACCACCGCGACCCTGGGCCTGTTCCTGTCGCTGGTGGTGATCCTGGTGGTCCGTTCCATGACCGGCGAGGAGATCTTCAAGGCCTGGGCCTGGCGTATCCCATTCCTGGTCTCGGCCATTCTGCTGGGGGTCTCGCTGTGGATCCGGCTGCGGTTAAACGAGAGCCCGGTGTTCCAGAAGATGGTCGAGGAGGGGAAGACCTCGAAGAAGCCCCTGACCGAGTCCTTCGGCGAGTGGTCGAACCTCAAGGTCGTGCTGCTGGCCCTGCTGGGGCTCACCGCCGGCCAGGCGGTGGTCTGGTACACCGGCCAGTTCTACGCGCTGTTCTTCCTCGAGAAGATGCTCAAGGTGGATGGGGCGCTGACCAACACCCTGGTCGCCTGGGCGCTGATCCTCGGCACGCCGTTCTTCGTGGTGTTCGGCTGGCTGTCGGACAAGATCGGCCGCAAGCCGATCATCCTGGCCGGCTGTCTGCTGGCGGTGCTGACCTATTTCCCGATCTTCAAGGCGCTGACCGCCGCGGCCAATCCGGCCCTGGCCCATGCGGCGGCGGCCGCGCCGGTGGTGGTCGTGGCCGACCGCGCCGACTGCGCCTTCCAGTTCGATCCGGTCGGCAAGACCGCCTTCACCAGCTCCTGCGACATCGCCAAGTCGGCCCTGGCCAACGCCGGGATCACCTATAGGAACCAGGCCGCGCCGGTGGGCTCGACCGCGGTGGTGAGGGTCGGCGAGGTCGAGGTTCCGAGCTTCCGGGGGCAGGGCCTGGCGAAGGCCGATTTCGACGCCCGCAAGGCCGCCTGGACCAAATCCCTGACCGAGACTCTGCATCAGGCCGGCTATCCGCCCAAGGCCGACCCGGCGCAGGTGAACCGGCCCATGGTGGTGGCCCTGCTGTTCCTGCTGATGCTCTACGTGACCATGGTCTACGGCCCGGTGGCCGCGGCGCTGGTCGAGATGTTCCCGGCGCGCATCCGCTACACCTCGATGTCGCTGCCCTACCACATCGGCAACGGCTGGTTCGGCGGCTTCCTGCCCACCACCGCCTTCGCCATGGTCGCGGCGACGGGGAACATCTATTCCGGGCTCTGGTATCCGATCGTCATCGCGGCGGTGACCGTCCTGATCGGCCTGTTCTTCGTGCCGGAGATGCGCGGGGCGAATATCGACGACTAGCGCGGCCGCCGCCCGCCGCCCGGCTTGTTCACGTCGTAGGGCTCGTCATAGCCGTGGCGCTCCGAATAGAAGGCCAGCCACATCAGCACGCCCGTCAGGCCGCCGACGGCGATGAGTCCGACGATGATGAAGGGGAGGATGGCGGTCAGCCATTCCCAGCCGCCGCCGAGCCATGAGCTGACATAGTAGCCCCAGCCGGCGAGGGCGGCGAGCAGGGCGAGGATCACCAGGGCGGCGATCACGGGTAGAGTCCGCTTCATGCCCCCAGCAATCGCGCTGGGGGCCGAAGGGTTCCCGCTGGAGCAGCATCCGGCGCTGCTCCAGTCACTAGGGAATTAGAGGGCTACTCCGCGGCCTGGCGGGAGACGCCGATCTTCGGGGCGAGGTCGCCCTTGGCGTAGAGCTTGGCCATTTCCGACATCGGGATCGGCTTGATCTTGTGGGCCTGGCCGGCGGTGCCGAACTGCTCGAAGCGCTGGACGCAGACGACGCGCATGGCTTCCTTGGCCGGCTTCAGGTAGCCGCGCGGATCGAACTCGCCCGGCTTCTCGACCATGACCTTGCGGATCGCGGCGGTGATGGCCATGCGGTTGTCGGTGTCGATGTTGATCTTGCGCACGCCGTGCTTGATGCCGCGCTGGATCTCTTCCACCGGCACGCCCCAGGTCTGGGGCATCTCGCCGCCGTACTGGTTGATGAGGTCCTGCAGGTCCTGCGGCACCGAGGAGGAGCCGTGCATCACCAGGTGGGTGTTCGGCAGGCGGCGGTGGATCTCTTCGATCACGTTCATCGCCAGCACGTCGCCGTCCGGCTTGCGGGTGAACTTGTAGGCGCCGTGGCTGGTGCCCATGGCGATGGCCAGGGCGTCGACCTCGGTGGCCTTCACGAACTCGACCGCCTGGTCGGGGTCGGTCAGGAGCTGGTCATGGCCGAGCTTGCCCTCGAAACCGTGGCCGTCCTCCTTGTCGCCCATGCCGGTTTCGAGGCTGCCCAGCACGCCCAACTCGCCCTCGACAGAGGCGCCGACCCAGTGGGCCATGTCCACCACGTTGCGGGTGACGCGGACGTTGTAGTCGTAGTCGGCCGGGGTCTTGGCGTCGGCCATCAGCGAACCGTCCATCATCACCGAGGTGAACCCGTACTGGATCGCCGTGGCGCAGGTGGCTTCGTTGTTGCCGTGGTCCTGGTGCATGCAGATCGGGATGTGCGGATACATTTCCGCCATGGCGTCGATCAGGTGCTTCAGGACGATGTCGTTGGCGTAGGAGCGGGCGCCGCGCGAGGCCTGCATGATCACCGGCGAATCGGTGGCCTCGGCGGCCTCCATGATCGCCAGCGCCTGTTCCATGTTGTTGATGTTGAACGCCGGAACGCCGTAGCCCTGCTCGGCCGCGTGATCCAGGAGCTGTCTCAAAGTAACCCGGGCCATGCCCTGCCCTCCGTAATCTTTATTTATTGGCCAGAGCCGCCACGCCGGGCAGCTCCTTGCCTTCCATCCATTCAAGAAACGCGCCGCCCGCCGTGGAGACGAACGTGAAATCGTCGGCGCAGGCCGCAGCGTTAAGGGCCGCGACTGTATCACCACCGCCTGCAACGGCCACCAACTTGCCCGTCTTGGCGCGCTCGGCGGCGTGTTTTGCCGCCGAAACGGTCGCCTTGTCGAAAGGCGGGACTTCGAAAACGCCAAGCGGGCCGTTCCAGATCAGGGTCTTGGAGTCGTCCATGGCGGCGAGCAGTTCGGCGAGGCTGTTCGGCCCCACGTCGAAGATCTTGTCTTCCGGTCCGAGCTTTTCGGCGCCCGTCAGGTCTAGGGTCCGGGTGGCGACGCCTGGCTTCAGGTCCGTGGCCACGACCACGTCCTGCGGCAGCAGGATCTTGCAGCCGGCCGCGTCGGCCTTGGCCAGGATCTCGCGGGCGGTGTCGGCCATGTCCTTCTCGCAGAGCGAGCCGCCGATCTCGTAGCCCTGGGCGAAGCGGAAGGTATTGGCCATGCCGCCGCCGATCGCCAGGTACTGCAGCTTGCCGACCAGGTTGTTCAGGAGGTCGAGCTTGGTCGAGACCTTGGCGCCGCCGACGATGCCCATCACCGGGCGGACCGGGTTGCCGAGGGCCGCGTCCAGGGCCTCCAGCTCGCGACGCATCTGCTCACCCGCGTAGGCCGGCAGCAGGCGCGCCAGGCCTTCGGTCGAGGCGTGCGCCCGGTGCGCAGCCGAGAAGGCGTCGTTGACGTAGATGTCGCCGTTCGCGGCCAGGGCCTTGGCGAAGTCGGAGTCGTTCCTTTCCTCGCCCGCATGGAAGCGGACGTTCTCCAGCAGGATCACGTCGCCGCTCTTCAGGGCGTCGATCGCCGCCTTGGCGGCGTCGCCGACGCAATCGGCGGCGAAGGCCACCGGGGCGCCGATCAGGGCGCTCAGCGGCGCGACCACCGGCTGCAGGCTCATCTCCGGCACGACCTTGCCCTTGGGGCGGTCGAAGTGGGCCAGGAGGATCACCTTCGCGCCGCCGGCGCGCAGCTTCTCGATGGTCGGCAGGGCGGCCTTCAGGCGGGTGTCGTCGCTCACCTTGCCGTCGGCCATGGGCACGTTGAAATCGACGCGGACCAGGGCGCGCTTGCCCGCGAGGTCAGCCGTGTCGAGGGTCCTGAAGGACATCACATATGTCTCCGCTAACCCCGGCCGGCCGCCGGGGCTGGGTGGATCCGGACAGCGAAACGGGCGCCATTCGCATGGCGCCCGCCCCTTAGGCTTAGATCAGTTTCGCCAGCGCAATGGCGGTGTCGCTCATGCGGGTCGAGAAGCCCCACTCGTTGTCGTACCAGGAGAGCACGCGGGCCAGTTGGCCTTCGATCACCTGGGTCTGGGGCAGGGCCACGGTCGAGGACGCGGCGATGTGGTTGAAGTCGATGGAGACCAGCGGATCGTTGGTCACGGCCAGCACGCCCTTCAGCGGGCCGGCGGCGGCCGCGGCCTTCAGGGCCTCGTTGATCTCGTCCTTGGTGACCGAGCGGCCGGGGACGAACTTCAGGTCGACGACCGAGACGTTCGGGGTCGGCACGCGGATCGAGGAGCCGTCCAGCTTGCCGGCCAGTTCCGGCAGCACCAGGCCGACGGCCTTGGCTGCGCCGGTCGAGGTCGGGATCATCGACATGGCCGCGGCGCGGGCGCGGTAAAGGTCCTTGTGCATGGTGTCCAGAGTCGGCTGGTCACCGGTGTAGGAGTGGATCGTGGTCATGTAGCCACGCTCGATGCCGCACAGGTCCTGCAGGACCTTGGCCACCGGGGCCAGGCAGTTGGTGGTGCAGGACGCGTTCGAGATGACCAGGTCGTCCTTGGTCAGGGTCTCGTGGTTGACGCCGTAGACGATGGTCTTGTCGGCGTTGTCGCAGGGGGCCGAGACGATCACGCGCTTGGCGCCGGCTTCCAGGTGGGCGGCGGCCTTTTCCTTGGAGGTGAAGAGGCCGGTGCACTCCAGGGCGATATCGACGCCCAGTTCCTTGTGCGGCAGCTCGGCCGGGTTGCGGATGGCCGTGACCTTGATCTTGCCCAGGCCCACGTCGATCGTATCGCCGTCGACGGTGACGTTGCCGGGGAAGCGGCCGTGCACGCTGTCGTAGCGCAGCAGGTGAGCGTTGGTCTCGACCGGGCCGAGGTCGTTGATCGCGACAACCTCGATGTCGCGACGCGCATGCTCGACGATCGAACGCAGGACCAGCCTGCCGATACGGCCGAACCCATTGATTGCGACGCGAACGGTCATCGAGAAACTCCTGAGCCAGTTGATTTGCGGCGGTTTTCTTGAGGCCGCTGGGACGCGAGTCAACCCCTGCAAGCCTTATTCGCGGCGAAAGCCCACAATAGTCGAATTTGGGGAACAGAAAACCGCGCCAGGCGTTGCGCTGGACCTGGGCTATAGAAGGATCGGCGCGTGGCGAAGCATCGCGTGACTGCGGCTGCTCTTGGGTTGGCTGCGTTTGCTCTCGCAGCGTGCGGACGGGGTGGCGAGCAGCAGGCCAAGGCGCCTGAGGCGCCGCCCGCCAAGGCCGCTCCCGTCACCACCTATGTCTGCGACGACGGCCGCACCGTGCGCGCCAGCTATCCGGACACCGAAACCGCCATCGTCGAGATCGACGGGCGCTCGCGCACCCTGAGGATCGCCATCTCCGCCAGCGGCGCCCGCTACACCGGCGACGGCTTCCAGTGGTGGACCAAGGGCATGGACCAGGCCCAGCTCAGCCCGCTGGCCGCCGGCGAAGATATCGCCACCGCGCCGGGGGTGAACTGCAGGGCGCCGGAAGCTGCGGCCGCGGCCGACGAGCCTGTCTCGCCGCCGGCGCCGGGCTCGCCCGGCGGCCTGCCCGACGACCGCACCCCGATCTCCGAAGCGCCGTTCACGCCGGAGAGCGCCCAGGGCGCGGGCAATGTGGTCCAGACCTATTTCGCCCTGATCGGCGCCGGGAAATACGCCGACGCCTGGAAGCTCTGGAGCGACGGCGGCAAGGCCAGCGGCATGACCGCCGAGGCCTTCGCGGCCAGCTTCGACAGGTACGCCAGCTACAACGCCCAGATCGGCGCGCCTGGCCGGATCGAGGGCGCGGCCGGTTCGCTCTATGTCGAGGTGCCGGTGGTGATCTATGGCCGGCTGAAGACCGGCGAGGAAGTCCACATGAACGGACCGGTGCGCCTGCGCCGGGTCAACGACGTGCCCGGCTCGACCGAAGAACAGCGCCGCTGGCATATCGCCGAGACGGCGTTCAAGCCCTCGCCGAAGAGCTAGCCGGCGACGGGTCTGACGCGAGAAGCCGCCTCGCGGGCGCGCTCGCGGGCTTCCTCCACCGTGCCCCACCGAGCCAGGGCCACGCCCATGCGACGGCGCTCGAAGGCCTCGGGCTTGCCGAACAGGCGCAGGTCGGAGCCGGGAACGTTCAAGGCCTCGGCGACGCCTTCGAAGGCGATCCCCTTGGCGCCCATGCCGCCATAGATGACCGCGCTGGCGCCCGGCTCGCGAAGGGCTGTGTTCACCGGCAGTCCGAGGATCGCCCGGGCGTGCAGGGCGAACTCGCTCTGATATTGGCTGGCCAGGGTGACGAGGCCGGTGTCGTGCGGGCGGGGGCTGACCTCGGAGAACCAGACCTCGTCGCCGCGGACGAACAGCTCGACCCCGAAGATGCCGAGGCCGCCGAGCTCGCCGGTGACCTCCCGGGCGATGTCGCGAGCTCTGGCGAGGGCCGCCTGGCTCATGGCCTGGGGCTGCCAGCTCTCGACATAGTCGCCTTTGACCTGGCGGTGGCCGATCGGCTCGCAGAAGGCGACGCCGTGGTGGCCGTCGGGACCGATGAAGCGCACGGTCAGCAGGGTGATCTCGAAGTCGAACTCGATCTTGCCCTCGACGATCACCCGCGGCTGCTCGACCCGGCCGCCCTCGAGGGCGTAGCGCCAGGCCTCCGCGATCCCCTCGGGGCCTTCCACATAGGACTGGCCCTTGCCGGAGGACGACATCACCGGCTTCACGAAGCAGGGGAAACCGGCCACCTGCGCGGCGGCTTCAGCGAGTTCGGCCTCCGACGAGGCGAAGGCGTAGGGCGAGGTCGGCAGGCCCAGCGTCTCGGCGGCCAGCCGGCGGATGCCCTCGCGGTTCATGGTCAACTGGGCGGCGCGGGCGGTCGGGATCACCGTCGCCAGGCCCTCGGCCTCGATCTTCACCAGTTCGTCGGTGGCGATCGCCTCGATCTCCGGGACGATCAGGTGCGGGCGCTCGGCCTCGACCACGGCGCGCAGGGCGGCGGGGTCGGTCATGGCGACGACGTGGCTGCGGTGGGCGACCTGCATGGCCGGCGCGCCCTCGTAGCGGTCGACCGCGATCACCTCGCAGCCGAGCCGCTGCAGCTCGATGGCGACCTCCTTGCCGAGCTCGCCCGAGCCCAGGAGCATGACCTTCACGGCGGTGGGCGAGAGCGGCGTTCCGAGGCGCATATTTGGCTTCCTATCGGCAGGTTTCCTGACGAAGAGCCCAGGAACCTGCCGCTTCTTTTGCGAGAATCCTAGCCCAGCTTGGCTTTCGCCGCGGCGGCGACGGCTTCGGCGGTGATCCCGAACTCCTTGTAGAGGCGGTCGGCCGGCGCGCTGGCGCCCCAGCCGTGCATGCCCACGAAGGTCCCGTTTTCACCGATGAATCGCTCCCAGCCGAAGGGCGCGGCGGCCTCGACGGCGACACGGACCGGCGCCTTGCCGATGACCTGCTGCCGGTAGGCTTCCGGTTGGGCGTCGAACAGTTCCCAGCAGGGGGTCGAGACGACGCGGGTCGGCACGCCCTCGGCCTCCAGCAGGCCCTGGGCGGCGACCGCGACCGAGACCTCGGTCCCGGAGGCGAAGATCGTCACCTTGGCCTCGCCGCTGGCGGGCTTCAGTTCGTAGGCGCCCTTGGCCGAGAGATTCTCCGGGGCGGAGTCGCGGACGGCCGGGACCTTCTGGCGCGAGAGGGCCATGAAGGCCGGGGTCTTGCGGGTCTGCAGGGCGACCTTCCAGCACTCGGCGGTCTCGACCGCGTCGGCGGGGCGGAAGACGTTCAGGTTGGGCATGGCCCGCAGGCTGGCCAGATGCTCGACCGGCTGGTGGGTCGGGCCGTCCTCGCCGACCCCGATCGAGTCGTGGGTCATGACGTGCACCACGCGCACGCCCATCAGGGCGCCCAGGCGGATGGCCGGGCGGCTGTAGTCCGAGAACACCATGAAGGCGCCGCCATAGGGGATGACGCCGCCGTGCAGGGCCATGCCGTTCATGGCCGCGGCCATGCCGAACTCGCGCACGCCGTAGTTCACGTAGCGGCCGGCATAGTCCGGGGCGTCGAAGATCTGGGTGTTCTTGACGAAGGTGTTGTTCGAGCCGGTCAGGTCGGCCGAGCCGCCGACCATTTCCGGGATCGAGGGGAAGAGGGCGTCCAGGGCCGAGCCGGAGTGCTGGCGGGTGGCGGCGGCCGGCTTGGAGGCGAGGGCCTCGGCGATGTGGGCGTCGAGACGCTCGAAGGCGTCGGCAGGCAGCTCACCCTTGACCGCGCGCTGGAAGACCGCGCCGTCGGCCGAGGCCGCCAGGCGCTTTTCCCAGGCCTTGCGGTCCTTGGCGCCCCGGCGGCCGGCCGAGCGCCAGGGCTTCACCACCTCGTCGGGAATCGCGAAGGCTTCGGAGCCCCAGCCCATCTTCTGGCGGGTGGCGGCGATCTCCTGGGCGCCCAGGGCCGCGCCGTGGGTCTTGTGGTGACCCTCCATGGTCGCCGCGCCCTTGCCGATCTTGGTCTTGCAGGCGATCAGGGTCGGACGGTCCTGCTTGGTCGCCCAGGCGAGCGCGCGGCGGATCTGACCGTAGTCGTGGCCGTCGATCTTCTTCACCGCCCAGCCGGCGGCCTTGAAGCGGGCGACCTGGTCGCCGGTCTCGGCCAGGGAGACGGCGCCGTCGATGGTGACGTCGTTGTCGTCCCAGAGGACGGTCAGCTTGGCGAGCTTCAGGCGGCCGGCGAGGCTGATGGCCTCATGGCTGACGCCTTCCATCAGGCAGCCGTCGCCGCAGATGACCCAGGTCCGGTGGTCGACCAGGTCCTTGCCGAAGCGGGCGGCCAGGTGACGTTCGGCCATGGCCATGCCGACGGAGGTGGCCAGGCCCTGGCCCAGCGGGCCGGTGGTGGTCTCGACGCCGGGGGTGTGGCCGTATTCCGGGTGGCCCGGGGTGTTGGAGCCCCACTGGCGGAAATTCTTGATCTGCTCCAGGGTCATGGCCTTGAAGCCGGTCAGGTGCAGCAGGCTGTAGAGCAGCATCGAGCCGTGACCGGCCGAGAGCACGAAGCGGTCGCGGTCGGCCCAGTCGGGCTGGCTGGCGTCGAACTTCAGGAACTTGGTCCAGAGCACGGTGGCGACATCGGCCATACCCATGGGCATGCCGGGGTGGCCCGAGGCCGCCTGTTCGACGGCGTCCATCGAAAGGACGCGGATGGCGTCGGCCATGGTCTGCGGCGATGCGGGCATTCTGGGGTTCCGGGCTGTGGCTCTGGTTTGCGCGCGCCCCTCGCACGCGAGACGTGCAGGGTCAAGGAAGCGTCACGCCACAGGGCGGGTTTCGGCGCGCGCCCGACGCAGGCTATAGATTAACGGTCACAGTATGGGAGCTTGCGAACATGCGGGAGCCGATGGTGGAAAGCCCCCTGGAGCAGGCCGTCAAACGGTTGGATCGGGCGGTGTCCGCGCTCGAGCAACGCCTTGCGGGCGAAGCGCCCCAGGGCCGGTCCAAGGGCGGCGACCTGTTCGACCAGGAAAGCGCCAAACTGGCGTCGGAGCTCGAGAAATCGAGGCTCCGCGAGAAGGAGCTGGAGGCCGCCGGCGCCGAGGCGTCTGCGGCGCTCGGCCGCGCCATCGCCGAGATCAAGGCCGCGCTCGCCAACGAGGACAGCAACGAGGTCGAAGAGACCGAGGAGGCTTGAAGGGTCATGGCCCAGGTCAACATCACGGTTAACAATCGTCCCTATGCGGTCGGCTGCGAGGACGGCCAGGAACAGCACCTGCTGGAGCTGGGCCGGCTGTTCGACCGCCAGGTGCGGCAGGTCTCCGAGGAGATGGGCCAGCTCGGCGAGACGCGGCTGTTCCTGATGGGCGCGCTGCTGCTGGCCGACGAACTCACCGACCTGCGCGGCCGGCTCTCGGTGGTGCAGGCCGAGCTGGCGCGGTTCCAGTCCGACCAGGCCAGGGTCGAGACGCGCGCCGTCGGAGCGCTGGAAAGCGCCGCCAAGCGGATCGAGAAGCTGGCGAACGGCTAGTCCCCCTCGTTCGATGCGATCCCAGCGGGAGAGGATTTGGACGAGCCGCGCTTGTTACCGGCGCTCGGCGGCCCTACCTTCACGTCCGGCGGGTCGTGCTGCGGTTCGCGTCGAAGGCAATCTATCCCAGCGACCTTATTTCTTCGAAGGGAGCTGTCCCTGCTTGGGCCCGTGGGCCCTGGCACTACGGCGCCCACCTGGTTAGCCAGGTCGAGGGGATTAAACCGACCTTCACGGCTCTCGCGGCGCCGCCACCCTTCGCGCTATATGTGGCGCGGTGAGCGATCTTTCCGACAAGGCGAAACTGCGGGCCCGGCTGCGCAAGCGGCGGCGGGCGCTGGATGCGGCGCGGCCCGATGCGGCGGAGGCCGCGGCCGCGGCCCTGCCGCTCGAGCGGCTGCCGGCCTTCGAATGGTTCTCCAGCTATCACGCGCTGGGATCGGAGCTCGATCCGGCCCCGCTGGCGGCGCGGCTGATGCGCGCAGGGCGCAGGCTGGCCCTGCCGGTGACGGTGGCCGCCGAGGCGCCGCTGATCTTCCGAGCCTGGCGGGCCGACGACGTTCCCGAGGTGGACGCCTTCGGCGTGCCCTCGCCGCCGGCCAGCGCCCCGCAGGTGCGGCCCGGCCTGGTGATTTGCCCGCTGCTGGCCTTCGACCGCAGCGGCGCGCGCCTGGGCCAGGGCGGGGGGCACTATGACCGCACGATCGAGGCGCTGCGGGCCAAGGGCCCGGTGTTCGTCCTGGGGCTGGCCTATGCCGGCCAGGAGGTCGAGGGGCTGCCCGCCGAGCCGCACGATCAAAGGCTGGACGCCATTTTGACCGAAAGCGGGTATATCGAGGCCCGAAAGGACTAATCCTGCATGCGCTTTGCCTTCTTCGGCGACGTGGTGGGCCGGGCCGGCCGCGACGGCTTGGCCGACCATCTGCCCGCCCTTCGCCGCCGACTGGACCTCGAGTTCGTCATCATCAACGCCGAGAACGCTGCGGCTGGTTTCGGGATCACCGAGCGGACGGCCAGCGAACTGTTCGACGCCGGCGCCGACTGCCTGACCCTGGGCAACCACTCCTGGGACCAGAAGGAAGCCCTGACCTACATCGTGCGCGAGCCGCGACTGATCCGGCCGCTGAACTATCCGGTGCTGGCCGACGCACCCGGCCGGGGGGCGAACCTGTTCGTCACCCGCGAGGGCAAGCGGATCATGGTGATCAACCTGCTGGGCCGGGTCCACATGGATTCGCTGGACGACCCGTTCGCGGCGGTGGACCGGGAGCTGGAAAAGGCGCCCCTGGGCCTGGTGGCCGACGCCGTGGTGGTCGACATGCACGCCGAGGCGACCTCGGAGAAGATGGCGATGGGCCACTTCTGCGACGGACGGGCGAGCCTGGTGGTGGGGACCCACACTCATGTGCCGACCGCCGACAGCCAGATCCTGCCCGGCGGCACCGCCTACCAGACCGACGCCGGGGCCTGCGCCGACTACGACAGCGTCATCGGCAACCAGAAGGAAGAGCCGCTGCGGCGCTTCACCACGAGGATATCCGGCGGCCGCTACAAGCCGGCCGAGGGGCCGGCGACGGTTTGCGGGGTGTTCGTCGAGACCGACGACAAGACGGGCCTGGCCAAGCGCGTCGAGCCGATCCGCATCGGCGGGCGGCTGAGCGAGACGGTGCCGGCGCTGGAAGCGGCGAAGGTCTAGGGAAGCTCTCGGGGCGCCGGAAAAGAGGTGTCATCCCGGTTTGCGAAGCCAGACCGGGATCCATACGCGCCGCGCTTGAAGGGCGGGGTCTGCTCTTGAGAAATCCAGTGTTCATGGGGCCCGGTCTTCGGCCTGCGGCCGAAACGGGATGACACTCAGGGCTCGGGCTGAAGCTTCAGCCCCCGGCCTTGCGGTTGCGTTCGGCGACGCTGATGCCGCCGGAGCCCCAGTTTTCGGTCGGGACCTCGTCGATGACCACGAAGGTGGTGGCCGGGTTCTTGTTCAGCACCTTGACCAGGAGCTCGGTCGCACCGGCGATCAGTTCGGCCTTCTGCGCCTCGGTGGCGCCGGGGGTGATGCGGATGTTGACGTAAGGCATTGGGGTCTCCTGGGGGTTGTTGCGGCGGAGACTTAACCGCGCCAAGCTCTGCGGCAAACAGCATGGAGGCCCTGATGGCCCGGTTTTTCGCCCGCGTGATCTTCGCAGCCCTGGGCCTGGCGCTTGCGGCCTTCCTGTTGCGGGGGGTCGGCTACAACGGGATCTTCGACCTGCTGCTGGCGGCGCTGCTGCTGGGGGTGGTGAACGCGATCCTGCGGCCGGTCCTGTTCATCCTGACCCTGCCCCTGACCATCGTGACCCTGGGGCTTTTCCTCCTGGTGCTGAATGCGGCGATGATCGGGCTGGTGGCCTGGATGCTGCCGGGCTTCTGGGTGCAGGGCCTCTGGTCCGGCGTGGCCGCGGCCATCATCACCGGCCTGGCGAGCTGGGCCGGCGGGGTGATCATTGGGGATGCGAAGCGGTAGGGGTTCTGGCCCCACCCTGATCGCTGCGCGATCTGTGCCTCCCCACGAGGGGAGGGAGAAGAGGCGATGATTTCCCTCCCCCTCGTGGGGAGGGACGGCGGCGGAGCCGCCAGGGTGGGGGTCTGCTGAATGTCCACATCGCGAGCGCGAGAGCTGCGAAACTCGATGTCGCCGCCGGAGGTGCTGCTGTGGAGCCGGCTGAAGCGGCTGCGGCCGTAGGGCTTTCACTTTCGGCGGCAGGCGCCGTTCCGCGGGTATTACCTGGATTTCGTCTGTTTCAGCCGGCGGCTGGTGGTCGAGGTCGATGGCGGCCAGCATGCCGAGGACGGGCAGGCGGCGCACGACGCCGTGCGGGACGCCGTGCTGCGCCGGGAGGGATTCGAGGTGATGCGCTTCTGGGCCGGGACGGTGATGGGCGACGTCGGCGAGGTGATGGATGCGGTGTCGGATGCGTTGGTACGACGGCCGGCTCGGCAGGCCCCACCCTGATCGCTGCGCGATCTGTCCCTCCCCATGAAGGGGAGGGAGAAGAGGGGCGTTAATTTCCCTCCCCCTCGTGGGGAGGGACGGCGGCGGAGCCGCCAGGGTGGGGGTCTGCGGCAAAAGAAAAAGGGCGGGGCCTTGCGGTCCCGCCCTTCGTCATTTGCGCCTGAGCGTCGGACTTAGAAGTCCATGCCGCCCATGCCGCCCATGTCGGGCATGCCGGCCGGGGCCGCGTTCTTCTTCGGGCTTTCGACGATCGCCGCTTCCGTGGTGATCAGCAGGCCCGACACCGAGGCGGCGTCCTGCAGGGCGGTGCGGACGACCTTGGCCGGGTCGATGACGCCGTCCTGGACCAGGTCGACGTACTGCTCGGTCTGGGCGTTGAAGCCGAAGGTCGCCGAGTCGTTCTCGAGGATCTTGCCGACCACGATCGAGCCTTCGACCCCGGCGTTTTCCACGATCTGACGGATCGGGGCCTGCAGGGCGCGGCGCACGATGGCGACGCCGGCGTCCTGGTCGGAGTTGTCGCCCTTCAGGCCGTCGAGGATCTTGGAGGCCTTCAGCAGGGCCACGCCGCCGCCGGGGACAATGCCTTCTTCCACCGCAGCGCGGGTGGCGTTCAGGGCGTCGTCGACGCGGTCCTTCTTTTCCTTCACTTCGACTTCGGTCGCGCCGCCGACGCGGATGACCGCGACGCCGCCGGCCAGCTTGGCCAGACGCTCTTGCAGCTTTTCCTTGTCGTAGTCGGAGGTGGTTTCTTCGATCTGACGCTTGATCTGGCCGATGCGGGCTTCGATCGCGTCCTTGGCGCCGACGCCATCCACGATGGTGGTGTCGTCCTTGGTGATCGAGACCTTCTTGGCGCGGCCGAGCATGTCGAGGGTGACGTTCTCGAGCTTGATGCCCAGGTCTTCGCTGATCAGCTCGCCGCCGGTCAGGATGGCGATGTCTTCCAGCATGGCCTTGCGGCGGTCGCCGAAGCCCGGCGCCTTGACGGCCGCGACCTTCAGGCCGCCGCGGAGCTTGTTGACCACCAGGGTGGCCAGGGCTTCGCCTTCGACGTCTTCAGCGATGATGAGCAGCGGGCGGCCCGACTGGACCACGGCTTCCAGCACCGGCAGCAGCGGCTGCAGCGAGGAGACCTTCTTTTCGAAGAGCAGGATGAGCGGCTCGTCGAGCTCGACTTCCATCTTGTCGGCGTTGGTGATGAAGTACGGCGACAGGTAGCCGCGGTCGAACTGCATCCCCTCGACGACGTCGAGTTCGGTTTCCAGGCTCTTGGCTTCTTCGACGGTGATGACGCCTTCGTTGCCGACCTTGGCCATGGCCTTGGCGATCATTTCACCGACTTCGGTGTCGCCGTTGGCCGAGATGGTGCCGACCTGAGCGATTTCCGAGTTGGTGGTGACCTTCTTGGCCGAACCCTTGATCTCTTCGATGACCTTGGCGACCGCCTTGTCGACGCCGCGCTTCAGGTCCATCGGGTTCATGCCGGCGGCGACCGACTTCAGGCCTTCGACGACGATGGCCTGGGCCAGCACGGTGGCGGTGGTGGTGCCGTCGCCGGCGCGGTCGTTGGTCTTGGAGGCGACTTCGCGGATGAGCTGGGCGCCGAGGTTTTCGAACTTGTCAGCCAGTTCGATTTCCTTGGCGACCGAGACGCCGTCCTTGGTCGAGCGCGGGGCGCCGAAGGACTTTTCGATGACGACGTTGCGGCCCTTGGGGCCGAGGGTCACCTTCACCGCGTTGGCGAGGGTGTTGACGCCGCGCAGCATGCGGTCGCGCGCGTCGGAGGAGAAATAGACGTCTTTAGCGGCCATTTTTCTGCTCTTTCAAATGAGATGGATGGGGAGGGAAGGCGTCGAGGGTGGTTATTCGACCACGCCGAGGACGTCGCTTTCCTTCATGATCAGCAGGTCCTGACCGTCGATCTTGACCTCGGTGCCCGACCACTTGCCGAACAGGATGCGGTCGCCGGCCTTCAGGTCGAGGGCGTGGATCTTGCCGCTGTCGTCACGGGCGCCGGGGCCGACGGCGACGACTTCGCCTTCCTGCGGCTTTTCCTTGGCGGTGTCGGGGATGATGATCCCGCCCTTGGTCTTCTCTTCTTCCTCGACGCGCTTCACGAGGACGCGGTCTCCCAGAGGACGAAACGCCATATGTATGTCTCCGTTCGGGACGGTTGAAATGCCTGGTGGTCAGCCCCCGCGACGCGGCCGTTAGCAGCCGCAGCCCCTGAGTGCTAACGCAGGGCGGAGGTAGGCAAGGGGCCTTGGGGAGTCAAGCGCGCGGGGCGCCGTTTTTCCGCCTCGCTGCTGACAGTTTCGGGCCGGCGGCGCGTTAAGCCTGGCGCAGGCAAGCTCAAGGAGGCCCGCATGCTCGATCATCTTGGTCTGACCGTCAGCGACTTCAAGGCGGCGAGGGCCTTCTACGACCAGGCGCTGGCGCCGCTCGGCATCGGCGTGGTGATGGAGGTG
This sequence comes from Phenylobacterium koreense, assembly GCF_040545335.1. Classification (NCBI taxonomy): domain Bacteria; kingdom Pseudomonadati; phylum Pseudomonadota; class Alphaproteobacteria; order Caulobacterales; family Caulobacteraceae; genus Phenylobacterium; species Phenylobacterium koreense. Next base: position 2,072,923 of record NZ_JBEPLU010000001.1, read on the forward strand.
AGCCCCGAGCAGACCGGCGGCTCGGCCCACGCCGGCTATGGCGAAGCGGGCCGGCCGGACTTCTGGATCGGGACCGGCGGAAGCGCCAGCGGCCACGTGCACGTGGCCTTCACCGCCAAGGACCGGGCGAGCGTCGACGCCTTCTACGCCGCGGCGATCGCCGCCGGTGGCCGGGACAACGGCCCGCCGGGCCTGCGAGAGCACTATCACCCGAACTATTACGGGGCCTTCGTCCTCGATCCCGACGGCCACAACATCGAGGCCGTCTGCCACGCGGGGTGAATTGTGAGGAATTCGAGGCGAGGAGGCCTAGCGATACCGACCGGTCACTCCCATCTGCGGGCTATGCGGTTGATCCTCAAACTCTCCCCGGCGATTGCGGTGTTGGCCCTGGCGGTGGCGATGGTCCTGCTGAGCCAGCGCGCGCCGCTGTACGCCTGACCGGAAATCTCTCCCGGCCATCGGGCCCGGTCTTGCTTCGCAAACCGAAATGACGCCGCATTTGGGGCGGTCGAGCGCACCTTGGAGCGAGCATCTTCGCGTGAGCTTGACGCGTGGTTCCGCCTGACGGCGTAAAAATTAAACGCTTGTTTGATTTTCGCCAAGGAAGCGTCCAGAGTTGCCCTCCAACTGCGAGGCGCGACCTTCGCCGGCGCTCAAGGGAGAGACCAGATGACCATGACCGCGGACCGCCCCCAATCCAGCTTTACGCTCACCCCCCAGGACGAGCTCAACGACCTGCGGATGTCCGACAAGGCCATGCCGCTGCTGAACAAGGTTCGCGAGTTCATCAAGGACGTGGTCCAGCCGATGAGCGAGGAATTCCATCGCCTGGGCGAAGGCAAGACCGACATCTGGAGCTACGCGCCGGGCCAGCTCGAAGTGCTGGAAGCGGCCAAGGACAAGGCCAAGGCCGCGGGCTTGTGGAACTTCTTCCTGCCGGACGCCCACACCGGCGAGGGCCTGTCGAACCTCGACTACGCCTATATCGCCGTCGAACTCGGCAAGAACCCGATGTCGTCGGAAGTGATGAACTGCGCCGCGCCCGACACCGGCAACATGGAAGTGCTCGAGCGCGTCGGCACGCCCGAGCAGAAGGAGAAGTGGCTGAAGCCGCTGCTCGAAGGCAAGATCCGCTCGGCCTTCGCCATGACCGAGGTCAACGCCGCCTCGTCCGACGCCAAGAACATCAACACCCGCGCCACACTGGTCGGCGACGAGTACGTGATCAACGGCGAGAAGCACTACATCTCCGGCGCCGGCGATCCGCGCTGCAAGGTGATGATCACCATGGTGCAGACGAGCCCGGACGGCCCGCCGCACCTGCGCCAGTCGCAGATCCTGGTGCCCACCGACGCGCCCGGCCTGAAGATCGTCGGGCCGATGAACGTGTTCGGCGATCCGGACGCGCCGCACGGCCACATGCACATCGTGTTCGACAACGTGCGGGTGCCGGCCTCCAACATGCTGCTGGGCGAAGGCCGCGGCTTCGAGATCAGCCAGCTTCGCCTGGGCCCGGGCCGTATCCACCACTGCATGCGCGCCATCGGCCAGGCCGAGAAGGCCCTCGACCTGCTGGTCAACCGCGGCCTGACCCGCGAGGCGTTCGGCAAGCCGATCATCCAGCTCGGCGGCAATATCGAGATCGTCAGCCGCGCGCGCATCGAGATCGAGGCCATGCGCCTGATGGTCCTGAAGGCGGCCAAGGCGATGGACGTGCTGCCGCGCGAAGAGGCCCGGATCTGGATCCACATGGTCAAGGCGATGGTGCCCGAGCGCGTCTGCAAGATCATCGACCAGGCGATCCAGATGCACGGCGCCCTGGGCGTTTCCCAGAAGACCCCGCTGGCCCGGATGTACACCTCGACCCGCACCCTGCGCCTGGCCGACGGCCCGGACGAGGTGCACCACATGGTGGTCGGCCGCCACGAGGTCCGCCGCTTCCGCGAGATGCCGCAGGACCCGTCCACCGCGGCGGTGTTCCGCAACTGATCTTCGGGCGTCAGGCCTGAACCGAGAGCCCCGGCGGAAACGCCGGGGCTTTTTCGTGGCGTCTGGACGCGCTCGACGGCTGCGCTTGGGGCGGGTAGACCCAGACGGCATGAGTTTCTCCATCCGCCGATCCAGCGTCTGATGGCCCTGCCCGCAGCGCTCTTCGTCATCGCCGCGGCCTTCTTGACGGCGACGCTGTCGGGGGTGTTCGGCATGGCCGGCGGGCTGGTGCTGATGGGCGTGCTGCCGCTGGTCATGCCGGTCTCGGCCGCCTTCGTGACCCATGGGCTGCTGCAACTGGCGTCGAACGGCTGGCGGGCGGCGCTGCACAGCCGGCACGTTCGCTGGGGGATCGTCGGCTGGTACGCAGCGGCCGCGGCCGTGGCGGCGGGGGTGGTGGCGCTGATCTCGGTCGTGCCCTCCAAGCCGGTGCTCTACCTGCTGATGGGGCTGGTGCCGGGCCTGCTGTGGCTGCCGCAGCGCTGGATCAGGCTGGACGCGGCCAATCCGCCCCAGGCCTTCGTCTCCGGCCTGATGGTGACGGGCCTGAACCTGACGGCGGGGGTCTCCGGCCCGCTGCTGGACATCTTCTTCGTCCGCACCGGCCTGACCCGGCACGCGATCGTGGCCACCAAGGCCGCGACCCAGGTCTTCTCGCACCTGTCCAAGATCCTGGTCTACGGCACGCCGCTGCTGACCAATCCGAACAAGGACCTGCCGCCCTGGTGGATGTTCGCCATCGCCGTCCCGCTCTCGATGGCCGGGACGGTGGTGGGCGGGCGCATCCTCGACCGGATGAGCGACGTGAACTTCCGCAACTGGACGCGGTGGATCGTGAGCGGGATCGGGGCGCTGTACCTCGTCCAGGCGGCGCAGTTGTTCCTGCGGGGGTGAAGGCTGCGTGAGGCGAGCTCACGGCGGCCATCAGGCGTTCATGGAGCCCGGTTTCGGCCTGTGGCCGAAACCGGGATGACACATGAGGTTAGACGACCAGCCGTCAGGCGCTGGCGGCGGTGCGTTCCTTGGTTTCGGCGAAGAACACCTGCGAGGCGTGTTCGGCGACGTCCTGGGCCGTGTAGGGGCGGCCGGGGTTGTAGCCTTCGGTCTGGACCATCTTGATCTCGCGCACGCCGCGGGAGGAGACGCCCAGCACCTTGCCGGTGTGGTCGGCGGCCAGGTCGGAGGCCATGAACAGCACGCCGGGCGCGACGTTCTCGGGCAGCGACATGGGGTCAGGTTCCTGGCCCTGGCGGCCGGGCAGGTCGGCGGTCATGCGGGTGAAGGCGCCAGGGGCCAGGCCCATGACGCGGATGCCGTACTTGCGTCCCTCGATGGAGAGCACGCGCATGAAGCCGTAGATGCCGGCCTTGGCCGCGCCGTAGTTCGACTGGCCGAAGTTGCCGTAGAGGCCGGAGGTCGAGGAGGTCATGATGATGACGCCGGGCTTGCCGTTGTCCTTCATCCATTTCCACACCGGCATGGTGCAGCAGTAGGTTCCCTTGAGGTGGACCTTCACCACCAGGTCCCAGTCCTGCTCGGAGGTGTTGGCGAAGCTCTTGTCGCGCAGGATGCCGGCGTTGCAGACCAGGATGTCGATCTGGCCGAAGTTGTCCAAGGCGGCCTTCAGGATGTTCTCGCCGCCCTGCATGGTGGACACGTCGTCGGCGTTGGCGACCGCCTTGCCGCCAGCCGCGATGATGTCGTCGACGACCTTCTGAGCCGCGCCCTTGTCGGAGCCCGAGCCGTCACGCGGCCCGCCCAGGTCGTTGACCACGACCGACGCGCCCTCCTTTGCGAAAAGCTTGGCGTAGGCTTCGCCCAATCCGCCGCCCGCGCCGGTAATGATGGCGACCTTGCCGTCGAGCAGACCCATCTGCAGTCCTCCTAATGATCTAATTATACGGGCATCATCGGCCGGGCGGGCGCGGGATGGCAAGGGGCCGTCTGCCCCTACGTCATCGGGAGGGATGACCTCGGTCCTTCTCCGGCGAGGGGGAAGGAAAGGGCGGCCTCAGCCCTTCTTCTTGCGGCGGGCCTGGAAGAAGCTTTTCAGCAGGGCCGAGCTTTCTTCGGCCAGGACGCCGCCGGTGACGGCGGGGCGCCAGTGGCAGGTGGGCTGTTCGAAGAAGCGGGGGCCGTGGACGACGGCGCCGCCCTTGGGGTCTTCGGCCCCGAAGACGACGCGGCCGATGCGGGCGTGGCTGATGGCCCCGGCGCACATGGCGCAGGGCTCCAGGGTGACCACCAGGGTGAGGTCGGTCAGGCGGTAATTGCCGAGCTTTTTCGCAGCCTCGCGCAGGGCGACGATCTCGGCGTGGGCGGTGGGATCGTGCGCCCCGATGGGGCCGTTGGCGCCCACGGCGATGACCTTGCCCGTCGCCGGATCGACGACGACGGCGCCGACAGGAGTCTCTCCGCGTGACGCAGCGTCTTGCGCCGCCGCGAGCGCGATGCGCATGGTGCGATGATCATGATCCACGACCCCCAACGAAACGATGAGACCGCCTCCGGTCAAGGTGAGCGCGTCGCAAAGGCTCTGGCGCGAGCAGGCGTAGCCTCTCGGCGAGATGTCGAAAAACTCATTGAGGAGGGCCGTGTGGCCCTCAATGGCCAGGTGCTGACCACCCCCGCGGTGAAGGTGGAGCCGGGCGATATCCTGACCGTCGACGGGGAGGTGGTGGACGCCGCCGAGCCCACGCGGCTGTTCCGCTATCACAAGCCGGTGGACCTCCTGACGACCCACCGCGACCCGCAGGGGCGGCCGACGGTGTTCGACGCCCTGCCGCCGGGCCTGCCGCGGCTGATCTCGATCGGGCGGCTGGACATCAATTCCGAAGGCCTGCTGCTGCTGACCAACGACGGCGAGCTGGCCCGGGCGCTGGAGCAGCCGACGACCGGAATCGTGCGGCGCTACCGGGTTCGGGCCCGCGGCAGAGTGACCCAGGCCGACCTCGACAAGCTGCAGGACGGCGTGACCGTCGAGGGCGTGAAGTACGGCCCCATCGACGCCAAGATCGACAAGGCCAAGGACGGCCCGCAGGGGGCCAACGTCTGGATCACCGTCACCCTGGCCGAGGGCAAGAACCGCGAAGTGCGCCGGGTGCTGAAGTCGGTGGGCCTGGAGGTCGGGCGGCTGATCCGCATGTCCTATGGCCCGTTCGTGCTGGGCTCGCTGCCGATCGGCCAGATCGAGGAGGTCGGCCCGCGGGTGATCCGCGAGCAACTGGCCGAGCACATCGCGCCGGAAAACCTGCCCAACGGCGACCGGCCCTCGTTCAAGGCCCCGAAGGCTCCGGCCGGCGCCCACGCGGTGCATGACGGCACCGGCCGCCGTGGCGCGGGCGCGCGTCCCGAGGGCGAGGCCGAGGCCAAGAAGAAGCCGGCCTACAAGGAAGGCTGGGCGCGTCCGAAGGTGGAGATCAAGTCGCCGGCCGTGAAGCGCCGCCGGGCGCCGCGTCCAGGCGAGGAGCAGGCGCCGGCCGTCCCGGTGGCCCCGCGCCGCCGCTCGTCGCGGATTCCGGGGGACACGCCGGGCAGCATCCGCACCTATTCGCCGGGCGATCCGCTGGCTCCGCCGCCGCCCGCGCGGCCAGCCCCCAAGCGCAAGGCCCCGCCGCGCGCCGCCGCCGCGGGTCCGGCCCGGACCGAGCGCTTCGAGAAGGGCCCCCGTCGTGAGGGACCGCCGCGTGGCGATGGGCCGAGGACCAAGGGCGCGACCCTCATCGAGCGCGGCCCGCGCAATGTCGACGGCAAGCCCGCCCGCCCGCGCGGCGCCGCCGGGCCTCGCGGCGAAGGGCGTGGCGACGCGCCCCGCGCCTGGGGCGGCCCGCCGCGCGGCCCGCGCAGCGACGCGCCCCGCGGTGAGCGTTCCGCGCGTCCGGACTTCCGCGGCGAGGGACGCCCCCCGCGCGAAGGGCGTCCGGAAGGGCGCGCCGAAGGCCGGCCGCCGCGCGACGACACGCGTCCGCGTTCGGGCCCGCCGAAAGGCCCGCCCAAGGGCCGCGGTGGTCCTGGCGGCCCGCGCTTTGATGGGCCCCGCTCCGCTGGCCCGCGATCCGAGGGGCCTCGTCATGATGGTCCGCGTCCGAGCGGCCCGCGTGCTGGTGGCCCCCGCTCGGGCGGTCCGCGCTCCGGACCGCGCCCAGGCGGCCCGCGGGGACCTAAGCGGGACGACTGATGCGCATCGTTTCGGGAGAGTTCCGCGGCAAGGCCATCGTCACGCCGCAGGGTGACCGCACGCGCCCGACGTCCGACCGGGCGCGGCAGGCGATCTTCAACATCCTCGAGCACGCGGCCTGGTCGCCGGGCCTGCGGGACAAGCGGATCATCGACCTGTTCGCAGGGTCCGGGGCGCTGGGCTTCGAGGCCCTGTCGCGGGGCGCGGCCTTCTGCCTGTTCGTCGAGACCGACGAGCAGGCGCGCGGCGCGATCCGCCAGAACGTCGACGCCATGGGCCTGTTCGGACGCACGCGGGTGCATCGCCGGGACGCCACCGACCTTGGCCAGCGGCCTGGCGCCGACGGTCCGGCCTTCGACCTCGCCTTCCTCGACCCACCCTATGGCAAGGGGCTGGGCGAGACCGCGCTGGCCAAGCTGGCGGCCGGGGGCTGGCTGGCTCCCGGGGCGGTGGTGATGTTCGAGCGCGGCGCCGACGAGGCCGATTTCGAAGTCGAAGGTTTTACGAAGCTGGACGCGCGCGACTATGGCGCCGCGCGCGTCCACTTTCTGAGGTTCGGCCTACCAGCCGCGGACTGAGGTCCGGTTGTCGAGCTGGCTGCGCAGGTTCACCAGGCCCTCGCGGGTGATCTGGTAGGGCTGGCCGTTCCGGCTGGCGATCATCCGCTTCTTCTTCAGGCTCTTGAAGACGGCGAGGTCGCAGTCGGAGAGCGTCCACCCGTCGCGGGTGACGCATTCGGCGGCGATCAGGTCGCCGCGATCGTCACGTTCGATGATGATCCGGCCGCCTTGGGCCAGGGCGTGCAGCGTACGTTGCTGCGGCTTGGAAATGTTCAAGGAAGTATCCAGCATTCAGGCGTGAGGAAACGCGCCCGGGCCGAACTCGTAAAAAACGAGGGCGCGGACGTTGGGGCCTGACTGCCGATTTGAAGCGAGACGCCGGCTCGGCGGTTAGGCCCGGGCCTCGAACACAAGCTCAGACATGAAACCTCCTCGAGCTGGAGCGCCATGATGGTCGAGGCTGCCGCGCGCGTCCAGTCCCGCCTGGCGGAGCAGATATACTTGGCTTGGCGGGCCGAATGCTTGAGTTTGACGCTTATATGACAGTTTATTGACAGCGTTCGCGCAAGAGCGCGCAAATAAGCCGTCAGTAGATTCATCGATCATTAGTCGGGCTTGCCCTAAGGCAGCGCTTGTCCGGAGTGAGCCCCAGCCGATGACCGCCGTGCTTCTCGATCTGATCCAGCCCCTGGCGGCGATCTCGCCGGAGACCCAGGGGCAGCATGTCTACGACCGGTTCCAGGCCGAGCCGGACACCCTGGCGATCGCCGTGGTGGACGAGGCCGGCCGGCCGGTCGGGCTGGTGGAACGGCACGCCTTCTTCGTGGCCATGGCGGCGCATTATGGCCGGGCGCTCTACGCCCTGCGGCCGATCTCGCTGCTGATGAACCCCGACCCGCTGGTGGCCGAGGGCGACACCCGGGTGGCCGAGTTCTGCGGCGAGGTGCTGGCCGACCGGGCCAGCGAGGTGATGAAGGGCTTCGTGGTGGTCAGCGGCGGGCGCTATGCGGGGGTGGGCTCCAGCCTTTCGCTGCTGCAGGCGACGAACGCCGCCAACCGCGCCCATGCCGAGGAGATGACCCGGCTGGCCCAGACCCTGGACCGGGCCAAGCAGGAGGCGCAGGCCGCGCTCAGCGCCAAGTCGCAGTTCCTGGCGGTGATGAGCCACGAGATCCGCACGCCGCTGAACGGGGTGCTGGCGATCGCCGACATCCTGCAGCGCAAGCTGAGCGAGCCGGAGCTGAAGCCCTATGTGACGACCATCCAGGACTCCGGCCAGACCCTGCTGCGGCTACTGACCGACGCCCTGGACCTCAGCCGCGCCGACGCCGGGCAACTGGAGCTGGCCGAGGACAGTTTCTGCGTTCCGGCCTTGCTGGACGACCTTTCGGCGCTGTGGACGGCGCGGGCGGAGCTCAAGGGGCTTTCGCTGGAGTTCGCCTACGAGGGGGCGGCCGGCCAATGGGCGCTGGGCGACGTGGTCCGCATCAAGCAGGTGTTCAACAACCTGATCGGCAACGCCCTGAAGTTCACCCAGGCCGGCGGGGTGAAGGTGCGGCTGGCGGCGCGGCGCCAGGACATCCACGTGCTGATCGAAGGCGAGGTGCGCGACAGCGGAGTGGGCGTTCCCGCCGACCGGTTGGAGCGGATCTTCCAGCCCTTCAGCCAGACCGAGGCGGGGGTGCGCGAGGGCGGAGCGGGGCTCGGTCTTTCCATCTGCCGGCAACTGGTCGTGCAGATGGGCGGGGAGATCCATGTGGTGAGCGACGGGGGCGGCGCGACCTTCCGCTTCAGCTTCCCGCTGTTCGACCTGCCCGAACCGACGCTGGAGGAGATCGCCGCCGAGCCCGACCTGAGCGGGGGGGCCGGGGGCCTGCACATCCTGATCGCCGACGACAACGCCACCAACCGCCTGGTCGCCGAAACCCTGTGCGAGATGTTCGGCTGCACCACCGAGTGCGTGGAGGATGGGGAGCAGGCGGTGGCCGCGGCCGCCACCGGGCGCTTCGACCTGGTGCTGATGGACATCAAGATGCCGAACATGGACGGGGTGGCGGCCACCCGACGCATCCGCGGCCTGGCCGGGGCGGCGGCGCAGGTGCCGATCCTGGCCCTGACCGCCAACGCCGATCCCTGGGATGCGGCCGGCTATCTGGCCCAGGGCATGGACGGCGTGGTCGAAAAGCCGATCAAGGCCGAGCGCCTGCTGGGGGCGATCAATGCGGTGTTCGAGGACGAGGCGCCGTCGGCCGCCATGGCCGGCTAGAGCGTGACGGCTTCGGCCCAGGTTGCGCGCGGCGGCGGCTTGGGCGAGTCTCCGGTTCGGCGCGAAGAGGCCGGAGGAGGCGGATGGCGAGCTACAAGGCTCGGCTCACGAAGGACCTGGACGGCTGGATCGCGGCGGGGCTGACACCGGTCGAGAGCCGGGAGGCGATCCTGGCCAGCGTCGCCGAGGAGCGGCGGCTGGACACCGCCTCGGTGCTGGCGGCGATCGGGGCGCTGCTGCTGGGCGCGGCGGCGATCGCCTTCGTGGCCGCCAACTGGGGCGCGATCCCACGGCTGCCGAGATTTGCGCTGATCCTCGGACTGTTCCTGGCGGTGATCGGGGCGGCGGGCTGGACGGCCAGGACCGGACGGCGGCCGCTGGCGACCAACATCCTGCTGGCGGTGGCGGCCTGCATCTACGCCGCGGCCATCGGCCTGACCGGCCAGATCTTCGACATCGTCGGCGACCCGCAGCGGGCGCTGCGCGGAGCCGGGCTGGCGGCCGGCCTGCTGACCCTCGCCGGGCGCTCGAGCGCGGCCGGGGTGGTGGCCCTAGCGCTGCTGGGCCTGGGTGAGTTCGCCGGGGAGTTCGATGGCGGCGCGTCCCGCTGGCTGATCTTCGCCGCGCCGGTGGGCATGGCCCTGGCGTGGCTGTGGAACTCCAAGCCGCTGGCGCACGCCGCGAGCCTGGCGATGATCGTCGGGCTGATCGCGCTGCTGTCGGTCCATGAACGCTGGGCGACCGGCGGGCTGCTGGCCGGGGCGGCGGTGCTGGCGGGGCTGGCGGCGATCGCGCGCCAGCTCGGCGGGCGGCGGACGGCGATGATCTTCTTCCTGTGGTTCGTCTGGGGCGCGCTGCTGCTGTTCGGGTTCGCCGGGCTGACCGACCTCAAGGGAGCGGGGCTGATCGCCCATAGGCTGGCCTGGCTGGTGATCGGCGGCGGCGTCATCACCCTGGGCCTCGGCGACCGGCAGAGCATGGTCACCGCCGCCGGCGTGGTGGCGATGATCGCGGCGGTCTGCACGATCCTGTTCGACCTGGGGCTGGGGCTGATGACGGCGGCGGGCCTGTTCGCCGGCTGCGCGGTGATCGCGCTGGCCGCCGGCTTCCTGGCGCGGCGGAGGGCCAAGGCATGACCCGGGCCTTGTCGTGGCGAATCCTCGGGGCGGGCCTGCTGCTGGCGGTGATGTTGGTAGGCCTTGTGGTGTCCGAGAGCCGAGCTCGCGCGGCGGGCCAGGAAGTGCTGCTGCCCATGGAGGCGGTCGATCCGCGCAACCTGCTGACCGGGCACTATTCGTCGCTGCGGCTGACCCAGCAGCTTGCGCCGGGTCAGAACTGCCCGGCCCGAAACACCAGCTATCGCGAGGGCGGCTGGCTGGCCCTGGCGAAAGCCGATGGCCATCACCGGTTCGTGGGGACCGCGAGGACGCGGGAAGCGGCGCTGAAGCTGGGCGAGGTGGCGGTGCGGGGCGGGGTCTACTGCGCGCGGACGGCCTTCGCCGAGGGCGAGCAGAACGCGGTGACGCTGGACATCGGCGTGGACCGCTTCCACGCCGACCAGGCCGAGGCTCAGGCGATGGACAAGGCGCTGGCGGCGCGGCGGCCTGGCGAGGCGGCGAACGCTTTCGCGGCGGTGTCGGTGGGGCGGGACGGCCGGGCGCGGCTGAAGGGCGTGATCCTCGACGGCAAGCGCACCGACCTGACCTAGTGGTGAGCCGGACTTTCTAGCGCCGGCCGAACAGCCGCTCGATGTCGGCCAGCTTGAGCTCCACATAGGTGGGGCGGCCGTGGTTGCACTGGCCGGAATGGGGGGTGGCCTCCATCTGGCGCAGGAGGGCGTTCATCTCCGGCGCGGTCAGCCGGCGGCCGGCGCGGACCGAGCCGTGGCAGGCCATGGTCCCGCAGACGTCGGCCAGGCGTTCCTTGAGGGCCAGGGCCTGACCGTTCTCGGAGAGGTCGTCGGCGATGTCGCGCACGAGGCCGGAGACGTCGGTCTCGCCCAGCAGGGCCGGGGTCTCGCGGACCAGCACCGCGCCGGGGCCGAAGGATTCCAGCACCAGGCCCAGGGCTTCCAGCTCCTCGGCGCGGGCGACGACGCGCTCGGCCTCGGCGGGGTCGAGCTCGACCACCTCGGGCAGCAGCAGGGCCTGGCGGGCGACGCCGCCCTCGGCCATCTCGACCTTCATGCGCTCGTAGACCAGGCGCTCGTGGGCGGCGTGCTGGTCGACGATGACCACCCCGTCGCGGGTCTGGGCGACGATGTAGGTCTCGTGCACCTGGGCGCGGGCCGCGCCGAGCGGGAAGTCGACCGGATCGAAGATGGCGGCGGGGGCTTCCTCGAAGCCGGCCGGGGCGGCGACGGGCGCCGGCGACCACTCGGCCGGCTCGGCGCGGGCGGAGACTTCGGTGAGGCCGGGCAGGCTCTGTGCGGCCTGGGCCACCGGCGCCCAGCCGCCCATCTGCCAGGCTGAGAATCCCTGGGCCGAAGGCTGGGGCTGGGGCGACCAGCCGGGACGGAGGTTGGCGAGGGTGTCGCTGGCGACGGTGGTGGCGGCCCGGTGCCCGGCGCCGGCCAGGGCATGGCGCAGGCCGCCGACGATCAGGCCGCGGACCAGGGCCGGGTCGCGGAAGCGGACCTCGGCCTTGGCGGGGTGGACGTTGACGTCGACCAGAGAGGGATCGAGCTCGAGATAGAGGGCCACCAGCGGGTGGCGGTCGCGGGCCAGGAAGTCGGCATAGGCCCCGCGCAGGGCGCCCTGCAGCAGCCGGTCGCGGACCGGGCGGCCGTTGACGAAGAGGTACTGGTGGGCGGCGTTGCCGCGGTTGTAGGTCGGCAGGCCGGCGAACCCGGTGAGCCGCACGCCCTCGCGCTCGTGGTCGATGGCCAGGGCGTTGTCGGAGAAATCCCGGCCCATGATCGAGGAGAGGCGGGCGAGGCGCCCGTCCGGCCCCTTGCTCTCGGCCGGCAGGCGCAGGGTGCGGCGGCCGTCGAGGTCGAGGGCGAAGGAGACCGCCTCGTGCGCCATGGCCTGGCGCTTGATCTCGTCGGCGATGGCCTGGGCCTCGGACCGCTCGGACTTCATGAACTTCAGCCGCGCGGGGGTGGCGTAGAAGAGGTCGCGGACCTCGACCCGGGCGCCGTGCGGACCGGGAAAGCCCGAGGGAGCGACCGCGCCCACCGCGCCGCCCTCGACCAGGATGGCGTGGGCGTCGGTGAGCCCCCTGGCGCGGGAGGAGATCGACAGCCGCGCCACCGAGCCGATGGAGGGCAGGGCCTCGCCCCGGAAGCCCAGGGTGTGGATGTGCAGCAGGTCGTAGTCGCCGGCGTCGTCGGGGCCGAGCTTGGAGGTGGCGTGGCGCTCGATGGCCAGGGCCAGCTCGTCGGCCGAGAGGCCGCAGCCGTCGTCGGCGACCAGGATGCGGGTCAGGCCGCCGCCGTCCGCCTGCACCTCGATGGAACGGGCGCCCGCATCCAGCGCGTTTTCCACCAGTTCCTTGACGGCGCTGGCAGGACGTTCGACCACCTCGCCGGCGGCGATGCGGTTGACGGTTTCGGGCGGGAGGCGGCGGATAGGCATGGTCATGCTCTGGCTTGCTCGTCACTATATGGCGATTCCGGGGGGCTTGGTCCGGAAGGTGCGTATGAAGTCGGTCAAACCAGCTCTGGGCTTTCCAGCTCTGGGCGTCGCAGTCCTGATGATGGCGCTCGCCGTCTCGCCCGCCCCCGCGCAGGTTCCGCTGACTCCCGCCCAGCAACAGGACCCCAACGATCCCGACGGCACCCTGGTCGAGGAACTGGTGGTGACGGCGCGGTTGCCGGGGCCGGCCTGGTGGCGGGTCTCGGACGGCGACACGACGGTCTATGTGCTGGGCGCGCCGAGCGTGATGCCCAAGAGCTTTGGCTGGGACCGCAGCGTGCTGGAGCGGCGCCTGAAGGACGCCAACGAGGTGATCCTGCCGTTCAACAGCGTGAAGATCGGGGTGCTGCGGGCGCCGACGACGCTGCTCCGCGCCGCCCAGATCAAGGGCGGGCCGGTGGAGGACGATCTGCCCGAGCCGCTGCGCAGCCGGTTCGTCCGCGCCCGCGAGGCGGCGGGGCAGCCGGCCAAGCGCTATGGCTACAAGAACGAACTGGCGGCGGCGATCACCCTGGTCGGGGACTATCGCTCCAAGGTGCGGCTGACCGCCTCGGACCCCGCCAAGACCATCGGCTGGATCGCTCAGTCGATGAAGCTGAAGATCCACAAGAAGAGCTACGACATCGGCCCGCTGCTGGGGGCGGCGGTGAAGACCTCCAAGTCGGCCCAGCGAGCCTGCCTGCAGGAAGCACTGGACGAGGTGGAGGCCGGCCCGGCCTCCGTCCGACGGGCGGCCGAAGCCTGGGCGCAGGGCGACGTGCGCGGGGCGCTGAACGTGGAGCGGGGCTACGACCGCTGCATGGTGGCCGCGCCGGGCGCGGTCAAGATCGACGCCAAGATGAAGGCCGACCAGGCTGCGGCCATCGAACAGGCGCTGCAGAAGCCGGGGCACGCCGTGGCGGTGGTGCAGCTACGCCCGCTGTTGAGCCAGGGCGGCGTGCTCGATCGCCTGCGGGCGAAGGGATACGAGATCGGGACGCCCGGAGGAGACGAGGCGGATTGAGGGGGCCTTGTCCTTCTCCCCTTGCGGGAGAAGGGAGACTATGCGGCCATCAGGTGTTCATGGGGCCCGGTCTTCGGCTACGCCGAAACCGGGATGACACTGAACTTACAGTCCCGGCAGCTTGATGCGGGTCTGCTTTTCGCGGGAGATGACCACCGGGGCGTCGCCGGTCAGGTCCTTGATCTTGCTGGCCTCGGCGGCCGGATCGAGGGGGGCCGGGACGTTGTCGCCGGCCGCCGCGGCGGCGGCCGGGCTCGGGGCCTGGCCGTCCTTCCAGAACATCACCTTGTCGGCGAAGGACTTCTCCTTGTGGGCGAGGCCGCCGGTTTCGTCGTCGACGACGTAGCGGATCAGCGGGTCGGCCTTGTCGGCGCCGGCCTTGGAGACCAGCAGCTTTTCGCCGTCCGAACGGGCCTGGGCCTCACGCTGGCCGAGCAGGGCGGTGCGCGCGGCGCTTTCCGGCTGCAGTTCCTGCGGGCGCGGTTCGCCAGGCGCGGGCGGGCGCAGGGCGTATTCCGGCGGCACGACGAGCGGCGCCTTGGAGACAACCCGGAACTCGTCAGGGGTGACCTTGCTCATGCCCAGCGCATTGCGGGTCGAGCCACAGCCCGCGAGGCTGACGCCGGCGATCGCCACCAAGGCGGACGCGACTAGCACACGGTTCAGACGCATCAAGTTCAGCTCCGAAAGCCGCCCCCCGGCGGTAAGCGGTAAAGAGATCGGTAGATAGCGCATGCGAGGCTCGCCCGCCAACGCGATTAAGCCGCAGATTCCTTACGCATGGAATCGAGCAACAAGAAGACCACCCCGACGGTGATGGCGCTATCGGCCACGTTGAACACCCAGGGGAAGAAGCCGAGCCGCTGGAAGTCGAGGAAATCGACCACGGCGCCGAAGCGGACGCGGTCGATGGCGTTGCCGATCGCCCCGCCGATGACCAGGCCAAGGCCGACGCCCAGCAGCGGCCGCTGAACCTTTCTAACCCAGATGGCCAGAGCGATGGCCACGCCGACCGAGAAGATCGTCAGCACCCAGCGGGCCAGGTCAACCTCGGCGCGGAAGAGGCCGAAGCTGACGCCCTTGTTCCAGACCATGGTCAGGGAGAACGGGCCGGCGATCGGCGTGGTGAACCGCGAGGGCAGGTCGTAGACGTAGAGAATCCAGTACTTGGAGATCTGGTCTGCGACGATGACGAAGGCCGCCAGCGCGTAGGCGGCCCAGCCGATTTTCGAAACTGCTTTCAAGGATTCACCCGTCTGCGCCCCAGCTTGCGGGGCCGGATTGTTGGTCGATCCCATGCCGAGGTTCAAGCGCGCGCAGCGTCCCAGGCGGCCACCGCGGCGGCGTCACGCAGGGAGAGGTCCGGATAGCGGGGGTCGGAACCGACCTCCGGCAGGATGCGCCAGGAGCGGGCGCACTTGGCGCCCTCGGCGCGGAGCGGCTCGACCGCCACGCCGGGGACCTCGGAGAGCCTGAAGGCTTCGGCCGGGCCTTCGCCGGCGACCAGGGTCGCCTGGCTGGTCCGGAAGACCTCGGCGGCGTCGAGGCCGTCGAAGGCGGCCAGCAGGTCGGCGTCGGCGACGTGGACGCGCGGGGCCGCTTCCAGGGCCGCGCCCATGCGCTTTTCGCGGCGCTCGATCTCAAGCGCCCCGGTGACCACGGAGGTCACGGCCTGGACCTTGGCCCAGCGCTCGGCCTCGGCCGGATTGGCCCACTCGGCCGGGGTCTCCGGGATCACGCGCAGGGCGTTGGAGTGGCCCTGCGGATAGCGGGTGGTCCAGGCCTCTTCCATGGTGAAGGGGATGAGCGGGCCGAGCCAGGCGGTCAGGCGCTCGAACACCGCGTCCATCACGGTGCGGGCCGCGCGGCGGCGAAGCTCGCCGGGTTGGTCGCAGTAGAGGCTGTCGCGGCGGATGTCGAAGAACAGCGACGAGAGCTCGTTCTGGCAGAACTCGATCAGCGGCCGGATGACGTCCTGGAAGACATAGCCCTGGTAGGCGGCGCGAACCTGGCCGTCGAGCTCCCACAGGCGATGCAGGATGAAGCGCTCCAACGGCGGCATCTGGTCGAGCTCGACCGCCTCGTCCGGCGTGTAGTCGGCCAGGGCGCCCAGCATGTAGCGCACGGTGTTGCGCAGCTTCCGATAGGCGTCGGAGGTGGTCTGCAGCACCGTCTTGCCGATGCGGCTGTCGTCCGAATAGTCGATCATCGCCGCCCAGAGGCGGATGATCTCGGCCCCGGATTCGCGGATCACCACTTCCGGATCGACGACGTTGCCCTTGGACTTGGACATCTTCTCGCCGTTCTCGTCCATGGTGAAGCCATGGGTGAGGATCGCGTCGTAGGGCGCGCGGCCGCGGGTGCCCGAGCTTTCCAGCAGCGAGGACTGGAACCAGCCGCGGTGCTGGTCGGAGCCTTCCAGATAGAGGTCGGCGGGCCAGCGGGTGTGGGCGCGGTTCTCCAGCGTGAAGGCGTGGGTCGAGCCGGAGTCGAACCAGACGTCGAGGATGTCCTCGACCTTCTCGAAGCGCTCGGGCTCGTGCTCGCCCAGGAAGTCGCTGACCGGCCGGGTGAACCAGGCGTCGGCGCCCTCGGCGGCGATGGCCGCGATGATACGGGCGTCGACGGCCGGATCGTGCAACGGCTGGCCGGTCTCCTTGTCGACGAACATGGCCAGCGGCGCGCCCCAGGCCCGCTGGCGGCTGATCAGCCAGTCGGGCCGGGTCTCGACCATGGAACGGATGCGGTTCTTGCCGCCGGCCGGATAGAAGGTGGTGGCCTCGATGGCTTCCAGCGCGGTCTCGCGCAGTGTGCGCCCGCCGAGCTGCCTGGTGTCCACCGGCTCGTCCATGCGGATGAACCACTGGGGCGTGTTGCGGAAGATCACCGGCGCCTTGGAGCGCCAGGAGTGCGGGTAGGAGTGCTCCAGCCGGCCGCGGGCCAGCAGGGCGCCGGCCTCGATCAGCTTGTCCATGACCGCGCCGTTGGCGGGGCCGAACTTGCCGGCCTTCTTGCCTTCGGTTTCCAGCACCTTGAGGCCGGCGAAGAGCGCCACGTGCGGATAGTAGGCCCCGTCCGGATCGACGGTTTCGGGGATCTCGCGATGACCATGGGCCAGCCAGACGAGGTAGTCGTCGGCGCCGTGACCCGGCGCGGTGTGGACGAAGCCCGTACCGGCGTCGTCGGTGACGTGGTCGCCTTCGAGCAGCGGCACCTGGAAGGCGTAGTGGGTGTCCAGGGCGGCCAGCGGATGCTCGCAGACCATGCCCTGGCAATCGACGGCCTCGACGCGGCGGGCCTTGGCGATCCTGGCGGCCTTGAAGACGTCGCCCGCCAGCTTTTCGGCCAGGATCAGCTTGTCGCCGGCCTTGGCCCAGGGCTCGAACTCAAGCCCCTCTTCCATCGCCTCGACCTCGTAGACGGCGTAGTCGATGCCGTCGGAATAGGAGATGGCGCGGTTGGCAGGGATGGTCCACGGGGTGGTGGTCCAGATCACCACGCTGGCGCCGCGGGCGGCGTCGGAGCCTTCGACCACCGGGAACTTGACCCAGATCGTCGGGCTGACGTGGTCGTGGTACTCGACCTCGGCGTCGGCCAGGGCGGTGCGCTCGACCGGGCTCCACATCACCGGCTTGGAGCCGCGATAGAGCTGGCCGGAGGCCACGAACTTGTGGAACTCGGCGACGATCGCGGCCTCGCTCGAATAGTCCATGGTCGCGTAGCGGTTTTCCCAGTCGCCGATGACGCCCAGACGCTTGAAGCCCTCGCGCTGGACGTCGATCCAGTGGGAGGCGTACTCGCGGCAGCGGGTGCGGAACTCGGCCTTGGAGACCTCGTCCTTGCGGCGTCCCTGGCTGCGCAGCTCCTCCTCGATCTTCCACTCGATCGGCAGGCCATGGCAGTCCCAGCCGGGGACGTAGTCGACGTCGTAGCCGAGCAGGAAGCGCGAGCGGACGACGAAGTCCTTCAGGGTCTTCTGCAGGGCGTGGCCGATGTGGATCGCGCCGTTGGCGTAGGGCGGGCCGTCGTGCAGCACGAAAAGCGGGGCGCCGGCGCGCTGCCGCTCGGCGCGGACCGCGCGGTAGAGGTCGAGCTCCGCCCACTTGGCCAGGATCTGCGGCTCCTTCTGCGGCAAACCGGCGCGCATCGGGAACGGGGTTTCCGGGAGGAAGACGGTTTCGCGGTAGTCGCGCGAAGGCTTTTCGGCGTCGTCGGCCATAGGACTTTCCAGCTTGGCTCGGAACTTAGTGGGGACTTCGAAGGCGGGTGCAACCCGGCGCGCGCTGGAGCGGGACGTCCGCCGGCGTCACGCCGGGCGGGTAATTCGCAGCGGTTTCCGAACCGAAGTCATCGCCCGCGCTGTAGCAGAGGGCGCGGCCGGGCGCGAGCCCCTTTGCCCCTCGCCAGGGTGCGGCCCCGTGTGATTTGACATCGCAGTCAGGTACGGCCAGGATCACGGCTAGATGTGTATTCAAGCTGACATGCCGCGCCGAGCGCACCATGCGGGACGCCTAGTCGAAGGAGACTAGCCCCGGACCCATAACGGCTGCGCGCCGGGTGTTCGGGGATGCTCACATCTGAAATCTGCACAACGTGCGTGGTCTTGGCCCTGATTGGGCGAGGACGCGACGAATATCTCAAACGACTGCGCGGTAACCGCCCCGAGGGGCGGCGATTACGCCTGCGCGCTTATCAGGAACTTGAACATGGCCACCAGGACCAAGGCCCGCCCCAAGGTGCGGGTGACCGAGAGCGATTTCGACAAGCTGACCGCCGTCAGCCAGGCGCCGCGGGCGCCGACCCCCGGCGCCGAACTGCTGATCGAGGAGCTGGAGCGCTTCTCCATCGTGCCCGACCACTCCGATCGGCGGCTGAAGTTCGTGCGGCTGGGCTCGAAGGTGACCTATCGCGACCTTTCGCTGCAGAAGGAGCGGACGGTGCGGGTCGGCCTGCCGGGCGAGGCGGACGTGGACGAGAACCGGATCTCGGTGCTGGCCCCGGTGGGCGCGGCGCTGATCGGCCTGACCGTGGGGGACGTGTTCCGCTGGACCGGGCCGGACGAGAAGCTGCGCGAGATCGAGGTGCTGGCGATCGAGGATTGAGGGCCGACATAGGCCGATATCGCCAACGCAAGGCGTCATCCCCGGTCTTCGGCCTGCGGCCGAAACCGGGATGAATTTGGCGGTCAGAACTCGGGAAGCAGGAGGGCGCGGGCCTGACGGGCGTCTTCCATGATCTGGGCGGTCATGGCCTCGAGGCTGTCGAACTTCAGCTCCGGCCGGAGGAAGGCGACGAGGTCGGTTTCGATCACCTGGCCATAGAGGTCTTCGTCGAAATCGAAGAGCCAGACTTCCAGGCGCGCCGCGATCTCGCCCGGGATGGTGGGATTAACGCCGATATTGGCGACGCCGGCGATCTCGCGGCCGTCGGGCAGGCGGGTGCGGGTGGCGTAGACGCCGTACCTCGGCGCCACATAGTCGGTCAGGGCGACGTTGGCGGTGGGATAGCCCAGGGTGCGGCCGAGCTGGCGGCCGCGCTCGACCACGCCTTCGATGGCGAAGGGGCGGCCAAGGATCGCCGCGGCGTCCTGCGGCCGGCCCTCACGCAGGGCCTGGCGCACGCCGGTGGAGGAGAACTTCTCCTGGCCATCGCCGAGGGCCTCGGCCACCGAGACGGTGAAGCCGAACTCCTGGCCGTACCTGGTCATCAGCTCGGGGCTGCCGGTGCGGCCCTTGCCGAAGGAGATGTCGAAGCCGACGGCCACGTGGCGAACGCCCAGGCCGCGGACCAGCACGTCCTCGACGAACTGGCGGTCGGTGAGGTTGGCCATCTCCTGGTCGAAGGCCAGGACATAGAAGACATCGACGCCGAGGGCCGCCAGGGCGCGGGCCTGCTGATCGGGCTTCATGATCCGGAAGGCCGGGGCGCCCGGCTGGAAGATCTGGCGCGGATGGGGCTCGAAGCTGATGACGCCGAGCGGCGCCTTCTGCTCCATGGCGGCGCGGGCGGCCTCGGCGATCACCCGCTGGTGGCCGCGGTGGACGCCGTCGAAATTGCCGAGGGCGACGGCCGCATGCTTGTCGGCCTCTTCCAGTCCCTTCCAGCCGTGAACGATACGCATGGGCTAGACCCTTGACGTGGGGCGGCGCGGGACCATGACCACGGCCTCGCCGTCGACCACGGTCTTGCCGTCCACCTGGCAGACGGTGGCGAGGGTCGCGTGGGCGCGGCGTTCGTCCAGGGCCTGGACGGTGACGCGGGTGACGACCGGGTCGCCGATCTTCACCGGCCGGCGGAAGCGCAGGGACTGGTTCAGGTAGATGGCGCCCGGGCCCGGAAGCTTGGTGCCCAGGACGGCGGAGATGTAGGCGGCCGACAGCATGCCGTGGGCGATGCGGCCCTGGAACGGCGTGGTCAGGGCGTAGTCCTCATCCAGATGGACCGGATTGGTGTCGCCGGAGACGGCGGCGAAGGCCTCCACGTCCGCGGTTCCGACGATCTTGGTCGTCTCGGCCGACTGGCCCACGGTCAGATCCTCGAAGAATAGTCCTTGCACGCCCAACCCCGCTTATCTCTTGCGCCTACTAGTTAGCGGCTTTTGCTCACCACGCCAGATCGGCGATGGCGTAGGTGGCCCGCGCGCCGTCCTTGGCGAGCAGGCTTTCGACGGCCGTCGCATCGATGCCGGCCGGACCGATGGTCTCGGCGCCATGGATGCCGCTGGCGACGAAGAGCATGTCGAGGCCCTGGTCGTTGGCGCCCTTGGCGTCGGTTGCGATCCCGTCGCCGATGCAGAGCACCCGGGACGGGTCGAGCGGCCGGCCGAGCAGCACCTGGGCCTCGCCGAGGCAGAGGCCATAGATCGGGGCGTGCGGCTTGCCGGCCATGATCACCTCGCCGCCCATTTGCTCGTAGCGCTGGGCCAGGGCCCCGCCGCAATAGATCAGGCGGTCGCCCTTCTGGACGACGATGTCCGGATTGGCGCAGATCATCGGCAGCTTGCGGGCCAGGGCGACTTCGAAGCGCTCGGCGTAATCATCCGGGCCCTCGACGTCGTCGTCATAGGGGCCGGTGCAGGAGATGAAGGCGGCCTTGTCCGGACCGGCGAAGGTGAGGTCGAGGCCCTCATAGAGCGCGGCGTCCTTTTCCGGCCCGATGGCCCAGGCCGGGCCGGGCGCGCGGCCGCTGAGCAGGATGCGGGTGGCGTCGCCCGAGGAGATGAAGGCTGACCAGGCTTCCCGCGGGACGCCGAGCTGGTCGAGCTGGGAGTGGACGGCGCTGGAGGGGCGCGGGGCGTTGGAGATCAGGATCACCGGCCCGCGCTCGGCCCGCCAGCGGGCGAGGGCGTCGCACGCCGGCTTGAAGCTTTCGCGGCCGTTGTGGATCACGCCCCAGATGTCGGAGAGCAGGACGTCGTAGCGGTCGGCGACGGCCGAGAGGCCGTTGATCAGGACGGGCGCAGTCATGGGCGCGGCGGTAAAGCGCGCAGGGCCTGCGGTCAATGCAGCGCTGTCAGAGACGGCTCGCCGCAGCCGTGCGCCGGGCCAGCAGCCCGACCCCGCCGCGGGCTGCGGCCGGCAGGTCGGGGGCGAGGGAGACCGGGCTCTCGACCTCGGTCAGGACCGCGTCGCGGATGGCGCGGGGCTCGCCGAACAGGTGGCCTTGGCCAAGGCCGATGTCGAGTTCGAGGATATCGACGATCTGGCGCTCGCTCTCGACCTTCTCGGCCACCAGCTCGACGCCGAAGCGGCGGGTCAGGGTGGCGAAGTCCTGGGCGGCGAGGTCGGGCATAGAGCGCAGGACGAGGCCGTCCTCGGTTTCGACAAGTTCGTCCAGCAGCACGGGCGCGCCGATCTTGAGGAACTTCACGTCGGAGCGGGCGAGGTCCTGGAAGTCGATGTCCAGGTTGACGACCTTGTCGATGGAGAAGCGGAAGCCCAGCTCGCCCAGCTTGGCCATGTTGCGGGCCTCGACCGCGCCGCGGCGGTCATAGGCGTCCTGGCCGAGCTCGAAGATCAGCGCGCCGGCGAGGTCGCGGTTGGCCGAGAGCAGGTCCAGGAACTGCGGGAAGAAGCTGTCGTCCGCCAGGCTGGAGATCGAGATGTTGCAGAAGATGCCGACCTTGCGGTCCTGCTTGGCCAGGCGCCGGACGATCTGCACGCAGCGGAACAGCAGCAGGTTGTCGATGGAGGCGACCAGGCCCTCGGCCTCAGCGACCTCCATGTATTCGGACGGGGTGAGGACCCGACCGGCGGCGTCACGCAGCCGCGAATAGCTTTCGTAGAAGACCGTGCGGCGCTGGGGCAGCGCGACCACCGGCTGCAGGTAGAGGTCGATGCGGTTCTCGGCCAGAGCGTCGCGGACGGTGTCCAGCAGGCCGGAGCGGCGGGGGGGCGGCTCTTCCCGGCGCAGGGGCGTGGCGGCGCTGACCGCGGCGACCCGCTCGTCCAGCCGGTCGCCGAGCTCTTCGACCAGACCTTCCAGCATCTGCAGCTCGTCCTCGATCGCCTCGGAGCGGCCGAGGTCGGTGTTCACGGCTTCGGCCATCTCGGCCAGGCGGCCGTCGAGCTGCTCCATCTGGCCGAGCATGATGCGGTGCGCTTCGCGCACGTCCTCGAATTCGCGGCGCAGGCTGCGGAGCTTCAGGGTCTGGGCCACGAGGCCGT
This sequence comes from Phenylobacterium koreense, assembly GCF_040545335.1. Classification (NCBI taxonomy): domain Bacteria; kingdom Pseudomonadati; phylum Pseudomonadota; class Alphaproteobacteria; order Caulobacterales; family Caulobacteraceae; genus Phenylobacterium; species Phenylobacterium koreense. The sequence continues at coordinate 2,095,225 of NZ_JBEPLU010000001.1, forward strand.
GGATGGCCAGGCAGAGGCCGAGCCCGCCGACCAGGGCCGCGACGCCGGCCGCCCAGCCGCCGCCGTTCCGCCACAAGAGGAGGGCGACGATCAGCGCAAAACAGAGGTAGGTGGCCGAAAGCGCCACCGAAGTGAACTGTCGCATGGGCCCGCAGAATCCGAATCGCCCCGATTATCGGCCGCGTCGGCGCTGCAAGTCGAATGGATTAACAAAGGCTTCCGGCGCGGCTTGCCGCACCGGGGCCGGGCCCTAGCGGGTGGGGACGGGTTTCTCGCCGCGATAGTCGTAGAAGCCGCGGCCGGCCTTGCGGCCCAGCCAGCCGGCCTCGACGTACTTCACCAGCAGCGGGCAGGGACGGTACTTGGAATCCGCCAGACCGTCATAGAGGACGTTCATGATCGACAGGACGGTGTCCAGGCCGATGAAGTCGCCGAGCTCCAGCGGGCCCATCGGATGGTTGGCGCCCAGCTTCAGGGCGGTGTCGATGGCGTCCACCGTGCCGACGCCTTCGTAGAGGGTGTAGATCGCCTCGTTGATCATCGGCACCAGGATCCGGTTGACGATGAAGGCCGGGAAGTCTTCGGCGTTGGCGGTGGTCTTGCCGAGCGAACGGGCGAACTCGACGGCGGTCTCGTAGGTCGGGGCGTCGGTGGCGATGCCGCGGATGATCTCCACGAGGTTCATCAGCGGCACCGGGTTCATGAAGTGCAGGCCGATGAAGCGCTCGGGGCGGTCGGAGGCCGCGCCCAGCCGGGTGATGGAGATCGAGGAGGTGTTGGACGCCAGGATGGTCTGTTCGGCCAGGTGCGGCGTCAGGGCCTTGAAGATGGTCTTCTTGACGTCTTCGTTCTCGGTGGCCGCCTCGATAGCGAGATCAGTGGCGCCGACGGTCTGGAGTTCGGGCGCAGCCTTGATGCGGGCGAGGCCGGCTTCCATCGCCGACTGGTCGATGATGCCGCGGGCGACCTGCCGGGCCATGTTCCTTTCGATCAGCGCCAGGCCGGCCTCGATCTTGTCTTGGCTCACGTCGTGCAGCAGCACGTCGTAGCCGCCCAGGGCGCAGACATGCGCGATGCCCGAGCCCATCTGGCCCGCGCCGATAATCCCAACCGACTTGATCTGAACCATGCCGAAAATCGCCTCGAATGCCGCAGCGCGATCCCCGGCGCGCTTATGACGAGTTTCTAACATGCGAAGCCGCCTGACCGCCAAGGGTTTGCTGCGTCGCAGCGTAGCTCGCGGGGCGGAAAAGGCGGGTAGTCGCGCAGAGCGTGTGTGGAGCGCTGTTTCCCTCCGCTGCTTGGGAAGGGAGATAGGAGACGCCCGGATCCTCCCCGTTGCGGAAGGGCTCTGGGGGAGAGACGTCGGGGGCATGAAAAAGGGGCGGTCCCTGGCGGGGCCGCCCCTTGATCGTTTCCGAACTGGACCGGGCTTACTTGCCGGCGGCGGACAGGGCGTCCATCAGTTCCGGCACGGCGGCCTTGTAGTCGGCGACCAGGCCGAAGTCGGCGACCTGGAAGATCGGCGCGTCGGCGTCCTTGTTGATCGCGACGATCACCTTGGAGTCCTTCATGCCGGCCAGGTGCTGGATCGCGCCGGAGATGCCGACGGCGATATAGAGCTCCGGAGCCACGATCTTGCCGGTCTGGCCGACCTGGTAGTCGTTCGGGGCGTAGCCCGCGTCGACCGCGGCGCGGCTGGCGCCGACGGCGGCGCCGAGCTTGTCGGCGAGCGGCTCGATGACCTTCTGGAACTCTTCGGCCGAACCCATGGCGCGACCGCCGGAGACGACGATCTTGGCGCCGGTCAGTTCCGGACGGGCCGACTTCACCAGTTGCTGGTCGATGAACTTGACCTTCGCCGAGACGGCGCCGGCGGCGACGTTCTCGATCGAGGCCGACCCGCCTTCAGCCGCCGCCTTGAAGGCGGTCGGACGGACGGTGATGACCTTCTTGGCGTCGGCCGACTGGACGGTTTCCAGGGCGTTGCCGGCGTAGATCGGGCGCACGAAGGTGTCGGCGCTGACGACCTCGACGATTTCCGAGATCTGGGCGACGTCCAGCTTGGCGGCGATGCGCGGGCTGATGTTCTTGCCCTGCGAGGTGGCCGGGGTCAGGACCGCGTCGTAGCCCGCCATGAGCGGAACGACGGTGGCTTCGAAGGCTTCGGCCAGGCCTTGACCCAGCTCGTCGCTTTCGGCCAGCAGCACCTTGCGCACGCCGGCGACCTTGGCGGCGGCGTCAGCAGCGGCCTTGGCGTCCTTACCGGCGACCAGGACGTCCACGTCGCCCGAGAGGGCGAGGGCGGCGGTCACGGTCTTGTTGGTCGAGTCCTTCAGCGACGCGTTGTCGTGATCGGCGATGACGAGAACGGCCATTAGAGCACCCCCGCGGTCTTGAGGTTAGCGACGAGATCGCCGGCGGTTTCCACCTTGATGCCGGCCGAGCGCTTGGCGGGCTCGGTGACCTTCAGAACCTTCAGATGCGGCTTGGCGTCGACGCCGAGCGCGCTGAGTTCCTTGGTGTCGAGCGGCTTCTTCTTGGCCTTCATGATGTTCGGCAGCGAAGCGTAGCGCGGCTCGTTCAGGCGCAGGTCGGCGGTGACGATCGCGGGCAGGCCGACCTCGATGGTCTGCAGGCCGCCGTCGACTTCACGGGTCACCTTGGCGGTGTCGCCGGCCAGTTCGAGCGCCGAGGCGAAGGTCGCCTGCGGCCAGTCGAGCAGGGCCGCCAGCATCTGGCCGGTGGCGTTGTTGTCGCCGTCGATGGCTTGCTTGCCCATGATGACGACGTTCGGGTTTTCCTCGGCGATCACCGCCTTGAGGGTCTTGGCGACTTCCAGCGGCTCCAGATCCTGGTCGGTCTGGACCAGCACGCCACGGTCAGCGCCCATGGCGAGGGCCTGACGGAGGGTTTCCTGAGCCTGGGCCGGGCCGATGGAGACGACCACCACCTCGGTCGCCACGCCCTTTTCCTTCAGGCGTACGGCTTCCTCGACTGCGATTTCGCAGAAGGGATTGATGGACATCTTCACATTGGCGAGGTCGACGCCCGACTGGTCGGACTTCACCCTGGCCTTGACGTTTGAATCGATCACCCGTTTGACCGGGACCAACACCTTCATGGGTCGCTAGCGCCTCAAATTTGCTTTGTGAAAAATTCGGTCGGATGCGGCATAACGGTTCTCCGCAGCATTGCAAGTCGGGCGGCTATAACAGTTCGCCGCATTTTCGGCGAAGGAAGCCGCTAGCAGGGCGGCCGAGCGACAACTAGAAGCACGCCATGAACCGGACCATCGACCGCCTGAAACTGATCTTCCTGGGCCTCTTCGCCGTGATGAGCGCGGGGGTCTTCGTCTATCATGTGGGATGGGTGTGGCCGGGGCAGAAGTGCGAAGAGGCCGGGGACTGGTGGGACTGGCGCAGCCGGACCTGCGCCCATCCGATCCTGATCTCGGACATCACCGGGCGGGTGATCAAGGACAACGCCACGCGCGAAGCGGCCGAGGCCCAGGCCGCCAAGGCCCGCGAAGGGGCCGCGCAGAGCGACCTGACCCGCCCCGCGGCGAAATAGCGCTCCGGTCCGCCTAGCCCTCGGCGTTTATGGATGGCCAGGGCCTGGCGGCCCGGCCATGACGAACGAGTTTCAAACGCGATGGCCTAGCGGGTCGCGCCCGAGCGCCAGAACACTTCCGAAGCTCCGCGGTCATTGGCGTGACGGGCGGCGACGAAGAGGAAGTCCGAGAGGCGGTTCAGATACTTCATGGCCGCAGGGCCGACGGTCTCGCCGGCCTCGGTCATGGCGACGGCGACGCGTTCGGCGCGCCGGGCCACCGTGCGGGCCAGATGCAGGTGGGCGGCGGCCGGCGTTCCTCCGGGGAGGATGAAGGAGGCGAGCGGCGGCAGCCCGGCGTTCATGGCGTCGATCTCGCGCTCCAGGCGCTCGACCTGGCTCTCGACCATTCGCAGAGTCAGCGGCTCGTCCGGCCGCGGCGGGGCGGCGAGGTCGGCGCCCAGGTCGAAGAGTTCGTTCTGGACGCGGGCCAGCATGGCGTCGAGGTCGGAGTCGGCGGCGGTGTGCAGGCGGGCCAGGCCGAGGCAGGCGTTGGCTTCGTCCACCGCGCCGTAAGCCTCCACACGCAGCGCGGCCTTCGAGACCTGCTGGCCGGTGGCCAGGCGCGTGGCGCCGGCGTCGCCCGTGCGGGTGTAGATCTTGTTCAGGGTGACCAAGCCGCCTAGCCCCCGAACTTGGTCCGCCACCAGACCGCCAGCACCAGGATGGCGATCGCTACAGCCTGCAGCACGACGCGAAGCCGCATCAGCTTGTTCGAGTAGGACCGGCCGAAGTCGCCGCCGCGGAACAGGGCGTAGAGACCCACGAACAGGGTGAGGGTAACGGCGATCAGGCTGATCGGGATCAGGTAGGCGAAGATGTTCATGCGCGCAGTTTAGCCCCGAACCGATAGGCGAGCCTATGTATTCTCAAGCCTAGGCGTTTTCCGACGGACGCGGGCGGAAGCCATCGGCGATCAGGCCGATATGGCGATCCATGACCGCGCTCATGGTCTCGGCGTCGGCGTTTTCCCAGGCCGCCAGCCGGTATGTCCAGGCGTAGGAGGCCATCAGGGCGTCGACCATGAGGTCAAGGTCGCCGGCCGGATCGACGTCGCCGCGGGCCTTTCCTTCGGCCAGGCAGTCGCGGATGACGTTGCGCAGGCGCGGGTTGCGGCCATAGGGGCGGCTGGACGGCGTGAGGGCCCAGTTGTAGGCGGCGGCG